>NZ_JAKRFU010000009.1:0-175819 GCF_022347845.1 Pseudoalteromonas sp. McH1-42 | reverse complement strand
AATCCCTGACTGATATCACTTACCTTAGCGCAACAGAAGGCAATCTCTCTGAACAAAATTCAGACGATGATTATACCTAAAGCAGGAAAATGAACAAATAATTAATAATGAATTAAATTTCACGAACAGAAAGACATGACAGATAACAAATGAACAATATAAATATTTACTTTGCCCAACGGACAAACGTGTCGGTAACAAAACAGCCTATTCACCAGGCAATCGTTACTCGCGCCAGGACCTGTTCAGCCCTCACAGAAGCCATGTTAGTTACAGAATGACTGAAGCAGTTCCGCACCACAAAAACCTTCCCACTGGCAACCTATAGCTTGAGCGCCACAACAAAATGTTTCATCAATATTTCATCGCTGTACGCGCTCAAATCAGATAGTACCATCAGCTTTTCTCCGTCTTTGGCTATCAGGTAACTGTTCCCAAAGATATCGATCATGGCACCATTCAAAAGCACGACTCGCTCTCGGCATTCGCCCTGCTTAATTTGCGGGTATATATCACTTTGCCAGTCTGGCCTTTTTAATAACTCCAGTTTGTCGGTACGTTGCTTTAATACATCAGCGACATTGATCAGTTGGCACAAGGCGATGATGCGTTTGTCATGAAGTGCTTCTTGCTTCCAATAATTGAACAACAACGAAAAGCTTAGAATCAACAGAGCCAGACACATCAAGCAACACCAGAAGCACACTGTACGCATTCATTTTATCCCGTTATTATCTCATTTATTATGTTGCTCGCTTCCATCGGCTATCTCTTTAAGCTATTTCCCACCAGCTAAATCAATAAAGGTACCTGTCGCATAGCTTGCCTGATCACTGAGCAACCAGGCGATGGCACTGGCCACCTCTTCGGGTTTACCACCTCGTTGCAGTGGCAAGTATGAAGCCAGCCTGTCGACTCTGCCTGGTTCACCACCATCGGCATGAATATCGGTATAGATACATCCCGGACGGACACAATTCACACGGATCCCGTCTGACGCGAGCTCCAGAGATAAGCCGCGCGTGAAGCTGTCAATGGCGCCTTTGGCTGCCGCATAGTCTACATACTCATTTGCGGCTCCAAGATAGGAAGCCGCCGATGACACATTCACGATGGCACACATGTCCGCCTGATGATATGCACGGATCTGCTTAAGCACCTCTCTGGCGCAGATAAAGTAGGGCGTTACATTGGTGCACAACATCTGATTAATGCGTTCAGCTGTCATGTCTTCCACGCGCATTTGAGTAGCCAGCCCTCCGGCATTATTGACCAGATGTGAGATAGGCCCCAATTGTGATTTGATGTCTTCGCACAGCTGAACCACCTGCGCCTCTTCGCAGATATCAGCGGCAAAGCTATCCGCAATGCCCCCTTGTGCGCGGATCTGCGCAACCACCTGTTCAGCAGCCGCATGGTTAGATTTATAATTAACGGCTACCTGATAACCCTGTCCGGCAAGCAACTTGGCGCTAGCCGCACCGATTCCTCGGCTGCCTCCCGTGATTAAAACGACTTTTTTCATTGTTGTTATTTCCCATATAAAAAGGGGTGCTCTGCACCCCTTTAGATTCATTTTTAACGGTCTGGACAACTGTCCAGACTCAGCTAATGCAGCCGTTACCGGCCAAATTCAGTTGGTGCTGGCGGCACAGTAAGTGGCGTCTTCGGATTTGCTTTCATTTCTTTTAGCAGCTCCTCAACAGCGCGCTCTACTGACGGATCTTTACCGGCGTGGATCAGCTCTGGGCGATCAATGACTTCGATATCCGGGCTCACACCCACATCTTCGATGATCCAATTACCCTCATTGTCCAGAATACGGAAAGTCGCAGCAATTACCTGACCACCGTCAACCAAACGAGGATTACCCGAAATACCGATCAGACCACCCCAGGTACGAGTACCAATGAGTTTACCTAATCCCGCCTGACGGAAGTAGTAAGGTAACGCGTCCCCGCCCGAACTTGAATAGCCATTGATCAACATGGCTTTCGGTCCATCATGGGCAAATTGCGGTGTTTTAGTTGGCTCAACACCACGGCGTTTCCAATAGTTCAATGGTTTGCGAGCCAGCCAGGTAATCATGTGCTCAGGTATAAAGCCACCGCCATTGTAACGGTCGTCAATGATCAGGGCATCTTTGGTTGTCTGCGGCATAAAGTGCTTAAACATCGCACGGTTACCTTCAAACAAAGTATTTGGTAGATGAACGTAACCGATACGGCCGCCTGACAGTTTATCGACATATGCCATGCGAGAATGAACCCACTCAAGGTAACGCAGGCCGCCTTCACTGGCACTTGGCTTCACTGTTACCTGCCAGGCTCCATCCAGGCTTGGTGTGTTATTAAGACGCAGTTCAACCTGAGTCCCCTGAGTATTTTCAAGCAGCTCGTAGAAATTACTCACGGAGTTAACCGCGCGACCATTCACCGATACAATGTAATCGCCCACACTGGCGTTCACACCCGGCTCATCTAGCGGCGAGCGGAACTCTTCATGCCAGTTCTCACCCTGATAGATTTTTTCAATGCGCACAAAACCTGAATTGTGGGCACTGATCTGAGCCCCTAATAAACCGTGCTTTTTGCGCTTGGCTTTCGGCTCGTCACCAGACTGAACATAAATATGACCCGCATTGATTTCACCAGCAATTTCACTCAGAACATAATCCAGATCGTTGCGATGTGCCACCGCATCGGCCAAAGGCTGATAGCGCTTCAAAATGGCATCCCAATCCTGACCATGGTGATTTTCATCGTAAAACCAGTCTCTGAGCGTCCGCCAGCCTTCGACATACATTTGTTGCCATTCAACTTTCGGATCGATCTTGAGCACCATGTTACTCAGGTCAAGTTGTGTCGCTTTCAGATCTTGCTTGGCTTCGGGCTTAATCACACTATATTTTCCGCCAGCCCTGACAATCAGATGTTCACCACCAGCAGCCAGCTTGTAGGCCTGTACGCCCTTAGCAACTGTTTGTACTTTGCCATCTTGTTTGTTGGGGATCAGCTTTAGTGAGCCTTCAGACAATGTCAGTACACCGCCCTTCACACCACTCAGGTCACCATAACTACCCGCTTTCGCTGGTAATGCGACAACCCGTGACATAAAGCCCTCAACCTGTAGCTGGTTATCTGCTTTGCTGTCGTCGGCCTTTTTGCCTTTCTCTTCACTTACGATTGCCGCTTCATCGCTGCTGAACGCACTTAGTGAAGTAACCTGGTCATTCACCGCAACGGCATACAAACGGGTTGCGTTGTTATACAAATAAGCAAACTCATACGAGCTGAAAGTCAGATTGAAATCGCGCTCTGACGTGAAATACAGGTATTGGCCATCCGGTGAGAATGCGGGGTTCTGCTCATTAGTCATGTCATCTGTAAGACGACTGAGCTTTTTACTCTGCGTGTTGTAATGCCACAGCGATGCATACCGGTTGGCATTGTTCTTCACAAAGATCAGATCTTCGCTGTTGGGAGACCAGGTATATTGTGTGATGCCATCGTCATCAAATTTACCGGTATCAATTTTATGCAGCTCACCCGATTTAGCGTCCAGCCACCACATAGTGTGGTTCTTGTCAGCAAACAATAGCTTTGAACTATCAGCAGACCAGATAGGGTCAAATCGCCAGATAGTGCCGTTGCTGGTGAGTTGTGTGACTTCGTTATTGTTGGCGCGATCTTTTAGATAGATCTCATATTCGCCCGAAACATCACTCATGTAAGCGATATAACGGCCATTCGGTGACCAGCTGGCTGAAATTTCACGACCCTTGTCCGTCATACTCAAGTTACGAGTCGTGCCCTGCTCTACTGGCACTGAAAAAACTTCACCACGTGCAGTAAATAAGGCACGCTTACCGTCATGAGACACATCCATTGAATCAATGAATTTGCTGACATTTTTGGTATAAGGCATGGCGTACTTACGCACCCCTGGCACATTAATAGTCAGCTTTTCAGTGGCTTTGGTTGCCTCATCAAAACGATACAGGTAACCGCCATTTTCATACACGATGGCATCAGGTCCAGCTGAGGGCCACAGCACATCATAGTCACTGTGGTTAGTCATTTTAACTGGCGCTTTCCCTTTCCGGTGCTTGTATAAGTTCAGCGTATAATCGCGATCAGAAACAAAGTAAATACTGTCATTCACCCAGGTTGGCTGCTGATCGGTTGCTCTATGATCTGTAAGCTGCTCAGAGGTGTTGTTTTCTAAATCATACACCCAGACATCCTGTGCACGACCGCCCCGGCTGCGTTTCCAGGTTCTGAATTCACGATCTATCGGTGTATATACAAACTTTTTGCCATCGGGTGACAGCATACCACCACCACTTTCAGGGATTGCAAGAGGCTGCTCCAGGCCACCATCCGCGGGGATCATATAAGGGCGACCCATGCGTTTCCCCCAAGGAGTACGATTGGCACGGAATACGATATGCTTGCCGTCCGGCGTCCAGTCAAAAACCCGATAGTCAAAACCGCCGCGCGGTGGCATTGGGCCCACATCATTGTAATACGTCAGCTGCTTCAGGTTAGAGCCATCCGCGTCAATCACATAAATTTGCCGGCTACCATTGTATTCGGCAGCAAAGGCGATGCGTTTGCCATCGGGAGAGAATTTGGGAAACGTCTCAAAGCCAACATGGTCAGTCAGGCGAGTGCTGTTACCCGATTTAGTGTCGGCAATGTAGATATCGCCACCATATACGAAGGTAACCTTGTTCTGATGAATATCAGGAAAGCGCAGTAAACGCGTGTCCTCTGTTTGGTATGCAGCGGCCAGCGGTGCTGCCACAGCCGCAATGGCGGCAACTAGGTGCTTGAGTTTCATAAGCCTCACAAGTTAGTTTTGTTATTTTATCTCATTTATAATAACAACTCTGTTCCTAATTACAGCTAACTTGCGGTCAAAAGCTTGTTACAAAATATGAAACCCCAATGATATTGCCCAACTCAACGCCTATCACTGAAAGTTCAACACCTCAACTCCCATGTCCTCTTTAACATGTTCAATCACCATATAAGTGTGATTGGTGCCAACACCGGGGATCTCAACTATCTGCCCCAATACTTCACGATACTGGCGCATGTCCTGTACCCGTATCTTTAATAGGTAGTCGAACCCACCCGCCACCATGTCACAGGCGACCACGTTGGGAAGCTCCAGTACATGTTCCTTAAACGTTTCAAACACTGATTCGGTCGAGCTTTTCAGGGTGATCTCGACATGGGCCACCAGGTGCTGACCCAGCTTAGCGGCATTTAATCTGGCAACATAGCCTTCAATATAGCCCTCCGCTTCGAGCTTTTTCACCCTATCCAGACACGGGCTGGGGCTCAAATTAACCGCTTTGGCCAGGTTTACATTGGAAATACGGGCATTCTTTTGCAGGATATCCAGGATAGCTAAATCAATCCTGTCGAGCACCCGGGTTTTAATTGAAGTGGTCATTCAGCATAAAATTCTGCACAGCTTGGCAATTACCCGCAAATTTACCGTAATCAAAAAAAATAAGACAGCATATTCTGCTGTCTTTTCGATAGAATGTCCCCGAAATTTGACGTAATCGCCACACCAGAGACTTATTCGTGGCAAACCATTTATTAGAACGCGAGACTGGCTAAAAGTTGAACACCTCTAAAGGTGTGTTAAGGTTAGCACTATGACCGCATCATATTGTCGTAATTGACGCTTTATGCAAAGGCCTGCTTATATTAAAAGGCCAACCACATAGCAAGTACTTACATACAATTTGCTACATCTGCTTTAAGCTGTTCAATTTACAATCATTTTTGACTCTTATTTTATGAGGCTGAGTTATGCTTTATAACGGCGATTTGACAACCACCTGTCCTATCAGACAGAAGATCCGCGATTTTTACCGCATCGATGAAAACGAAGTTATCGACCATATTTTGCCTCTGGCAGAAGTTGGCGTAACAGCGCGAAGCCGTGCCTGGGAAAGAGCCCGCCAGATGGTCCTGAACATCCGTCGCGATCAGGATGGTCAAAATGGGGTAGATGCTCTGCTTAACGAGTTCTCTCTGTCATCAGAAGAAGGCGTTGTATTGATGTGTCTTGCAGAAGCCTTACTGCGTGTGCCAGATAAAGAGACTCAGGACCAGCTGATCCGCGATAAACTCGCTAAAGGTGACTGGAGCTCTCACTTAGGTAGCAGCGATTCTCTGTTTGTAAACGCGTCGAGCTGGGGTTTGCTGGTCACCGGTAAAATGGTCAACTACAGTGACAAACAACAAGAAGAACAATTTGGTGTCCTGAAGCGCACCATTGGTCGCTTAGGCGAGCCTGTGATCCGTAAGTCTGTTAACTTCGCTATGAAGATCATGGGTAAACAGTTCGTCATGGGTGAAACCATTCAGGATGCGATTACCCGCGCCGCAGAAAAAGAACAAAAAGGCTACGTATACTCATACGATATGCTGGGCGAAGGTGCGCGTACCATGGCGGATGCCGAGCGCTACTACCAAAGCTACATGAATGCAATCCACGCCATCGGTAAAGCAGCTGCCGGTCGTGGTCCAGTTAAGAGCCCGGGCATTTCAGTTAAGCTTTCTGCTATCCACCCTCGTTATGAGTTTTCTCACAGCGACCGCGTGATGGAAGAGCTAGTCCCTAAACTGAAAGAGCTGGCAGTAGCAGCAAAGCAGTATGATATTGGCTTTACCGTGGATGCTGAAGAAGCGGATCGCCTGGATATCTCTTTAGATGTGATTGAAGCCGTATTCTCTGCACCGGAGCTGGATGGCTGGAATGGCTTTGGTTTGGCGGTACAAGCGTATCAAAAACGCGCTATTTTTGTAGTGGAATGGGTTGCTGATCTGGCTCGTCGCGTAGGTCGTAAACTGATGGTCCGCCTGGTAAAAGGCGCTTACTGGGATACCGAAATCAAAACCACACAGCAAGACGGTTTAGATCACTTCCCGGTATTTACTCGTAAAGCGACCACTGATGTCTCTTACAAAGCCTGTGCAATCAAACTACTGGAAGCCCGTGATGTGCTGTTTCCGCAGTTTGCGACACACAATGCCTATACCGCAGCCACTATTCTTGAAGTAGCCAAAGGCGACAACACAGGATTCGAATTCCAGCGTCTGCACGGTATGGGTGAATCCCTGTTTGACCAAATCGTAGAAAGCGAAGGGATCCAGTGTCGTGTATACGCGCCAGTTGGCCATCACGAAGACTTACTTGCTTACCTGGTACGTCGTCTACTCGAAAACGGTGCCAACTCTTCGTTCGTTAATGCCATTGTCGATACCACCAAGCCGGTAGAATCTTTGCTGCCTGATCCGGTTGAAACCTTGCAAGGCCTGCGCAACAAATATAACAAGCAGATCAGCCTGCCTATCGAGTTGTACGGCGATGAGCGTCCGAACTCAAAAGGAATGGACCTGACTGACATTAATGTACTCACCCCGTTCAAAGAGAACCTGGACAACTGGTTCAACGAACATCGCATTGAAGAAAGCGATGTGCCAGAGGGTCGCATGGCAGTACGCAACCCAGCTAATCACACAGAGATTGTCGGCCATGTGCCTGTGCATGATGAAACATACATGCAAGGTATCCTGGGCAATGCAGAAAACGCCTTTGCAGAGTGGTCGCAAACGCCTGTGAAAGAGCGAGCGGACCTGTTGCGCCGTGTGGGTGATATTCTTGAGCGTCACCATGACGAGCTGGTCGCAATCTGTATTAAAGAAGCCGGTAAAATCACACAAGATGGTATTGATGAAGTACGCGAAGCCGTAGACTTCTGTCGTTACTATGCAGCACGCGCCGAAGAGCTATCTAAAGACGAGCGTTTTGAAGCCCGTGGTGTGATTTTGTGTATCAGCCCTTGGAACTTCCCACTGGCAATCTTCCTGGGTCAGGTTGCCGCAGCCATCGTGACGGGTAATACTGTTATTGCTAAGCCTGCCGAGCAAACAAGTATGATTGCTGTTCGCTGTATCGAGCTGATGCGTACAGTTGGTCTGCCTGAGCATGTTGTTCAACCAGTTATTGCTCGCGGTAGCGAAGTAGGTAAACACATTGTTCCAGATGAGCGTATTCAGGCCGTGATGTTCACCGGTTCAACTGAAACCGGTACATTGATTTCACAAATCCTGGCCGAGCGTAATGACATCCAGGTCCCTCTTATCGCAGAGACTGGTGGTCAAAACTGTATGGTAGTCGACTCAACGGCGTTGCCTGAGCAAGTTGTGGATGACGTTATTTCTTCTGGTTTCCAAAGTGCCGGTCAGCGCTGTTCAGCCCTGCGGGTATTGTTCCTGCAAGAAGACGTCGCGGATGGCATTATCAAGATGCTGCAAGGTGCACTACAAGAGCTGCATGTTGGTGACCCGGCGCTGCTGTCTACAGATGTAGGCCCGGTGATCGACGAAAAAGCACTAAATGCCCTGACTAAACACGTTGAGTTTATGAAAGGCAACGGCAAGTTGTTGTTTGAAGCTAAGATCCCGGACAACAGCGAAAATGGTGCTTACTTCTTTGCGCCGCGCTTGTATGAGATCTCTGACTTGTCAGTATTGAAACGTGAAGTGTTTGGCCCGGTTGTTCACATCATCCGCTTCAAAGGCGAAGACCTGGACAACGTCATTGACCAAATCAATGGCACGGGATACGGCCTGACTATGGGTGTCCACTCTCGTATCGAAGCGCGTTGTGAATACCTGGCAAAAATGTCTCGCGCGGGTAATGTCTATGTCAACCGTAACATGATCGGTGCCATCGTAGGTGTGCAGCCATTTGGTGGTCGTGGTTTATCAGGCACAGGCCCTAAAGCTGGTGGTCCAAACTACTTGTTGCGCCTGGTGAAAGAGAAAGCGTCTCCGGACAACGTTCAGATGACTAACCTGACACCTGATGAGCTAGAAACACACCACTTCCCAGGTGCGGTTGAGCAAGTTGAAGCCCTAATGCAAAACTCGCTTCGCGATGAAAAAATCTGGCGTGCAACCCCGCTTAATGACCGTGTGTCTGCGGTACGTCAGCTACTTGCTAAAGTGGCAACGGTTGAGATCATCGATGACCTGGCGGACGATTTAGCCCTGACACTGGCAGATGCCCGTGCCCAGCTTAACCGCCTGGAAAAGCGCATGCGTTCACACATTGTGTTACCTGGGCCAACGGGTGAATCTAACACCTTACACCTCGAACCACGTGGCTGTGTTGTGTGTTATGCCGATAAGAGTACCTCGTTTAACTTCTGGGCGCTGTCTGTCATCACTGCATTGGCAGCAGGTAATACCGTGATCACGGTAGCATCTGAGCTATTCTACGAGGAAGCACAGGCATTCCGTGACAAGTTTATCGCCACCGGGGTTGCCGAAGGTGTATTCCAGGTAGCTAAACCAAACCAGTTGCAAGCTATTCTGGCACACCCGCACCTGTCAGGCGCAGTGGTTGCTGCACGTTCATCACGCCTGGGCTACTTCAGTCAGCAGCTGGCTGCACGTAAAGGCGCTATCCTGCCAGTGATCAGTGCTGAATACTACGACACACTGATCAGCCGTCTGGTTACGGAGAAAACAATCAGTATTGATACCACCGCATCGGGCGGTAATACTTCACTGATGACTCTGGTAGAAGATGACGAATAACCGAATGCGTTAAACCTCATTCAATCTAAGCCGGCATTCGCCGGCTTTTTTTATGCAATTTCAATCACCTTAAACGGCGCTGTAATGCACAAATTACAAGCCTGTACCTTGATTTGTAGCAAAACTATTTCATTTTTTATTGAACCGTTATATTGTGCCTGCTTCTCTCACAAAGTTAGGGGCTATGTGTGCAAAAGAACAAAACTATCGGCAGCATGTTAATCGTTGCCGGCACCACCATCGGAGCAGGCATGCTGGCGCTGCCGATCGCTTCTGCGGGACTAGGATTCACCACCGCGTTACTCTTAATACTGGCAACCTGGGCCTTGATGACCTACACCGCCTTACTGATGCTGGAACTGCATCAATACGCCAACAAAGAAGCCACACTCAACACACTCGCTAAACGCATTTTGGGTAAAAAAGGCCAGTATGTGGCAAACTTCTCCATGGTATTTTTGTTTTATGCACTGTGTGCTGCCTACATTGCAGGCGGCGGTGCTCAGCTTCAGGAGAAGCTGACTGCATTAACCAGTATGGATATTGCACCTCAGGCAGGCTCAGTACTGCTGGCCATCATGGTCGCAACAATTGTTACTTTGGGTACCAGCACCGTAGATAAGCTCAATCGCGTCTTATTCACGATCAAAATCCTGGTGCTGGCCAGTTTGTTTTTTGTTCTTACGCCCTATGTACGCGGTCAACACTTGCTAGATATGCCCGTCGAACAAGGGCTTATCATCTCTGCGTTACCAGTCATCTTCACGTCATTTGGCTTTCATGGCTCCATTCCCTCTATCGTTAAGTATGTTGGCCTTGATATCCGCACACTGAGAAAAGTGATGATAGTGGGCGCTTCACTGCCTTTAGTGATCTATATAGGCTGGCAATTGCTCAGTCAGGGTGTGATGGCACAAAGTGCTTTACTAGATAGCGAAGGGCTGCCTGGGTTTGTAGCTAGTATCTCCAGTATCGCGCATAGCCCACAGGTAAGCACCTTTGTGACACTGTTTGCAGACCTGGCTCTGGCGACCTCATTTTTAGGAGTAAGCCTGGGTCTATTTGACTTTTTTGCTGATGCCTTTAAAAAGCGTAATACCGTGTCCGAGCGGGTGATCACGGCACTCATCACCTTCTTACCGCCACTTGGTTTTGCACTGTTTTATCCGCAAGGATTTATTATGGCACTGGGTTATGCGGCCATTGCGTTAGTGGTGCTGGCCATTTTCCTGCCGGTTACTATGGTTTGGCAGCAACGCAAAACCCAGCAAATGGACGGCTACCAGGTTGTTGGTGGAAACTTGGGTCTGGTGTGCGCGGGACTTTGCGGCGTATTGATCATCTCAGCACAATGTTTGCAAATGCTCGGGGTTATCCCTCCACTTTAACAAATCACCACACTTTTTGCCTCGATTTAACTGCGGCTGGCGATATAATGCCCGTATAAAGACATTATCAGCCGTAGTTAAGAAGGACCGTATGAAGCATCTGATCCCCCTCATTCTGCCAGCCACTTTACTTATCGCCTGTGGCGGAGAGAATAGTGAGCCATTAAAGGCTAACCCGGACTCTTCCACAGATAACAATACCCAGGATACCAGCAACCTCACACAAAGCTGCGGCAGTGATTTCAGCGCGCAACGGTCGCTGAACAAGTTTGAAAGCACCTCGGTGTTTTGGCAAATTGAAGGAGCCAGGTTACAATCCAAACCCCAACTCACCCTATTAGCCGACAAGTTTTCTCTTTCTGCATCTCACGAACTTAGCTCAGATGACACCTTGTGTCTGCTGGCCGCAAATATCTTTGGTTCCAGTAGTGCTCAGACCTGGCAAGGGAATGACAATGGCTCGGTAAAACCGGGGGAACTGTACTATTACAGCCCCGCGATGACCTTTACAGGGGCTTTACCGTCTTTCACGTCACTGGATGACTGGCGCAGCCAGGGTGCGCCGACACAAACCCCAGTCACAACCCCAGACAGCGAGATCACTATTTGGTATCGCAACCGGGATGAAAACCGCTTTACTTTGGGAACGACACAAAGTAACCAAAATCCAGTCATACTGAGTTGTGATCAAGACGGATTTGCATTGTCTTACTCTTTGTCGCAGGTTGCTCAAAGTCAAATAGATACACTCAATCCCAGTTTCTGTGAAACCCAAGGCAACGGAGAAAACGCAGTGACTCAATGCCTGAGTGTTGCACTTACCACCACGGATAAACTGGAGTCATGTACATTTGGCGCAACCAGTGTGGCTTTACCAGACGCCACTGGCAACAAAACATCCGTCAAAGTCGCCGGTGAGCTGAATATTGTTACAGGGGACGCTGAACTAAAGATTACTCAGATTGATGTAAAGTAGTAAGACCCTCTAATGCCGTGCCTGGTTGGGCACGCATTACCCGGCATCTTGCTGTGGGCGGGTCGATGAATTCGCTTTTGCATTTCTGTCCAACAGATATATCAGCGGAACAAAACACAAGAAAACGGTTGCGTAGTTCACTAAAGGCAGGATAGTTTTATACAGGTAACCTGAATAACTAAGTTCCATAAGATGCCGGTCAACCAGCCTGAACAGCTGTAGTAAAGGCGCAGGAATAACAACCAGTTGGCAGATGATGCTCTGCCACATATACATTTTGTCTTTCAGGGCCCAATAAGCAACAATGGCAATAAAAAGAATGTCGGCCGCAGCCCAGTAAATGTAACGGTAGACTTTGTTGCTATCAAGCTCCAGGACCAAATCGTGAGTCAAATAGCCGTTAACGAAAAACGCAAAACACAATAGCGAGTACCGTAATGCTTGCCTGTCTTTCAGGAAATAAAACAAAACAACGGCAACTGAAACAAGGACCATCTGACTATCAAAAATAGTATTCAGAAGTGCTCTTATCGTGTCACCGTTGATATCGATATTCGCCAACATGGCTATCAGAAACCGTTAGAACTTATTTCGGATCTTCGCTTCCATCGTCACCGCCACCATTTGAACCCGGCATATAAGCATATTTATTAAGCATTGTTTTCTCCATTAACATTATCAGATTAAATTCCGCTGAATAGCCTAGCCCAAGAATCGGTACCACGCAATACTTCTAGTTGTTTCCACGTACATTAATTGGGTCAGATTCCTTAGCCTTACCTTGCATGATAGAGATTTCGACACGCCGGTTGCGACGACGGTCTTCATCAGTTTCATTGGGCACCAGCGGCCGAGTATCTGCATGCCCGACGACGACCATACGGTTTTTGTCGAATCCAGTGACGGTCTGCATTTCTGTCGCAACCGCAACCGCCCGAGTCGCAGACAGATCCCAGTTATTACTATATAGCTCATTCGAAAACTGGAAGTCATCCGTATGCCCGGACACCGTTATTTCGCCAGGCACATCTTTGAGTAGTTGGGCAATATCCTGGATCACGGGTTTAAACTTAGGTTGTAAGAATGCGCTGCCAGAAGGAAAAGAGCCATTCTCCTGGATCCGTATAATGATTTGCTGCCCCAATGATTCCAGTTCAATTGCACCATCCATGATTTGCTTTTCCAGCTGCTGGGCGATTTTTTTCACCAGCTCATTGACCTGCTCCTGCTCCGCAGCCGCAATTGCCTGTGTCATCGACTGCTCTTGTGCGGTACTGGAAGACTCACCTCCGCGCTTGTTACCACGCTGCTCTTGTCGTCCACCCGCAGAGCTTTCATCACCAGCCTGAAACTCCAACATCTGCTGCGTCATTTCAACTGTCTGTTGCTGTATCGTTTCGATAGGAGTGGGTTCAGGCTTGCCCGGCGTGAACTCCATGGCAATCACACTGGTCCCTTTTGGAATGTCCTTTACCTCAATCTTGTTTTGCACGCCAAATGCAAATTTCATGGAGCCCGCGATCTGCTTAAATTTGAGTACATCCATTTCTGAAAACGCCAGTAGCAGTACGAAGAAACACATCAGCAGAGACATCAGATCGGCAAAAGTCCCCATCCAGGCTGGTAAGCCTGGGGGGGGGCATTTGCATTCGTTCTCGTCAGACATAATTACTCCTCGGCCTCAGCACCCCGTTTGGACTCAGGTAGGTAGTTTTTCAAGATACCTTCTATCACTTTCGGATTCTGGCCGTCCTGGATCCCCAAAATAGCATCCAGGATTAAGCGTTGATTTCGTTCTTCCTCGTCTTTACGCAGCTCCAGTTTTACCTGAATTGGAATAGCCACCACGTTAGCCAAGAACGCACCATACAATGTCGTCAATAGTGCAACGGCCATCGCGGGTCCAATCGCTTTCGGGTCATCCATGTTCGATAGCATGGCTACCAGGCCGATTAAGGTACCAATCATCCCCATTGCAGGAGCAATGTCCGCCAAAGATTTAAACAATCCAGCACCCATTTCATGACGCGTCGAAGTGAGCGCAATGTCTTTTTGCAGGGTTGCCCTGACCACATCCGCATCGTGACCATCCACCAGCATGTCAACACCTTTACGCATAAAGGAATTGGGAATTTCGGCCTCTTCCAATGCCAGAAAGCCGCCTTTACGCGCAGAATCCGCCAGCTCAACCGCTTTCTCAATCAGTTCTTCCGGGGTCTCCAGCTTAAACATAAAGGCCTTACCGGCCACTTTACCGATGCCAAAAAACTGGCTCATGGTAAAGTTCGACAGCACGATAAAAATCGAGCCACCAAATACAATAACCACTGATGGAGTGTTGTAAAACATGGCAATCTGGCCATCACTACTAAGTACCATGGACATCACAATCAAGCCTATGGCCCCTAAGATACCAATCACGGTTGCTAAATCCACACACCCTCCAAAGGAAATTACCCGTTATCTATCACGCAGTTATTATTATCGACAGAGTTATCGGCCAGTTTTGCAATAACTTAACTCAATTATATTAAATTGCCTTGAAATTGCGAATCCATAAACCAATGGCTAGTCATCCTGACTGTATAACGCAAAAATTCTGAGAGATCTTTGACCTCAATCTGTAATACTCATAAAATTAGGCGTTTTTTAATTTAGCTCAAAGTGAATACTGCACATGGCGACAAAAAAACCGGAAAACATGAGCTTTGAAGAAGCTGTTGACGAGCTTGAAAGCATTGTACAGGGCATGGAACGGGGCGAACTCACCCTGGAACAGTCGCTCAAGCAATTTGAACGCGGGATAAAGCTGGCCAACGCTTCCTCGCAAAAGCTGCAACAGGCAGAACAGAAAGTGGCGATTTTGCTCGGCAATGACGAGCAAAGCCCGCTAAGTGAATTTACGGACGAGCTGGAATAAACATTGGATTTACAAGCACAACTTGCTCATGCCAGAGCGCAAGTCGAAGAAACTATAGCCGCGTATTTCGCTCAGGAATTGGACAGTGACGACACCGCCATTGCTGCAGCGCGCTACAGCATTAGTAATGGTGGTAAACGGTTGCGCCCATTTCTGGTTTACACAACCGGGCAAATCTTTGGCGCCACACCTCGCGATCTCGATATCGCCGCAGCTGCCGTCGAATGTATTCACAGTTATTCATTGGTTCATGATGACCTCCCGGCCATGGACGATGATGACCTGCGCCGTGGTAAACCGACTTGCCATATTGCATTTGATGAAGCACAAGCAATCCTGGCAGGTGATGCTTTGCAAACCCTGGCTTTTGAGCTGTTAACAGCGCACACATTCTCTGTCCCGGCGGCAAATCAGATTGCGATGATCAAAACCCTCGCAAAGGCATCCGGGTTGCAAGGCATGGTCGGTGGTCAGGCGCTGGATTTGGCAGCAACGGACAAGTCTGTCAGCTTGGCAGAACTGGAGCGGATCCATCGCTTAAAAACGGGCGCGCTGCTAACTTGTGCTATTGAACTTGGCGCGCTGTGTGCCCCAGATGTGTCGCCACATACCCTTGCCCGACTGCGTGACTATGGCCAGAATATTGGTCTGGCATTTCAGGTTCAGGATGACATTCTTGATATAGAAGGTAACACTGAAGTGCTGGGCAAACCTCAGGGGTCTGATCTGGAACACAATAAGTCTACGTATCCTGCTCTATTAGGATTATCGGGTGCCAAACAAAAAGCACAAGCACTCGTAGAAGAGGCAAAGCAGGCGCTGCACAACATTGATGCAGACACACAAACCTTGGCTTTGCTGGCAGACTATATTATTGCCAGAGACCATTAATGACCATAAACCGACTAGCAATCAACTGATAAGTCGCTAAATTAATAACTAGTTAAGTTATACTGTGGTGCATTGCATACTGCACGCCGAACAAAGCACCCAGCACAGAATTTATAAATTTAATGGCGGATAACAATGACAACCAAGTCAGCGAACTCTGCCCAGGATAACGTAATCAATATGAGTCTTGATAACAGCAAGTATCCCCTTTTGGCATTGATTGAGCAGCCTGAGCAGCTGCGCACTTTGCCGCAACATAAACTGACCGAGTTCAGCGATGAGCTACGTGACTATCTGCTCAACTCGGTCTCGCAAAGTAGTGGTCACCTTGCCTCCGGTCTAGGCACGGTTGAACTGACAGTGGCGCTGCATTACGTTTACAATACGCCCGCTGACCGCCTGGTATGGGATGTAGGCCACCAGGCTTATCCACATAAAATTCTCACGGGTCGCCGCGATCAAATGCATACCATACGACAAAAAGATGGCCTGCATCCTTTCCCGTTTCGTGAAGAAAGCGAGTACGATACATTCAGCGTTGGTCACTCCAGCACCTCTATCTCTGCCGCGCTGGCCATGGCTATTGCCGCTGAAAAAGAACAGCAGGGGCGTAAAGTCGTCGCTGTGATTGGTGACGGTGCAATGACCGCAGGTATGGCTTTTGAAGCCATGAATCATGCCGGTGATGTGAAATCAGACATGCTAGTGATCCTTAACGACAACGAAATGTCTATTTCTGAGAATGTCGGCGCATTGAACAACCACTTTGCACGGATCTTATCGGGTAGCTTTTATACCAATATCCGCGAAGGCGGTAAAAAGCTACTTTCCGGTGTACCACCGGTGAAAGAACTGGCCAGCAAAGTTGAAGAGCATCTCAAGGGCATGGTCATTCCGGGCACCTTCTTTGAAGAACTCGGCTTTAACTACATTGGCCCAATAGACGGCCACGACGTCAATATGCTGGTGGACACACTCAGAAACATGCGCAACCTTAAAGGTCCGCAGTTGCTGCACGTAAAAACCCAAAAAGGTAAAGGTTACCAACCAGCTGAAGCCGATCCAATTGGCTATCATGGCGTGCCAAAGTTCGATCCTAGCGTGCATAGCCTGCCCAAATCAAAACCTGCCGCACCAACATTTTCTAAAGTATTTGGTGACTGGCTGTGTGACATGGCAGAGCAAGACAATAAGCTAATGGCCATCACGCCAGCCATGCGCGAAGGTTCAGGCATGGTGCGTTTCTCTAAAGAGCACCCAGACCAATACTTTGATGTGGCCATTGCAGAGCAACATGCCGTCACCTTAGGGGCAGGGTTTGCCTGTGAAGGCCTTAACCCGGTCGTGGCCATCTACTCCAGCTTTTTACAACGGGGTTATGATCAGCTGATCCACGATGTGGCACTGCAAAACCTGCCTGTGTTGTTTGCCATTGACCGCGCCGGGATTGTTGGCGCAGATGGCGAAACACACCAGGGAGCCTACGATCTGAGCTTTATGCGTTGTATTCCCAACATGGTCATTATGGCTCCCAGCGACCTGAACGAATGCCGTCAGATGCTCTATACCGGCCATCGCCTGCAACAACCTGCCGCCGTGCGCTATCCGCGAGGGTCCGCAGGTGAGGCTGAAATCGAAGCACAGATGACTGAGCTGGAAGTGGGTAAAGCCAACCTGCTGCGCTCAGGTAAAAAGGTCGCCATTCTTAACTTTGGCACCTTGTTACACAACGCAAAACCAGTCGCAGAGGCGCTGGATGCAACTTTAGTTGATATGCGCTTTGTGAAGCCACTTGATGGCGACATGGTCACTAAGCTGGCAGCTGAGCATGATCTGCTGGTGACATTGGAAGACAATGCCATTGCAGGCGGTGCAGGCAGTGCGGTCAGCGAGCATCTGGCCGCTGCGCAGATCCTCAAACCAATTTTGCATCTGGGCATTCCTGATGAGTTCATCAAACATGGTACACAAGACCAGATGCACACCGAAATGGGCCTGGATGCAGACGGGATCCAAAAACGGATAGAAGCCGTCCTGTAACCGCTTCACCACCTTAAATTGAGCCACTGTCATCGCAGTGGCTTTTTTATTTCCTGCCTGCCAAACACAGACTGCTCCGAACATGTCAATCCTTGCGCCAAGTCATGAAAAGGAGCCTTTAGACTAGTAAATATAAGCCAACTCGCTGACAATACAGCGGTGATTAAATGGAATTAACGTGTCCGCCGGGATGCGTCTTCACGGAACCAAGTCCACTCGAGTACCCAAAGTGCGAGTGAGCAAGACCCAACGAATGTCCTCCCCTCGCCTTTCGGGTTAGTGGTTCTTTGCTGCCGGTTATCCTGGCAGCACATCAGGAGTTTCCTATGTCTTCAATAACACGCAAAGAAGCCGCACAACTGGCACTGGATTGTATGGATTTGACCAGCCTGACTGGCACAGAATGCGACCAAGATATCATCCAGCTTTGCCAGCAGGCCAGCTCAGCATTAGGCAATGTGGCTGCGGTTTGTATTTACCCTCAACATATCGCACTGGCCAGACAACACTTGGCCACAGGGGTCCGCATCGCCACTGTCACGAATTTTCCGCACGGTAGCGACAACATAGTCAAAGCAGTTGAAGAAACTCGCACAGCTGTTGCACTTGGTGCCGATGAGATCGATGTGGTCTTTCCTTACACAGCTCTGATGGCTGGTAACGCTGACATCGGCCATCAGCTTATCGAGCAGTGCAAGCAGGCTTGTGGTACACACGTGCAACTCAAAGTCATTATTGAGTCCGGTATGCTGCCAACGTCACACTTGATTGAACAAGCATCGCGCATCGCAATCAATGCCGGGGCTGACTTTATTAAAACCAGTACCGGCAAAGTTGCCGTAAATGCCACCTTAGAGGCTGCGCAGGTGATGCTCAATGCCATCAAGAATAGTGGCAAAGAAGTAGGCTTTAAAGCCGCTGGGGGCGTACGCACAGTTTCCGATGCTCAAGCTTATCTGATTCAAGCCAGGCAAATTATGGGCCCGGACTGGGTGAACAAGCAGCACTTCCGATTTGGCGCTTCTGGCTTGCTCAATGATGTACGCTCAACCCTGACAGGTGCGCCCTGCGAAGACAAGGGAGGTTACTGATGATGCACACTAACCCGCATGGTACGGTTCACATTAATGCGCCTGACGATGCATTTGCTGACACAGTATTGCTGCCGGGCGATCCTCTGCGCGCCAGATTCATTGCAGAGCACTTTCTGGATGATGTTAAAGTCGTCAACACCGTGCGTAATATGCTTGGTTACACGGGCTTTTTTCAGGGTCGCAAACTCTCGGTGATGGGCACAGGCATGGGGATCCCCAGCTGCTCCATTTATGCCAAAGAGTTAATCACCGAATACAAGGTGAAAAACCTGATCCGCGTAGGCAGCTGCGGGGCCGTTTCCAGGCACGTGCAACTGCGCGACATTATTATTGCCATGGGTGCCTGTACCGACTCAAAGGTGAACCGAATGCGCTTTAAGGATCATGACTTTGCAGCCATTGCCGACTTCGGCCTGCTCAACGCCTGTGTCCACAGCGCCTCAGCACTGACGCTAAAAGTACAGGTTGGCAATGTTTTTTCATCCGACCTGTTTTATACGCCACAGCCAGACATGTTTGAGCTGATGGATAACATGGGGATCCTGGGCGTAGAAATGGAAGCGGCCGGATTATATGGTGTCGCCGCGCAATATGGTGCCAGGGCACTGACCATTTTAACGGTTGCAGACCACATTACCCTGGATACACACCTGAGCAGTGACGCCAGGCAATCTTCCTTCGAAGAGATGATCCAACTGGCACTTCTGACAGCAAAAGAAATATAATCACAGTCCATTACCTGGTGTGCCAGCAGGCACACCCTAATAGCCTGTTCGTTGCCATAACTTTTTGCCAAACACGAAACAATTCAACGGCTGTTTCCTTCACTAAAGATAATACCCAAATCTGCGACCCAGACACCATCCATTGCGAACTGCTACTGGCGCTGTTACCATCCCCGAGAAAGGAACATACACAACCACAATTTGGGAGTATTACTATAAGAACACTTTTACCCATTGCCGCTTTACTCTTCTCTGGCTCAGCACTTGCTAGTTTCGAAATGAGCGGCAAAATCATCAAACTTTTTGCCAGTGAAACGGGTAGTATTGCCGTAAGACTAGACAAAAATTACAATGACTCTGCTAAACAGGCGTGCCCTGGGTTTAATGGTTGGGCAGGTAATGTATCGGCAGATCCAATTCTTAAGTCCACCTTGCTTGCAGCACATGCATCAAAAACGAAAGTCACACTGTCGATATCGGGATGCACAGCGGGCGGAGCCTGGGTAAAAGTTGCCGCCGTGTATTCTGACTAATCAGTTACGATACACTTCATGAAGCCTGCTAACGCAAGCTTCTTTGACCAAAAACAGCGAGTCACGGCGTGTCTGATAGCCAAATCATGATACTTTTTTACCCCGACCTGTTTTATACTCTCCTCCCTGAGCCGGGACTTTATCGCTGATATCTAAAATGCACCACGCTAGCATAAAGCCTAAGAGCCCGTTTTTTCTTTAATTACACACTTTTAAAATTATGACCAAAACCCGACAGATCATTTATGCGGTTGTACTCAACCGGGGATTTTTACTGTTTCCACTGGTGCTGATCAGCCTGCTGGTTGGTAGTATCACCGCAGAAGACATACGCTATCTGCTGGGCCATATGGATCAGCATGGCTATCAGAAAGTCATTGAAAACGAGTCGACCATTACCATTTTGCTGATTGGCTTTGGTGCTATCATGGATGGCCGGAAAATTTTTTCAAAACGCATGCTGGAAAGTAAAAACGACCCAACGCTTGAGCAACACAGTGCGCTGAATGCGACCTCTGAATACTATGGTTTTATGCTGATTGTGATAGGCATTGCCATCGAGATTGTTGATCAAATCACAAGGTATTTGAGCACATTCAATATTGATATTATGGCATTTGAAGCCATTTTTAGCCTGGTATTTAATGTGGTTGCACTCATTGTGATGCTCAAAGCAGCCTACAGAATAGCGGCTATTGACATAGAAGCACATCAGCTTTAAGCCTAATCCCAACGCGCTTCTTGCACCCCCTGTAATACAAAGTAATATACTTGCGGCATTCGAGCATGTAGGATAAAGATTGATGTAAGTATCTAATATCAAAGCGCTAGGGATTGTTTTATGTCAACAGAATCATTTACGGGCGAACTCATGCCCTTTGCCGGTAATTTTGTCGTAAGAGAGTATCTGGCATGTGACGGCCAGCTAATCAGCATAGGGCAGTTTACGGCCCTTTACTCATTAATGAGTACCTTTTATGGTGGTGACGGCCGGGTCTCCTTTGCCATGCCAGATCTGCGCGGCCGCAGCCTTGTTGGCCACGGAAAGGCACCCGACTTAATGTATGACTATCAAATCGGTATGATCGGTGGCATTGAAGAAAAAACACTCACTGAATATCACTTACCGACACACAATCACACCGCATCGGCTCAGGCACCGACCCTCAATAGCGGGGCGACGTCATCCATGTCTGTTGCGAACAATAATGCAAACACACCAGCCCCCAATATCAGCGCTTTCCTCGGCAAACCACAGGATCAAAGCTTCTTTGTGCCAAGTGCATTTGAGGCTGTTCAACCGGTTAAGGTCAAAGGAATGAATGTAGACGTTCAGTCTTCGGCCTGGGCCAACGTTGAGTTGCATGATACAGGTCAGAACGAGTCTGTTGATATCCGCAATCCGGTTCAGGCTGTAAACTGGCTCATTTGTGCAGACAACATCTATCCGCCACGCCCCTGATCAGAACTAAGCTCAATCAACAGCGTTTATCGGCTCGCATCCGTTAAAACTTGCCAATGACGTTGTTGGTATGTGCTGTAATACAAAGTAATATACTTCTGAAAAAGGATGAGGTATGGTTGATTTTGACTATAACGTTTTTAACAACAATGATTTAGGGAGAGCGTGTTATGGCTGCCGACGCATTTATCGGTGAAATGATGCCGTTTACAGGTAACTTTGCAGTACGCCAATTCGCAGAGTGTGGTGGGCAACTCATTTCAATCTCACAATACTCAGCAACGTATGCCATCCTGGGTACCTTCTATGGTGGCGATGGTAGAAGCACCTTTGCGATGCCAGACCTGCGTGGCAGAAGCCCTGTCAGTAAAGGACAAGCACCGGGCTTATCCTACTATCCGTTAGGTAGCAAAGGCGGCAGCGAATCAGTCCAACTGACAACCGCACAGCTCCCCGCACACTCTCATACAGCAACCGCCACTGTTGGTGTATCCAGTGCCGCCACGGCCACCCTATCTGTGGCCTCCAACAATGCCAATAACCCAGCACCAACTGCAGCTGCTTACCTTGGTAGACCGCAGGATTCGAGCTTCTTTGTGCCCAGTGCATTTGAAGCAGAGCAACTGGTAGAGATCCAGGGACCAGAAGTGCAGGTACAATCGGTCGTAGACAACGCAACAGTCACGGTAAACAACACAGGTTTAGGACAGGAAGTTAGCTTGCTAAGCCCGTTTACCACGGTTAACTGGCAAATGTGCTTGAATGGACTGTTTCCATCCCGCGCATAATGGCTAATTAGACCACTTCGCATCGGGAGGCGATCCTCCTGATGTGAATTATTAAGGTTATAAAGCGATATCGTATTGCCTTGACAGAGAGCCAGGTGGTGACTTCATTGTCGGCAACAGGCAGTGCATTGGATTTCATCTGCTGGTGCCTCCCATACTCCTTCGGGCACAACCATTCATTGCATCCATCTGATGTACTTATTATCGCAATTTAAACAACATTACAGAGAGGTAGAATCATGCAAGTTGAAGCATACCAGGGTGATATGATGCCGTATGGCGGTGACTTTACTGTAGAAGGTTACGCACCATGCGATGGTAGCCTTATGTCAGTCAACCAGAATCAGGCACTGTTTACTATATTAGGCAACAAATACGGTGGAGATGGGCGCAGCACATTTGCAACTCCGGATTTGCGTGGCAGAAGCCCGATACGATTTGGACAAGGACCCGGGTTATCGGAATACAAGCTGGGGCAAATAGGAGGCATAGAGCAAGCCCTGCTCTCTTATATGAACATGCCTAGTCACACACATGTTGCCGAAGCTGATACCAAGCTTCACTTAGCAGCGAACTATGGCAACACTTTTGAACCTATTAAAGAGGACCCAAGTTATTTTGCGCCCTCAAATCTCGATAGTGACGAACAGTTTTTTGTTCCTTCTGGTTTTGAGAGTCCAGAACTTTTGACGGCCAGTAAAAGTGTCGAAACACAGATACAACTTAAAAATGCCGGTGGAAGTCAACCATTTAGTGTTCTCAGCCCCTATTTAGCTATTGGCTGGCAGATCTGTATTCTGGGTGCCTACCCTAGGCGCGCTTAATCAATACTAACCGGGTGCAATGCACCCGGATTGGCCTGTCACTCTTCTTACTCGACGTTCCCAATCACCTTCAACAAACTCATCGATTCGCAGACCCTCTCTGTTGCTTCACGCTCACACGACAATGACTCCAACCGCGCAACAAAAACCATACTAAAGAATGGCAAAAAAAAATATAGCAACCATTAATTCGTAATCCTGTACAATATTCATCGCACATTAATCCAACTCTACTCTTACACAGGAAAAAACATGAAAAAACGAGTGTTACCTGCCATGCTCGCCACATTATGCTGGCACGCATCGGGAACTGAACTGGTACAGGATGGCCAGTTCGAGCAACAAACACTGGCTGAAGCACAGTTAAGCCACACCTCTGATGTCTGGACATTTTCCGATAGTCAGGCGGGGATCATTAACCTCTCCGCAACTCATTATGCCGATCATCAGGCCGTAAATAACGTCGCCTTCATTGGTCAGGGTGCATCCCTGAGCCAGGCCCTGCCTGTGCCATTGAGTTTAACCAACAACTACATGATCCAGGCTAAATTGGGCGTGCGCGCCAGTGTTAACCCGGCCAACTTTAGAGTTGGCTTTCGCATTGCAGAGCACTTTGTTGATGTCACTCCTGACCTCACGTTAGTCGAAGGGGCATTTGTCCAGCTCAATGTGACCTTTGAGCCGACCGAGGCGCATCGTGCGCTTGCTGAGTTAACAGATACGATGGCACTGGAAATACACAATACCAGCATTGATGCCAATACTATTGATGTAGACGCCGTCTCCGTAGTTAGCCTGGCTAAACCACTGGATGATGACGGCGATGGCATGACCAATGACTGGGAAATTCGCTATGGACTCAATCCGGCAGATGCAAGTGATGCCGGTGCAGATGTAGATCAGGATAGCGCCAGTAACTTAGCTGAGTTTCTGGCCAATACTGACCCCACTGATCCCAACAGTTACCCGGCATTATTTGAGCCACTGGCGCAGGCCAACCTGGAAATACCCGGCGCCCTGAGATTAACGCCCAATGCCAGTGCACCAGTCCCTTGCAACCCAGAGCACACAGGCTCGATATACTACAGCAGTGTAGATAAGCAAATTTTTAGCTGTGATGGCGCACTCTGGCGCGAGTTACAAGGTGAACAGGGTTTACAGGGTGAGCAAGGGCTTCAGGGGCCACAAGGTGAACAAGGTTTGCAAGGGCCACAAGGTGAGCGTGGACAACAAGGAGAACCAGGCATACAGGGGCCACAAGGTGAACAAGGCCTGCAAGGACCCAAAGGAGATCAGGGTCTGCCTGGCACCACACACTGGCGTGATGGTGCAACAACCGTATCAACCACCGTTTCAGTCGGTGTGGGCACCCAGTCACCCAGTGCAGCGCTGGAAGTCATTGGTAATGCCATCGCCAACGATCCTATCGCACCAAACCATCTGGTTACCAAACGGTATGTCGACAATGCCAGTCAGTCTCTGGAAGCCAAATACGCCCGGTTACTCGACATGGTCAACGTCCTCAATCAGGAAGTGTATCCCAGTGATGGGATCAGCTGTGAAAGCATTACTCTCAGTGACCCAACTGCAACATCCAACTTATATCTGATTGATGCGGACGGCCCCGGTGGTGCACCTGCTATCCAGTACTTCTGTCACTTTGAAGACTTGACACTCTCCCGCCCGGTTGTCACCGATGGTGATACCACTGGCGCCAATAATAACATTGCCCTGGTCTACACGAATTCACTCTCACCGGGTAATTACACCGCCAGTGGCACCGTTAACCAGTTCAGTCCGGCTGGTGCATTTGACGGCCACCTGTATTACACGGATCCAAATCCGAAAATTAACCCTCAGGCAGGTGAACTGCTGACGCACGGGATCTGGCTTGGCCCAACCAACAGCAACGAGTGGTTGCAGGTTTCTTTTGCCAGAAAAGCCGTGATCACCGGGTTCAGCACTCAGGTGTCGATGAAGCACGCAGAGTTTTCGCCCCGGACACCCAAAGAGGTGATTTTTCAGGTATCAGACGATGGCATCACGTTCACCGATCATGAAACCATTACGATGGAAAAAGGAACCAGTCAGGTTAAGCTCTCTAAAGCGGCGTTGGGGAGCAGCTTCCGGTTACTGGTGCTGAGCACCCATGGTTCTGGCGACTATACTCAAATCGATGAAATGGAATATTACGGCTTTTTTATCGACGAATTTGCCGATAACAGCCCGCAGGCACAGGGTAAAACCTGCCATGATATTCAACAAACCAACCCGACCAGCCAGTCAGGCTACTACACCATAGACCCGGATGGCGCGGGCAGTGTTGCCCCGTTTGTGGCGTATTGTGATATGGAAACCCTGGGCGGTGGCTGGACACTGTTTGCCAACCATGCCGATGGTATTGAGCGAAAGCTGATCCGTGAGCCTGTCAGAGTCGATCAATATGGTGTGGTTGAGTCTTCAAGATGGCAGGCACTGCGCGCTGCGATGACGGAAGGACTGATGTTTGTTGATGAGCATAGCAAAGTATCGATGATTTCGGCGTTCAATGTCACCAACCCAACTGGCGTAGGATGTCAGGGACTACTGGACGACACCGCGGCAGACTTAACGGCAACTTTCGACAACACCCCTCATATAGAGGGTCTGAATATTTTCAGATCTGAGCCCACCGGCGTGCCCTGTAGTTATGTCGATAGCGGCACTTTCACCATGGCGCAGCTTGCCGATAATACTGGATACTATCAATGGGATATTGCCGGTGCGGCTATTTTTAATGGCAATCCGGAGCGACAATTTACCATCTGGCCGTACTCAACACTGTATTCTCACACAGAACAAGATGTGCTGAAGTACTATATTAAATAACACACAACAGGTGCTGTTTAATAAACACATTAGACAGCACCGTTAACCTCTTAACTAATCTTCAGAACCATGCAGGAAAACACACAACGTAATAACGGCTGGTCAAACCCAGTCGCCTTCCAAACCTTTGTCATCAATTGAATGATGCAATGCACTCAGCCACTTGATTGCCCTCATCACCCTGTACATCCGCCACCATGGCTGCATAGAATACATCGGGTCTGCCGATAGATAAGTACTTAACTGTTTGTCGCCGCATCAGAGAAGCCTGATGAATCATTTCATAACCTGAAAAAAGTTGCACATTATTATTTTTTTCATTGCAATCTGAGTTACAAATTACCCATTGCAGGAAATAGCAATAGGCGTCCGGGCTGGTGTCTTTTAGATCATACGTAAAATAGCATCAACCCCACCCGGCTTTACCTTTAAAACAATAATCAAAGGAACTAACAATATGGAATTTTTTTCCCGCTACATCACTGGTGATGACCTCAGGAAGTTGAGAAAAAATAAAGGTGTGACAACACAAGCAATGGCGACTCAGCTTGGCGTGTGTCGTAAAACATATGAAAATTGGGAGCGCGATGTGGGTCAACCAAAACTCAACCAATTTTTTGCCATGGTCACTTTCTGCTCTGTCGATGTTTCAGATTTTCTGACTAAGATACGTCAGCACGGCCAGGCCTGATATTCTGCCCTCAGAGCACTCCGCGCGAGTAGCTCTGAGGACTTTTAATTGTACTCATCCTCTCATTAAGCCTGTGCCAGCGGCTCTGGTAACTCATTCAACCAGCGCACTTCCCTGATCCAACTTGTCATGGTAGGAAAGCCCTTATCCGGACAGGTCATATCCCAGGCCGTCAGCAGCGGATCGCCAAATATTCCACCCTTTTCGAAGTTTTCTTTCAGTGCCTGATTCATTCCCTGATAACTGTTTTCCGGAAACACCAGATCTATGTGCAGCCCAAGGTGCCAAATCGCGGCGACGGACCAGGCAGTTGCGGCCATTTCTTCGCCTTCCATCGCTTGTTTTTCGCGCCCATTTTTAAGCCCGTTTTTATAAACGTCTTCATGCAGCTGAGGCCTAAAAATCGGTTCACATACCGCAATGTGTCCTGCTTCATGTAATATGTCTCCGGGACAAACCAGCTTATCTATGTCTATGTGGAGCACGCCATGCACAATTTGCAGGCCCGGCAGGAACATCTTACCTTCCACGGGGCAAAGCGCATGGGGCAAGTTAATATCGCTCAGAAAGTTACAAATGATTTGAGTATCTTGATCCATGATCGGCTCCTTGCACTGAGTCCGGAATGATCCAGTTCAGTCTTTTATCGATATTTGCGAGTCTAGCGTTTTTCACACTGCTTAGATATTACATAAGCTTACTGCATGAGTGCCCATTACGCCGCCATTGAGGGTCACATTTTTAGATAAAAATCACGACACAGATCAATAAACGTTGCGCTGTATGCGCCATCCTGCGTTCTCACACACAAGGCTTCCTGAACCAGACCAGTCTGTGCTCGTTGCCATTCCAGCATCAGCCTGCTAACGGGCTTGCCAGGCGTCATCGTGACATCACAGCGACGAGCAAGGTACAAGCCATGCTGCTGTGCCAGTGCGATAAACGCAAGTCCTTCCTTAGCCGGTAAAATGACCGCAAGCCGACCTTGTGCGTGACTGTGCAGCTTAAACGCCTCAATCAAGTGCAAAAAACTCAGACTGTCAGTATGGCGGGCGGTATTTCGGGCAACATTCGGCCCTTTTAAGCTGTGATTAAAATACGGTGGATTGCTGATCACCAAATCATAGGGCTGATCTGCAGTAAATGTCTGAATGGGAGTCTGGTGCACCCGAATACCCTGCCAGGGGCTGGCATGGACGTTGTCTCGGGCATCCAGACAGGCCTGCGCATCAATCTCAACCGCATCGATCATCAGTGATGGAGCGCGCTGCTTGCACATCAGGCTCAGTAACCCGGTACCAGCACCGATGTCCAGCATGCGTTGTGTGCCCGTCACGCAAACCCAGGCGCCGAATAACACCCCATCGGTCGATACCTTCATTGCACTACGCGATTGTGCCACCGTAAATTGCTTAAATGCAAAGCCTGCCATTTTGCTCCTTTGAGAAACCCGGATTGCCAAGTATAATTCCGCTATTGTCCTTTATTTGTGATGCACTATGCAATTTACTGAATTCGATCTCGACGGCACGCTACTGACTGCCATAAAAAAAATGGGCTTTGAGCAGGCCACCAGCATTCAACAGCTGGCCATTCCGGAGGCTCTGATGGGCCGTGATATACTGGCGTCTGCGCCAACGGGCACAGGTAAAACAGCAGCCTTCCTGATCCCGGCAATTCAGTATTTGATGGATTTTCCGCGTCGCGATCCCGGCTTTGCCCGTGTACTTATCATGACGCCCACCCGTGAGCTAGCCTATCAGGTGTTTGAGCAATGCGAAGCACTGGCAGCAGGCACGCACCTGAAAATCGGTGTGGTAACCGGTGGTATTAACTATGGTAGTCACAAAGAAATCTTCGAAAAGAACAACGACATTCTGATAGCCACACCAGGCCGACTGATGGAATATCTTGAGACCGAAAACTTCCATGCCGACAATGTTGAGCTGCTGATCCTCGATGAAGCCGACCGCATGCTAGACCTGGGCTTTAAAAAAGAAATGCTTAAGATCTGCAACGAAGCAAAGAACCGCCGTCAGTGTTTCCTGTTTTCTGCCACGCTGGAAGGTGACAGCGTCGAGCTGTTTGCCGAGCGTATCTTAAAAGATCCGGCACTACTTGAGGCCGAGTCATCACGTAAAGAAAAGGGCAAAATCCACCAGTGGATCCACCTGGCAGATGACTATCAGCACAAGCTGGCCATTCTCGCTAACCTGCTACAAAGCGAAGAAGTGACCAAGGCCATCGTGTTTGTGAAGACCCGTGAGCGTTTGGAAAAATTGGTTGGCGAGCTGTATACCCAGGACATTAAGACCACCTGGTTGCGCGGAGAAATGCCCCAGGACAAGCGCATGGCCGCCATGGCCAGCTTCCACAGTGGTCGCACCCGCATCCTGATCGCCACCGATGTGGCGGCGCGTGGTATCGACGTCGCGGATATCAGCCATGTGATTAACTTTGATATGCCGCGTACTGCCGACATTTATGTACACCGTATTGGCCGTACCGGTCGTGCCGGTAAAAAAGGCACCGCCATATCACTGGTTGAAGCCCATGATGCCGAGATCCTGGGTAAAGTTGAGCGCTACACGGAGCAAAAGTTGAAACGCCGTGTGGTTGAAGGGCTGGAGCCGAAACACAAAGAAGCCAAGTTACCGAAAAAGAAAAAAGATCCGGTCAAAATCAAAGCGAAGAAAAAAGCCGCTAAGGCCAAAACAAAAAAGAAAAAGTAACCCATAAGCGAAAGGGCGTCTGAGACGTCCTTTTTCTTTTTGCTCAGACCATCACCCTTTATATTCAGGCCCCTTTTCTCACATGGAGCAAGCAGTTACACTTGCGTATAAACATGCTCTATCGCAGGAAGCCCAATGCTCACACCCGACCAAGTTACCGCCCTGGAAGTCTACCTGGCCCATTTGCGTCTTAATATCGATCCCACATTAGCGCAGAAATACCCGACCTTTGCAGGTAAACCCTACCCACTGGGACGGTGCAAAGAAGTCCGTAATGCCATTCATGATGCACTCAAATTGGCTCTGGCCAAACCGCAGGTCGACGTGGCACTACAACCGCTTAAAGCGCTGCTGGACAGTGGCCTGACGCTCGAACCGGTATGGGGATCTTTGCGCGATGAATACTTTCAGAATGCGCTGGTGGTTGGGCCCTGGTACATAGATGCAGCCAATGATACCGTCAATCCCAATAAACCGCGGGCGGAGATCCGCTTACTCGCAGAATCTGGGTTTGGTGCCATCACCAGCTTTGAGCAGTTCGTTAAAATCGCTCGCAGCTACTGGGAGGTCGATATATATCGCAATGATATTTTCCCGGCTCTGGCCCCTTTTATCCCTTTAGTATGTGTGAACAAAGCCGGTGTTAGCTGGTTTGCCGCCGCCAACGACGATATGATACTTGTTGCTCAGGACAGTGCCTTTGAGCTGGTAGAGCAAGTGCTGCCCTCTTTGCCCTCCCCTCCTGACGAATTAACTGAGAAATGGCACCGCGCCGCACTTCGCGTTGATATGCCCAGCCCGTTATTGAAAGCACAAACACGGGATGCAGTGGCCATGTGCCGGCACTATCGCAACGAAGGTAAACATCAGGACATCGGCTTTCGCGATGAAGTGGTGCTTGCTTATCTCAGTCTGCCGGTAAACGTGTGAGTAGCGAAGCTCCTCTGGACAATAAAACGGTCGCAATCAGAGCGACCAAAATCACCGACATGCACCACACATTTAGCGCCAGCCACACAACCTCAGCCAGCCGCTGAACGTGTTAGTGGGGCAGCTCCTCTGGACAATAAAACAGTCGCAATCAGCGCAACTAACACCACTGGCATACTCCACACATTTAACGCCTGCCAGCCTGCGGTGGCTTCCAAAAACCCAGCGCTGAGTGACGATGCCACCACCATGCTGAAGACCAAAAACTCGTTGCAGGCTTGTGTTTTGGCACGCTCCTGCGGCGCATAAGTCTGACTCACCAGTTGTGTGGCGCTGATAAACATAAAATTCCAGCCCACACCAAGCGCAAATAAAGCCAACAAAAAGTGCCAGTGCGTCAACCCCAGCAGGTTAATCCCGGCGCAGATCAGATACAGCACACAGCCGGCAAGGATCATGACTCGCGCGCCAAAGCGCTCAATGAGCTTGCCGGTAAAGAAAGACGGCAAAAACATCCCCAGTACATGCCATTCAATGACCAGCGCAGAGTCTGCGAGATCAAATCCATGACGATGCATGGCCAATGGCGTCGCAGTCATCAAAAAGTTCATGACGGAATAACTGATCATGGCCACCAGCACCGCCAGCTGAAACTGCTTCTGTGTCATAATTTCTTTCAATGTCCGGGCCGGTGCCTGGGAGGAGTGTGTGTCGACCTCAGTAAAGCGCACGCCCTGCAACAATAGCAAAGCCAGAATGTACAACCCACTGAGTGCCACAAAGGAATTGGCATAATTCAATGCCGGATACACCTCGTTCACCCAGACGGCCAGGTTCGGCCCTAAAACCGCTGCGACAACACCACTGGCCATGATGATCGAAATGGCCGTGGCGGGCTTATCACTGGCTTCTATGGCCGCAAATCGATACAAGGTGGCAAAGCCGATCCCTATCCCTATTAAAGTGGTCGCCACACAAAAAAGTGCAAAGTCGCTTTCTCTGAGCGCCCAGACCCCCAGCAAAGTACCACTAATACCAATCAGATTGCCTAATGAGAACCCCAGTTTGCGTCCGGTTTTCGCCATAATCAGCGACGCCGGAATGGTCGCCATTAATAGCCCAGCCATCTGCATTGCCACCGGCAAAGTGGTCAGCGCCGCCGACGGGCTCAACAACTGACCCACCAATGCGGAAATGGTCACAAGCAGGATGTTCCCTGTTGTGATCAGGCCCTGACAACAGGCCAGCAGCAAGACATTTTTATTCAATGAGACATACTCCAAAGATGAGAGACACGGTGTTTATACACCAAAGCAGAGGGGATCACTCCCACTCAGGCGAGTTTGTTCTGGGTTCAGCAGGCTTACTCAAACGACATTGATTCGCCTGCTCATAACAGCGTTGGATACACTGCGTTTGCAGTGGATCTGCGCTGATATAATCTTCCTGGCAATGTTGTAAGCAGGCGCGTTCATTGTGCTCACACTCTACCTGCACACCGCCAACACGCGTATTGAGCTGGCCCTGACACCCTGCCACCACCCCTATTGCAGCAAGCATACCTAAGCCTCTGATTATCCTTATCCTGCTCATCGTCTCAGACTCCGAACTAGTTTTGCTCTGCGCGCAAAAATACCGGCTCACTGGCTTTTTGCGTTGCTTCTTCGCTGTAGTAATAGCCTGCAACATCAAACGCCTTCAGTGCCTCCGGTGATTCCACCTGATTGTCCAGAATATACCGAGCCATCATGCCGCGGGCTTTTTTGGCATAGAAACTAATGACCTTGAACTGACCATTTTTGCAGTCTTTGAACACAGGCGAAATAATCTCAGCTTTGAGTGCCTTTTTATCTACCGCTTTGAAATATTCATTGGATGCCAGATTAATCAGTACCTGACTATCGGCCGCTTCCAGCGCTTCATTAAGCTTATCGGCAATGATCCTGCCCCAGAATTCATAGAGGTTTTTACCGCGCGGATTATCCAGCTTAGTGCCCATTTCCAGACGATACGCCTGCATCAGGTCCAATGGCTTCAGTACCCCATAAAGGCCAGACAGAATACGCAAATGTTGCTGCGCATAATCCAATGTGGCGTCGTCCATACTCGATGCATCCAGACCAGTGTACACATCACCATTAAAGGCCAGCACAGCCTGTTTAGCATTATCAGAGGTGAAAGGTTGTGACCACTCGGCGAAGCGCGCGGCATTGAGGCCCGCCAGCTTGTCACTGATCTTCATTAAGGTGCCAATCTGTTGCGGCGACAAGTCACGACACACGCTAATCAATTCTTCACTGTGCGTGAGCAACTCGGGCTGGGTAAAACGCGCGGTGTGCGCCGGGGTATCATAATCGAGATTTTTTGCCGGGGAAACGAGAGTGATCATGGCCTGCCTATTGACTTAACTATTGATAAATGTCAATTTCAACACTATCCCCCGGTGAGCGCAAGCGCAATATTTTTCGGGGGCTCGACACTGCTTGCCCAGTTGCTGGCAGACCAGCCTGTTTGCAGTTCGTCACGCAGACCCCCGACTGACGAAGTGCGCCCCCGCATCACGCATTCGGACTTTCTCGTGGCACGACCTCGCAGATAAGGACATATGACCTATTCACACAGGTCACGGTAATGCAACATAGGGACAGTAGACTTTTTGACACGCTGCAATGAATTGGAATGAGGACAGCATGACTTCAGCATTAGATAGGCTAAAACAGCATTCATCTATCGTCGCCGACACCGGAGATATCGAGGCAATCCGTAAACACCAACCGGAAGATGCCACCACTAACCCGTCTCTGCTATTAAAAGCAGCCGAGATGCCTGCTTATCAGGATTACCTGAAAGCAGCCTGGAACTACGCTAAGAGCCAGCATGACGATGCGGCACAACAACTGGAACTGGCTTGTGATTACTTTGCCGTTCTGCTTGGTAAAGAGATTGCTAACATTGTACCGGGTTATATCTCAACCGAAGTCGATGCACGCTTATCGTTCGATACCGAAGCGACCATTGCTAAAGCGCAGCAGTTACTGGCGCTGTATGAGCAACTGGGTGTCAGCAAAGACAAAATTTTAATCAAAATCGCGTCTACCTGGGAAGGCATTAAAGCCGCAGAAGCTCTGGAAAAGCAAGGCGTTAAATGTAACCTGACTTTGCTATTCAGCCAGGCTCAGGCACGCGCATGTGCTGACGCAAATGTATTCCTGATCTCACCCTTTGTAGGTCGGATCCTTGACTGGCACGTGGCCAATGGTCTGGAAAAGCCGACTGATCCACTGCAAGACCCGGGTGTACAGTCAGTACGCAGCATTTACGAATTCTACAAACGCCACGGTTATAACACCGTTGTAATGGGTGCCAGCTTCCGTAACACAGGCGAAATCGTAGCCCTGACAGGGTGTGACAAACTGACTATCAGCCCTGCTTTGCTAGAGGAACTGGGTGAATTGCCAGCCACTGAAGCGTACCTGCTAGACAACAACTACGAAGTTGTGGCTAAACCTGCTCCGCTGAGCGAAAGCGAATTCCGCTGGTTACACAACCAGGATGCCATGGCCACCGAAAAGCTGGCTGAAGGTATTCGTGCATTTGCAGCTGCCCAGGAAACGCTGGAAACTCGCTTTAAGGCGCTGTAAGCAGACACTGCACTAAGCATATTGATTAAAAAACGCCACCTGATGTGGCGTTTTTTTGTGCCCTGAAATTGATGACCCAATGCATCCACCTCCCCGCTCGCAGCACTCTGTTCTTCTGGCCTCGGCAAAACTTGAAGCAAATTTGAGCTTCATCAAACTGTCACCTGCTTTTAACCTAACGGACACATTTTTATTTTACTTTTCTCCTGTCTGTGGTATACCAGCATTACTTGAAGTGTGTTTTTCATTCAAATTGAGTAATGCGTAAACACAAATCTTTGAGGTTAGTACATCAATAGGAGAAATTCATGGATAGCCTAGACGATTTTATTTCAACACTAGAAAGTCCTGCACCAAAGAAAAGAACCTCATCTAAAGGCAAAAAAAGAAAGTGGCGCGAAATTGAAGCGCTGAAGGACAAACAACGCCTGCGTAAGGAATTGGAAGAACTGGACATATTCGCAGACAGCATCGATCTGGACGAGCTTGACTTTATTTAACTGAAAAGGCGCATTGAGCGCCTTTTTTGTTTTTTAAATCTAAACTCAGACTTGCCAGTTGATGGGCGTTTTGTCCATGCTTTGCAATAGCGTGTTGGTTTGCGAAAAGTGCTGACAACCGAAAAAGCCGCGGTGTGCTGAAAGCGGAGAAGGGTGTGGTGCGTGCAATACGTGATGACGTTGTGTGTCGATCGCTTTGCCCTTCTTTTGTGCATGTGCACCCCAAAGCAGGAAGATCACGCCCTCAGTGCGCTGATTGAGCTGCTCTATAACGGCATCGGTAAAGCGTTCCCAACCGAGGTGTTTGTGGGAGTGTGCTTGTCCCTGCTCGACTGTTAACACAGTATTGAGTAGCAGTACGCCTTGCTCAGCCCAGGGTAGCAGATAGCCATGATTGGGGATCTGGAAACCCGCGATGTCCTGTGCCAATTCTTTATACATGTTGGCCAATGACGGGGGCACCTTAACACCTGGCAGTACAGAGAAGCACAACCCGTGTGCCTGGTTTGGTCCATGGTAGGGATCCTGTCCCAGGATCACAACCTTGACCTGATCGAACGGCGTGGCCTTGAATGCCTCAAACACCAAATCCTCAGGAGGATAGACGGTAACGTCCTGCGCCCGACGCTCGGCGACATAGTTCAGGGTGTCCTGAAAATACGTTTGTTGTTTTTCGTGCCCGAGCACGTCATTCCAGGTTGTCATATTTATTTCCCGGCTAGTTTAAGTTGCTGATAGTAAGTTCGCGAAGCATCCAGTTTATCACATAACTGAGTTAACCCTTCAAGCACACGGGTCGTATAACGGTGTAGCAGATCCGCATTCACCTCAATGTATTGTTCATGTTTGGCTGCCGGGATTTCTGGCCACTTATGCCAGTCTATGGTGGGCTGGACTTGTTTAGATTTTTCCTGCGGGATCACTATTACCTGCGGGTGTTTCAGGAGCACATTTTCGATACTGATCTGCGGATAGGATGTCGTTGCATCGGCAAACACATTACTGGCCCCACACACCTCAAGCGTCTGATGGATCCAGGTGGTGCCATTGACCGTCATCATCGGAGCTGGCCATAGCTGATAAAACACGGACAAAGGCGCTGCAGAACGATACTCCTTGTGCAGTTCAGCCATACCTTGCTCAAACTGCCGGGCTACTTGCTCAGCCTTCTCTTCCAGCCCGGTTAACTGGCCCAGCCAGCGCAGAGAATGCGGGATCTGTTGCAAGGCTTTGGTTTCGCTGTACACCACATTCACACCTAGCTGCTCAAGCTTATCCAGCTCTGTTTGTTGATTGCCACCCTGCCAGGCAATCACCAGATCGGGCGACAAGGCCAGTAACTTTTCCAGCGCAATACCATGATAACCCCCAATACGGGGAATTTGGTTGGCCTCAGCTGGGAAGTCCGCATACTCGACGGTCCCAACAATCCGCTCGCCAGCCCCTATAGCATATAAGTTCTCGACAATATGCGGTGCCAGAGCCACGATCCGTTTAGCCGGCTGTTCAGAAGCCTGAGCTGCACAGACCTGACTTGCAGTCAGACAAACCAGCATACCCAGCCAGATATTCAGGACTGCTTTCATCAGAAATCGAACCCTTTTTGTGCTTTGATCCCCGCTTCAAACGCGTGTTTCACGTTACGTACTTCACTGACCGTATCGGCCAACTCTGTCAGACGACGATGTGCCCCACGACCCGTAATGATCACCGACTGCATCGCTGGGCGATTTTCCAACACCGTAATCACTTCATCCAGATCAAGATAGTCGTAGCTGACCATATAAGTGAGTTCATCCAGTAGGACCAGATCGATACTGTCATCCTGCAACCACTGCTTTGCCTGTTGCCAGGTGGCCTGCGCCGCCTGGGTATCTGTCTCGCGGTTTTGTGTCTCCCAGGTGAAGCCCGTTTTCATCACAGCAAACGGCACACCCGCACGTTCCAGCAAATTACGCTCACCGCATTCCCACATGCCTTTAATAAACTGTACTACAGCGGCATTCATGCCATGGCCCACACACCGTGCAACCGTGCCAAAGCCTGAGGTAGACTTGCCTTTGCCATTGCCAGTGATCACCTGCAAGATGCCTTTTTCTTCCTGTGCCTGCTCGATTTTGGCATCGACCTGCTCTTTCACTTTTTGCTGTCTTGCCTTATGTTTATCCTGATTGTGTTCGCTCATGCTGTCCTCTGTTCACTGATTGCCAGAATTTTATCTATGTCTAAATGGGTTTCGCACATATCTGCCAGCCGTTCCAGTTGCTGCTCACGGTGTTCTGCCAGGTTGAATCCACTGCCACTGTAGCGGCCATCGCTGGCCCAGCTCAACACACTGGTCAGTCCCTCGGGACTATCAAACAGTCCGTGCAGATAGGTGCCAGCCAGCTGGTTATCCTCACTGATAAAACCATCAACTTGCCACCCTGATGGGTGCGCGTCAAACTGTAAAAAAGGTCGCGCTAAGGCCGCCCCCTGAGTGATCCCACAATGGATCTCATAACCGCTCAAATGGGTCTGCTGACCGTTCAACAAACAGCTTGCCTGCACCTGAGTCAGGGTTTTATTTGTTGTCAGTTGGGTCTCAAAATCTGCCATCGCCAGGCCTGGGATACTACCCTGTGTTGACTCAACCTGCTGAGGGTCACAAATGGTATTCCCCAACATCTGATATCCTCCACAGATCCCCAGTACTTTGCCGCCGTAACGTAGATGGCGTCGCAACTCACTGTCCCACCCTTCTGCGCGTAAAAAAGCCAGGTCATTAAGCACATTCTTACTGCCCGGGATGATCACTAAGTCGGCTGCACCTATGGTTTCGGTGTGGCGCACATAACGCAGATCAACTTTGGGATCTAACCGCAAAGTATCAAAATCGGTGTGATTGCTAATATGTGGCAGCAGCAATACGGCCACTTTAATTTCGGGGTTATTCATGCGATTTGCTATCGTCACGGCATCTTCCGCATCCAATGCCAGGTCGTGCAAGTAAGGTAAGACACCCAGCACAGGTTTGCCGGTATGCTGCTCCAGCCAGTCCAGCCCGCTCTGTAACAACGCGATATCACCCCGAAACCGGTTGATCACGAAGCCTTTCACTAAAGATTGCTCGTAGTCGCTCAGCAGCGCCAGGGTCCCAACCAGGTGAGCAAACACACCGCCTTTGTCGATGTCGGCAATGATGATCACCGGGCAATCAACCTCACAGGCAAACCCCATGTTAGCAATGTCGTTCTCTCGCAGATTAATTTCCGCCGGGCTGCCCGCCCCTTCGACCACGCAAAGGTTATACTGTTCACTGAGCCTGTAATGTGAGGTCAGTACCGCCTGCATCGCGACTTTTTTGTAGTCATGATACCCTGCGGCTTCCATATTACTGAGCGCACGGCCATGCACAATGACCTGGGCACCCGTATCTGAATTCGGCTTGAGTAAAATCGGGTTTAGATCTGTGCTCAAGGGTACTTTTGCAGCCATGGCCTGTAATGCCTGGGCACGGCCTATTTCTCCGCCATCTGGAGTAACCGCACTATTGAGCGCCATATTCTGCGGTTTGAACGGTACGACCTCGATACCACGGCGCTGCAATGCCCGACACAAGCCCGCTACTAACGTGCTTTTTCCGGCATCTGACGTTGTGCCCTGCACCATTAACGTGTTCATACTCAATTGTCTCCTTTTAGCGTCAGTGGCAAACCCGCCATCACAAAATCGACTCTGTCTGCTAAAGCGGCGATGTCCTGGTGCAACCAGCCGGATTCGTCAACAAAGCGGCGACTGAGTTCACCAAGCGGCACTATGCCGTGGCCCACCTCATTACTGATCAGGATCACCCGAGCACGAGTGGCACGCAGAGCACTCAGCAGCGCCGCGCGCTTGTGTTGAAATGCTGAGTCGGAGTAGTCACATAATGCCGTGGTTAACCACAAGGTGAGACAATCAATCACCACACAATCATCGGACGCAAGGCTGGCTAACACTTGATCCAGCGCCCAGGCCTCTTCTATAAGCTGCCAGTATGCCGGGCGCGATGCCTGATGATGGGCGATCCGCGAAACCATCTCCTCATCCCCGGGTCGTGCAGTCGCGAGATAAATTAACCGGGCCACTTTACCGTCGCTGAGCCAGCGCTCGGCTCTTTGCTCACCTAACCGACTCTTTCCAGAGCGCGCACCACCCAGAATAAATTCGACCCGACCCGTCATAACCAGACCACCAGACAAAATAAATACACCGTGACTTCCGCCAGTTGCTGTGCCGCCCCCAGACAGTCTCCCGTATAACCGCCGAGCTGGCGTTTAAACCAGTAAGCGCAGCCTGTACGGCATAACCACAGTGCAACAACCAGCGCAACGCTCTGCCATAGGGTAAACAGTCCGGCAAACCAGCTCACTATTAATAAAACTAAGCCACAGCTATAAAGTAACTGCTTACTTTTTGTAGAAAGAAACTGGGCAACAGGCTTAACTTTACTTTGCGCATCTGCCTGAACATAGTCCAGTTTACCAATGATACTGGTGGCCATAACCCGGCTCAGACCATGGCCAAGCAGGATAGCTGCACATACATAAGCAAGTTGCTCACTTAAGGAGAGTAATGCCTGAAACTTGGTAAGCAGTAGCAGAACCAATGCCGCCGCACCATAGGTGCCTAGTCGGCTGTCTTTCATAATGGTGAGCTTATCGGCCACACTCCAGCCACCGCCAAAGCCATCCCAGACATCCGCAAAGCCATCCTCATGAAATGCACCCGTTATGATCAGCCCGGCGCTCAGCGTTATTATTACCGCAATGCCAGCTGGCAACATAAAGGCTAACACACCATAGAGAAAGGCTAACAGGGCACCCAAGAGCACACCAACCCAGGCAAAGTAGCCGCTGGCCTGGTTGATATCCTGCTCGCTGACCTCGCCCGACACTTTAACGGGAATACGGGTCAGAAAGATCACCGCCAGCTTGAATTGCCTTAGCTCACTCATGGGTGTCTACCACCTGAGTGACAGCCGCCGACTCAAAGCTGGCCATCTGATAGTAAAATGCCAGCGCACTTTGGCACAGGGGCAATGCCATCGCCGCACCGGATCCCTCACCCAGGCGCATGTTCAGATCCAACAATGGCTCGGCATTTAGCTCATTCAGCATGCGCCGGTGTCCCTGCTCACCTGAGCAATGGGCAAACACCATATAATCCTGACTGGCAGGTTCAATGCGACACGCCAGCATAGCCGCGGCTGTTGCAATAAAGCCGTCAACCAGAATGACCTTTTGTGCACGGGCAATTTCCAGCATAGCACCAACCATTTGACAGATCTCAAACCCGCCCAGGCGACGCAACACCTCTCGTGGATCATGAAGGGCGTCACCATGTAACAGCAGAGCCTGATCAATCAGTTGTTGTTTTTTCTCCACCACTTCTGCACTAACGCCGGTGCCACGCCCAACCGTTTCAGCGCCAGTCAACCCACTCAGAGCCGAGAAAATGGCCGCAGCGGCCGTGGTGTTGCCGATCCCCATTTCGCCCAGCGCAAATGCGTTTGACCCCGAGTCCAGTGCCGCCTGTACAGCTTCCTGACCGTACAATAAGCCTTGATCAAGCTGTGCTTTGCTCAGAGCGGGCTCAATATGTAATGGCCGGGTAATCTGGCCAAGGCGCTGTGATACAACACCCAACTCCGGAGCTGGCGGTATCAAAATACCACAGTCAATCACACTCAGTTGCCAGCCAAGCTGAGTACACAAGACATTAATGGCTGCGCCACCCGTGGCAAAATTGGCTACCATCTGACCGGTCACCTCGCTGGGTGCAATGGAAACACCTTCGGCAGCAATGCCATGATCGCCGGCAAATATCAACATCTGCGGCCGCACGATGGCGGGTTTTTCGGCTTCAAGTTGGGCGCGACTCATGCCCTGACTCAAAATGCTCACTAGCTGATGTGCCAATGTCTCAAGCTTACCCAGCGCGCCCTGAGGTTTGGTCTTCATATCTATGGTGTGCTGAATATAAGCGTCATGCTGGCGATTGAGTGGTGGGATCATAAAGTCTCCTGTTAGGTCAGATGCTGGCAGCGCGCTTTTTGGCGATTAGCAGCGATAAGAAAAACACACTGCCGATGGCGGAGGTGATCACCCCAATCGGAAGCTCCTGATTGTCTATCAGGGTACGGGCCAGCACATCAACCCACAGCATCATGAGCCCACCTGATAAAGCGGTTGCCAACATACCCAGTGTACGAACCTGCGAAATAAAAAAGCGCACAATATGGGGGATCATCAAGCCAACAAACCCAACTCCACCGCAGGCAGCGACAATCACGGCGGTCAGCATAGATGCCAGGAGCAACATGCCCAGTCGTAGCTTGTGTACATTCACACCTAAGGTTACTGCGCTCTCATCACCAACTAACAACGCATTCAGGCTTCGGCGCATCAGTAACATCACTGTACAGCCTATCGACACGACCAGAGCGGGTAACCACAGCCATTGCCAGTCTGCACGGCTGAAACTGCCCAGACTCCAGAATATAATGGCACTTATGGCCTGCGGGTCGCTCCAATAGAGCAGTAAGCTGGTAAAGGCAGAAAATAAAAAGGTCAGCGCGACACCTGACAACAACATGTTCTCGACCAGTGCTGTGCCTTTGTGAAACGCAATGAGCAACAACAGGCTCATGGCCACTGCGCTGCCAGCAAACGCCGCACCGGATAAGGCCAGTGCGCTTTGTACACCAAATAATGCAACCAACAACACCACACCAAATGACGCCCCGGAGGAAATGCCAAATAAATACGGATCGGCGAGCGGGTTGCGGGTCACGGTTTGCAAAATAAGCCCGGCAATGGCCAGCCCGGCCCCCGCAAAAAAAGCCAGCAAGGTACGTGGTAATCGCAGTTCAACCACAATCTTTTGATTCAGCACACTGTTGTCATAACTGCTTAAAGCCTGCCAGACCTCACTCCAGCTAAGTGACACCGCCCCGACAGACAGTGCAGTGAGCATGCTGGCCAAACAGGCACAGAGCAACCCGGGTATAAGCAAGGCCTTCATTGTTGATACCCATAGTGATAACGAATGTGTGGCACACCCGACGCATTGCGATCTGGCCCGGGGACTGTCTCAACGTCAGCACAGACGCCAAAAACATCACTCAGTAAGCCCGGCGTTATCACCTCTAACGGGGTTCCCTGAGCAAGCAAGTGACCTTGCTCCAGTACCAGCAACTCATCGCTGAGTGCCGCTGCAAGATTGAGATCATGAAATGAAGCAATCACGGTCACCCCCATGGCCTTAGCCAGCTCCATGATCTGGATCTGATACTTCACATCCAGATGACTGGTGGGCTCATCCATGATCAGCAGTTCAGGCTGCTGTACCATGGCTCTGGCGATCATCGCCCGTTGCTTTTCGCCGCCCGACAGAGCATCAAATTGCTGTTGTGCTTTGTGGCTCAGGCCGACCCGCTCAAGGGCTTCCAGGATCAGTTGCTTATCCCTTGTATTAACAGCTGAAAACAGCGTTTTATGCGGCGTCACGCCCATGGCAACTACCTCGAACAGCGCCAGGTTGAACTGGCTGGGGATCTCCTGCAATACCACCGCCACCTGGCGCGCATAGGCACGGCGAGGATAATCGGATAAAGGTTTGCCGGCATAGCGTATCTCCCCCTCGCTGGGATGCCAGTAGCGATAAAGGCAACGTAATAAACTGGACTTTCCTGCCCCATTCGGCCCAATCAGACCAATAAACTGGCCACGTTGAATGGCAAAATTAAGTGCTGTCAGAATAGGTTTGTCACCCAATGTCAGATTCAGGTTATGCACGGAGATTTGTGGTGAAGTCATACCGCCTCAAATGCAGGCAGCAGCGCAGAGCCAGCCATTCGCGTTGTCACGACTGACGTTCTGAACTGACTTAAGTGCGCCCGCTTAAGTGTAGGTATTGGCCTTGGTATCTGGCTTCAGACTCTCAGTCTATTACAGTTGCGGGGACAGCTGAGGATTTACACCTCATTCCCAATGACTGCCAATACAATACGATGCTAAATTTAGGCCTTATTATGAAGTCCAGACGTCTAAAACACAACTTTCGGCCAGGCTTGACCGGTCTCATCAAAGAAGACCGAGACTTTAACCATTTTGGCGTATCCGATCTCTGCACGAGACAAGTGACCATCAAACTCAACAGGTAAGCCCAGCCAGATGGCCAGTAATTGCTTAATAACGCCCGCATGAGTGACAATCGCCACAGGCTCACATGAGGGGCTTGCGGTGAACTGCTGCCACCAATCATATAAACGTAGATGGAATGCCGACATGGACTCCCCATTTGGCGGGGTGTGCTGCCAGGGGCTTTGCCAAAAGTCGCCGATGCCAGGTGCGCGTGCTGACTGCCAGAGCACGTCGTAGCGTTCACCATCCCAGTCACCAAATTGCATTTCACTGAGTCGAGGCTCTATCTGCAGTGGCAAACCGGTGGTTTCACAAAACGTACGAGCGACCGCCTGGCATCGCTGCAATGGAGAGGCAATCACCTGTGCAATCCCATCACACGCCTCGAGTTGGGCATGCACTTGTTCATTGCCCGACGCGCTTGCAGACATATCAGTACTTCCGAGCAAACGGCCGGTTTCCCGGGGTTCGCCGTGGCGAATAAAATACAGGGTTCGTTGCATTAAGCTAGGGCACTGTTATTCGGGGTCCGAAACGTAAAAACGCAAGCCAGGGCTTGCGTTTTCGATGATGTCAGTGGATTAGAGAATTTGATTTTCTTTCCACATTTGCTCTTTTGCGAGACGCTTCTTACGTTTGTCGCACGGGTCATCACAATCACAGATCTTGTCGATACCCATAGAGCCCAGACCGCCACAACTGCTGGCCATTGATTTCTTTTGTACTATGACCCCGACTGCCATCGCAACGGCGATCAATAACAACAACCCAAAGGTAAGTAAAAATAGTGACATTTCAGGCCTCTTTTGCATATCCATCCGCTATCGCGGACTGGTGACGGTTAATTGTGCTCATTATATAACTAAACGCACCTAAGTTAAAACGTTCGCGATGCAGATCTCATTATAAATAAGGTATGAACGCACTGCTGGGGTAAACCTCCAGGCCTTCATCACTTTTGCTGATCAAATAGACTGGCAGGTTATGTAACTCCGCGTATGCTCTCGCCCGTTCAGTCCCCATCACAGTTAGGGCCGTAGCGAGGCCATCGGCGGTCATCGCAGATGGGTGCAATACAGTTACAGACACCAGGTCGTGTTTAACAGGCTTACCCGTGCCCGGGTCAATCAGATGGGTGAAGGTCTCGCCATCCATTTCATAGAAAATACGATAGTCGCCTGAAGTTGCAACACTGTTCTTACCTGGCTCAATCACTTTATGGATTTGTCGTTGCCCAACCGGTGCATCCGGTTTTTCAATGGCAATACGCCAGGGCTCATCATCAGGTTTAGTGCCCGACAATCTCAGCTCACCACCAATTTCAACCATATAGTTGCTGATACCGTGCGACTCAATCAGTTCCGCCACTTTATCTATGCCATAACCTTTTGCCGTGGCAGAGAAAGACAATTCCAGATGATCCAACGTTTTGGCCAAACCTGCTTCTGTCAGAGTCAGTTTATCGAGGCCAATTTGCTCACGCATTTGCGCCAGCTGCTGCTCAGAAGGTCGCTTGGTCGGACGCTTGTCAGGGCCAAACCCCCACAAATCGATTAAAGGTCCCATGGTGACATCCAGTGTCTGAGTTGACAAACCCAGTCGGATTGACTCAGCAATCACCTTCCTGAAATCATCACTGATCGGCATGACCTGGTTGGCAGCCAGACGATTGAACTCGTTGATCTCTGAATCCGGAATATAGGTCGACATAGATTGATTCACCGCTTTAAGCGCGGCCTCAACCTCAGTATGTAACTGCTCTTTAGTCAGTATGCTTTGCTGTGGAAAAGCCTTAATGTTATAGGTTGTACCCATCGTACTGCCCTGTAACACAATAGGCTCAGCTGATTTGTTTGCCTGGCCACATGCCACAAGCAGCATACTTAATAAGAAAATGAAACAGAACTGGCTCTGTCTTAGCATCAGTGTCATCCCTTGTGTTTCATACCAATTTCACTTAATACCTGTTCAATTTGACGGAGCAAATATGACGCTAACTGTGTTAAAAATTTCTCATTTAGAACCTTTACCTAAGGTATAAGTTCGCAAATTTTTGCCTTGTTATCGAACATATTTTCTCGCCTCAAAATAGAGCACTTAATTAAGCAAATTGGTATCGTTTGCCAGTAACCCCCGCTCTGTACGGAGCATTACCCATAAAAAAAGCCCCTCAGCATGACTGCTAAGGGGCTTCTATTTTATCTTAAAAACCACTTTAAGATCATATGTATTTCAGCTTAACCACCGAAGTCATCAAGCAGGATGTTTTCATCTTCAACACCCAGGTCTTTCAGCATGTTGATAACCGCCGCGTTCATCATCGGTGGTCCACACATGTAGAATTCACAGTCTTCTGGTGCTTCATGATCTTTCAGGTAGTTTTCATAAAGTACGTTGTGGATGAAGCCTGTGTAGCCTTCCCAGTTGTCCTCTGGCTGAGGATCGGAAAGTGCAACATGCCACTGGAAGTTATCGTTTTCAGCCTGCAGGCCGTCAAAGTCTTCCACGTAGAACATTTCACGCTTAGAACGTGCACCGTACCAGAATGACATCTTACGATCAGAGTTAAGACGCTTAAGCTGGTCGAAAATGTGTGAACGCATAGGCGCCATACCAGCACCACCACCAACGAAGACCATTTCTGCATCTGTGTCTTTGGCGAAGAACTCACCGAACGGACCAGAAATTGTGACTTTGTCGCCTTCTTTCAGAGACCAGATGTACGATGACATCTTACCACAAGGCAGGCTCAGGTTATTAGGCGGCGGCGTCGCAATACGTACGTTCAGCATGATGATGCCGTACTCTTCCGGGTAGTTCGCCATTGAGTATGCACGGATTGTTTCGTCGTCAACTTTAGATTCCAGGTTAAAGAAGCCAAAGCGCTCCCAGTCCGGACGATATTCATCAGGAATATCAAAGTCTGCGTACTTAACATGGTGTGCAGGCGCTTCAATCTGAATGTAACCACCCGCGCGGAAAGGTACAACCTCACCGTCAGGGATACCCAGTTTAAGCTCCTTGATGAAGGTTGCTTTGTTATCGTTAGAGATAACCGTACATTCCCACTTCTTCACACCGAAGATTGAGTCTTCAACTTCAATCTCCATATCTGTTTTTACTGCAACCTGACACGCCAGACGACAGCCTTCACGGGCTTCACCTTTGGTGATGTGATCAAGTTCAGTTGGCAAAATGTCACCACCACCAGAGTGTACGTGGACACGACACTGGCCGCATGAACCACCACCACCACAGGCAGATGAAATGAAGATGCCAGCATCAGCCAGTGAGCTTAGTAGCTTACCGCCTGGTGCAGATTTAATTGCTTTTTCAGGATCGCCATTAATGCCGATCATGATGTCACCGCTAGGTACCAGCTTAGATTTCGCTGCAATGATGATAAGTACCAACACCACAACGATAGCGATGAACATACTTACACCTAATACAATAGTTTCCATCGTATAGTTTCCTCGCTACCTTAAAGTGAAATACCAGAGAATGACAGGAAGCCGAAGCCCATCAGACCTACAGTGATAAAGGTAATACCCAGACCACGCAGACCATCAGGAATATCAGCGTACTTCATTTTCTCGCGAAGACCTGCTAGCAATACGATAGCAAGTGCCCAGCCCACACCAGAACCTAAGCCAAAGATCACTGACTCACCGAAGTTCAGGTTACGCTCAACCATGAAGGATACCGCACCAAAGATTGCACAGTTAACTGTGATCAGTGGCAGGAAGATACCCAGAGCGTTGTAAAGTGCCGGGAAGAACTTGTCCAGAGTCATTTCAAGGATCTGTACAAGTGCCGCGATTACACCGATAAATGTCAGGAACTTCAGGAAGCTTAAATCAGCTTCAGGGAAACCTAACCACTCAAGTGCGCCCGGTGCCAAAATAGCGTGATAAACCACGTTGTTTACTGGTACAGCAACGCCCAGTACGAAGATTACCGCAACACCCAGACCGAATGAGGTAGTGACTTTCTTAGATACAGCCAGGAAAGTACACATCCCCAGGAAGAAAGATAGCGCTAAGTTTTCAACGAAAACCGCTTTTACAAATAAACTCAGATAATGTTCCATCTCTCTCCCCTTATGCCTTAGCTTCTACTTGGTCTTTCTTCCAGGTACGTAGTGCCCAGATGAATACACCTACCAGGAAGAACGAGCTAAATGGCATAACCAACAGACCCATAGGCTGGTACCAACCGCCGTTAGAGATCAGTGGCAGTATTTCAACACCGAACAGTGCACCAGCACCGAACAGCTCACGTACAAAGCCAATCGCGATCAGGACAACTGAGTAACCAAGACCGTTACCAATACCATCCAGGAATGACATCAGAGGTGGCGACTTCATTGCGTATGCTTCGGCACGACCCATTACGATACAGTTGGTAATGATCAGACCAACGAATACCGTCAGTTCTTTCGCCGTGGCATAAACAAATGCCTGTAGCACCTGGTCTACAACGATAACCAGAGACGCGATGATGGTCATCTGAACAATGATCCGTACACTTGACGGAATGTGGTTACGGATCATAGAGATGAACAAGCTTGAGAACGCAGTTACCACAGTCAATGCAATTGACATGATCAATGCGTTTTTCAGGCTTGAAGTTACTGCCAGCGCAGAACAGATACCCAGTACTTGCAGTGCAATTGGGTTATTTGCAAAGACAGGTCCAAACAGGACTTGCTTCATTTCTTTTGAGTTAGCCATTAGTTCAATGCCCCTTCACGTACTTTCGCAAGGAATGGACCAAACGCATCGTCGCCTGTCCAGAACGTAAATGTATTTTCAACACCGTTAGACGTTAACGTTGCACCAGACAGACCATCTACTTTATGTACATCACTACCCGCAGTGCCTTTTACTACGTCGATTGGTAGCTTTTTGCCTTGCCAGGTTGCAGTCCATCTTGGGTTTTGGATTTCGCCACCCAGACCCGCAGTTTCAGTGTGCTGGTAGAATTTGATTGCCTGAATGGTTTCACCGTCCAGGTCCAATGCTACGAAGCCGTACATGATACCCCAAAGACCGTAACCCTGAATTGGCAGGATCACAGACTCAAATTTACCATTGCTGTTCTTAGCAAGGTAAACCGGAGACTCAGTCGTCATACGCTGAACGCCCGCAACGTCTTTTGCTTTTGGCAAAGCAACACTGCGCGCCGCATCGAACTTAGTCATAGTGAAATCGAATGAGTTAGGATCTGTGTCTACAAACTCACCGGTCTTCATATCTACAACGCGTGCGTCAATCACTTGATTGTAGGTTTCTGACACGTTCTCAACGTTCTCAACGCCAGCAGCCGCCAAAATGTTGCGCTGCACGTCTTCGATTTTGTTTGCCTGTTGTAGTGGGCGAAGCTGTACTGCCGCAAAAGATACGACAACCGCACACACTAAACATAAGCCAACAACAACGCCTAGCGTTTTGCCGATAGATTCATTGTTACTAGACACGTGCTAATCTCCTCTTCACATTAGACTGCACAACCATGTGGTCGAAAAGTGGTGCGAACAGGTTTGCGAATAGAATTGCTAACATCATACCTTCTGGATATGCCGGGTTAACAACACGGATAAGCACAACCATTACACCAATCAATGCACCATATGCCCACTTACCTTTGTCTGTGAAAGAGGCAGATACCGGGTCAGTTGCCATGAAGAACATACCGAATGCAAAACCACCCAGTACTAAGTGCCAGTGCCAAGGCATAGCGAATACAGTGTTAGTTTCTGAACCGATCATGTTCAGCAGCATAGACATCACTACCATACCCAGGAAAGTACCCAGGACGATGCGCCACGATGCGATACGAACATAAATCAGGAACAAACCACCAATCATGATAGCCAGTGTAGAGGTTTCACCTACTGAACCTTGAATAAAGCCGTAGAATGCGTTCCACCACAGTACCATGTTGTCATAATCAAGCGCGCCTGTTGCAGCCTGACCCAGGTAAGTTGCACCTGAGAAAGAGTCTACCGCTGTCCACACTGTGTCACCTGAGATGTCACCTGGGTATGCGAAGAACAGGAATGCACGACCAGCCAGTGCCGGGTTCAGGAAGTTACGGCCTGTACCACCGAAGACTTCTTTTGCTACCACAACACCGAAGGTGATACCCAGCGCAACTTGCCACAGCGGGATCGTTGCAGGCAAGATCAGGGCAAACAGTACTGATGTTACGAAGAAACCTTCATTTACTTCGTGCTTACGCACAGAAGCAAATAACACTTCCCAGAAACCACCGACAATAAACACTGTCGCGTAAATTGGTAGGAAGAAACAGGCCCCGTAGAACATCTTTGCGCCCCAGCCAGAATCGGCTGTTAGCTCACCGCCAAACAGCTGGAATAATGCTGCCTGCCAAGTGTTTGCGATTTCAAAACCATTGCCAATCGCAATAGCAGCCTGATGGCCAATGTTGAACATACCGAAGAACATAGCTGGGAATGTCGCCATCCAAACTAAGATCATGATACGTTTCAGGTCGATATTATCACGTACGTGAGTGCCGCCTTTGTTGACATAACCTGGCGTGTAGAAAACAGTTGCTACTGCTTCGTACAGGGCATACCACTTCTCGTGTTTACCGCCAGGTTCAAAGTGAGGTTCAATGTCTTCTAAAAATTTCTTTAAGGCCATTTTAACCTTCCTTCTCGATTGTAGTCAGGCAATCACGCAAGATTAATCCATAGTCGTATTTGCCTGGACAAACGAAAGTACACAACGCCAGATCTTCTTCATCCAGCTCTAGCGCACCCAGTGAAATCGCGCTGTCCAAATCACCAGAGATCAGGTCACGCAACAACAGAGTTGGCAGGATATCAAGCGGCATTACACGCTCATAGTTACCAATTGGCACCATCGCACGCTTTGAGCCACCGGTAGAGGTGGTCATCTTGAACAGACGACTTGGCGCAAAGTGAGAGATGAAAGTACGCGTTACAGAGAACTTAGTACTACCTGGTGCGATCCAGCCAAACAGCTCTTTCTCGCGACCTTCAGACAGCACAGAAACCTGTACATGATAACGACCCAGGTAAGCATGAGGACCAGCGGCTGTTTTACCAGCTAACACAGAGCCAGAAATGACCCGGTTTTCACCATCTTCAGTTTCACCTGCAACTAAATCGGTTAACGACGCACCAACTTGAGTTTTAACAAGACGTGGGTTCTTCACACTCGGACCGGCTAAAGCAACAACACGGTCTGAGTAGATTTCACCACTTAGGAATAGCTTACCGAAAGCAATTACGTCCTGGTAACCCAGGTGCCATACTTGCTTGTTTGGACCGACAGCATCGAGATTGTGGATGTGTGTACCAACCAGACCAGCAGGGTGAACACCCGCAAACTCATGTACTTCTACCTGAGAAAGCGAAGAGCTCGGCACCTTACTGCCAGATTGCTTACACACAAACACTTTGCCGTCAGTCAGACGCGAAACCACAGCCAGACCAGCTTCAAACGCTTCCACGTTTTCAGCGATCACAACGGCAGGATCCGCAGCTAGAGGGTTAGTGTCGATTGCGGTAACAAAGATCGAGCTTGGCGACGCGCTAGGTACGGCTACACGACTGAAAGGACGTGCACGCAACGCTGGCCATTGACCCGATTCGATCAGCACTTCTTTCACTTTTTCACGATCCAGGTTGCCGAGTTCAGCAGCCGGGAACTTTTCAAAAGTGATTTGCTCATCGCCCTGTACTTCAATCACAACAGACTGAAGAACACGCTTGGCTCCACGGTTGATTTCTTTTACTACACCAGAGGCTGGCGCAGTAAACTTGACGCCAGGATTCTTTTTGTCTTCAAAAAGAACTTGGCCTTTCTTGACTTGGTCATCCACACGAACTCGCATGGTTGGACGCATACCAATAAACTCTTCACCCAACACAGCTACTCGTTTGACAGCAGAACCATCATGAATAACTTGCTGTGGTGCGCCCTCTATGGGTAAGTCCAGACCTTTTTTTATGTTGATCATACGCACTTGCATTACATTAACGGAAAGAAATTGATAAATCTTTACTTACCACGGCACTATTCTCTGAGTTGTATTGGAGTCAAAGAGCTGGCACAACATACACAAAGTCGGGCCAACCTGTCCGCAACGGGAAACGAGCACCGTGGTATATAGTCCTTACATATTTCCGCAATTTTAACATTAATCGTACTGACTATGCGAGTGGAAATATGAAAATAATACGACTTAACAATGGATTTAGTTCATCAGGTGTCACTGCAAGAATCTAAATATAGACCAAAGTGGTATTGATGAGAAATTGACAGTACTGCTGGGGGGAATATTCTTAATGAAGGGTACGCAATGAAACGGGCGAAATCAGCGATTTCGCCCGTCTGACGACTAGATTAGGTGGTTAATCTCAACCGCCGTATTCACGTCTGCATCATAGTCAACTGACTCGATGCCAAAACCAAATAGCTTCAGGAATTCATTGTGATAACCGACGTAATCAGTCAGCTCATCGATACTGTCTGTGTCGACTTTATCCCAGATCACTTTTATGCGCGCCTGAACTCCGTCTTCCAGTTCTTTGTAGTTCTGGAACAGGTGACCACCGTCATCAAAGCGTGGGGTATCTCCGTATAGGTTTTCACTGAATAACCCCTGGATCTGCTCAATTGTCCCTTCATAGGTACCGTCTTCTTTGGTCACTTTGAACAAAGTAGAGATATACAGGGGCATAATTGGGATAGCAGAGCTTGCCTGAGTCACGACCGCATTCAATGAAGCAACATAGGCTTCACCGTTTAAGTGCGCAGTTGACGCTTTAATTGCATCTGTCGCGCGATCCAGGTCTTCTTTGGCTTTGCCTATGGTCGCATGACCATAGATAGGCCAGGTCAGCTCTTTACCGATATAAGTATATGCCGTCGTTTTGAACCCTTCAGCAAGCACATCCGCTTCTTTCAGTGCCTCCAGCCACAACTCCCAATCTTCACCGCCCATCACTTTCACTGTATTGGCGATTTCTTCTTCATTGGCCGCTTCAACGGTCACTTCATCAATGATCCGCTTAGACGTATTCAGATTCTTGGTTGTGATGGTTTGACCAATTGGCTTTAGCACCGATGAAAAGGTCTCGCCCGATTTAGGATCAGTACGACGCGGTGATGCCAGACTGTAGATGATCAAATCAACTTTGCCCATTTCAGCCTTGATGGTCTCAATCGCTTTGGCTTTAAGCTCATCCGAGAATGCATCACCATTGATGTTTTTTGACCACAGGCCAGCCTCATCGGCAGCCTGCTGAAATGCAGCGGTATTATACCAACCCGCTGACGCCGGCTTTTTCTCTGTACCTTCTTTTTCGAAGAAGATACCCAGTGTTTTTGCACCAGCGCCAAAAGCAGCGGTGATACGAGAAGCCAGGCCATAACCGGTGGAAGCACCGATCACCAGGACATTTTTAGGACCATTATTTATTGGGCCCTGAGCCTTAACATAAGCAATTTGTTCTTTTACGTGCTCAGCACAGCCCACCGGGTGAGCATTGGTACAGATAAAACCACGGATCTTAGGTTTGATGACCATGTCTATTCCTACATATTCTGTATTATGAAAACTGCGTTAGTTTAAATGCAGATCCTGCAAACACAGGTCTGATCACTCACTATCAAATTTCGAGCCGCCCAGACAGCTCGGTGAATCAGGGACTTCGCCATGCTGTTCGGCATATTCTTCCGGGGTATAAGTGTGAATGGCTAGCGCATGAATATGATGTGCCAACTCCTCCTTTAATACCTCATTAATCAAGCGATGGCGTTGTAATAAACGCTGTCCCGCGAATTTTTCGCTGACAGCAATCACTTTGAAATGTGACTCGCTACCCCGGCTGTGCATATGACTTTCGTTAATAACATTGAGATGTTTGCACGCGATGGCGTCTGCAAGCTTACTGTAGATTTGTTGTTGCATTGACATAACTCACTCCCGATGCGGAGAAAATTTAGCGCATACTATACGCACTTATGCACCATTAACCAACTGTTCTGAATGTCAGGTTGATCCGTCCCTGAGTGACGCGCGCTTGTTTCGGCAGTGCATGCTGATAGTCATGCTGACTGCGCCCCGTCATCAGTAACCCACTTCCCGTCGGCAAAGGCAGAGTCAGGGTTTCCTGAGTCTGCTTATGGCGAATTTTGAAATTGCGCGTCGCCCCCAGCGACATAGAGAAAATCGTCGGATTCAGTCCAAGCTCGGCTTCATCGTCACTGTGCCAGCCCATGCTGTCCTGCCCATCCCGATACCAGTTAACAAGCAGTGCATTAAAGTCGTGACCAAACTGGCGACTCAGGCGTGCGCGCATGGCGCTGAGTACATCCGGCCAGGGGGCATTCTCAAGCACAGTGCCCGAATAACCATATGACACAGACTTATCAGCAATAAAACACTGTAGTCTGGGGATCGGTGTAGTTCGACCAAACAAGGTAATGGTGGGCTGTTGCCAATCCAAGGAGGATGCCAGGTGGGTATAAAACGCAAGGCTTTTTTCAAAGCTCAGACAAGCTGGCAGATATTCAAAACCCGGCGGCAATTGTGGTGTTTGCCCGGGCAAACATTCTTTGTTCAGTCTCGACATGCTATATTACGTGTTCTGTTAGTTCTGCTGCGCTTTGCTAGTGTGCAAGGTGATAGCACCAACCTTGAGTGAGATTCACCCCATCATGATCACCGACGCTGTATTGGCTGGCACGGCTCTGACCCTGCATCGTTTTCCCCTTGAGCAAAAAAACCGTAGTCTGCAAGCCTGGGATGCGGCCGACGAATATCTACTGGATCATATTACCACAGCCTATCCGGATGCACGCGATATCCTAATCTTGAATGATGCCTTTGGCGCATTAAGCTGTACGCTGGCTGCACGGCTAAAAGATCACGCGCAGTGGCATATTACCCAAGTAAGTGATTCTTTTGTGGCGCAACAGGCAACCCGCCACAATTTGGCAGAAAACCAGCTGGAGTGGGTACTGGATGAAACTAAACTCACTCAGCTAGATAGTCTCGCAACCTTGCCGGAACAGTGCGATCTGATCCTCATAAAAGTGCCCAAAAATGCCGGGTTGCTGCAACATCAATTATCCCAACTCAGCCACCTGGCTGCAGGTATCCCTATTGTAGCAGCGGGCAAAGCCAAAGAGATCCATACCTCGACACTCAAGAGTTTCAGCCACTTTATGCAACCGCCAACCACCAGCCTGGCAGTTAAAAAGTCCCGATTGATCTTTTGTACCACCACAGGTAAACCCGTTGCAGATAAATTTCCGGTCAGCTGGGCGCTGGAAAACACCCCTTTCACAATACATAACCATGCCAATGTATTCTCAAGAGACTCTCTGGATATCGGCGCCCGATTCTTTATGAACTATCTGCCGGCAGGTAAAAAGCCATTGCGGGTGATAGATCTAGGCTGCGGAAACGGTGTAATTGGCTTGCAAACACTGGCGCGGATGCCAAATGCACAGGTAACATTTGTCGATGAATCAGCGATGGCCGTTGCCAGTGCTCGCGAAAACGTCACTCACAACCTCTCTGACAGAGTAGATGACTGCCAGTTTATTCAAAATGATTGTCTCAGCGACTTTTCTCCCAACTCCGCCGATCTGGTATTATGCAACCCGCCGTTTCATCAGGCACAGGCCATTACCGATCACATTGCCTGGCAAATGTTCTTACAAGCTAAGCACACCCTGAGAAATGGCGGGGAGTTACGGATCATTGGCAATCGCCACCTTGATTACCTTGATAAGTTGCAGCGCCTGTTCGGGAATTGTAAGGTGATAGGCAATAATAAAAAGTTTACCGTATTAAGTTCTATTAAAAGGAGCTAATCATGCGCTTAGCATTTTCTGCATCTCTCTTTGGTGCAGCCCTCAGTTTACTCGCAGGGTGCAGCAGTGCACCTAAAACAGTGATCCTCAACCCCAGCTATCAGGGTGGTAATATCAGTCAGTTGTCGCAAACCCTGGCGATTAAGGTGATCGATAACCGGACAACCAAGTTCACCATTAAAGTACTGGAACAGGAACCAGCAGTTTATCTGCCAAATGCAGATCTACCAGTCACCTTAAACAAATTACTGACACAGGCGCTTGAGGCCAACGGGGTGACACTGTCACCACAGAGCGATACACAGCTGACCCTGCGTATTCGCACCTTTATTGCCAAAGTCGATGAGACGCTTAGTCGCCACGAAAGTACAGCACATGCCGAATTTGTTGTAGAGATAAGTAAAGGACAACGCACATTTTCCAAGCCCTTCACTGGTGAAGCAACATTCAGTAAGCCTCTAAAACATGACCAATCTCAGGTAGAGGGGCAGTTAAACCGCCTTGCTGAGCAGGTAGTCACTCGCATGCTGTCGGACAAAGAACTAATCAACTTTTTGCAACAATAAAAGGCTAAGTTATGCTTCGTATCCTGATCCTGTTGACATTGCTACTGACCAGTAGTTTCTCATTTGCAAACAATAAAGAAGGACGCTTTGTCCAAAAAGATAACCTGTTTCCCAAAGTTCAGCTTAACACCTCGATGGGCAAAGTGATCGTAGAACTGGATCGCTCACGTGCGCCTATTACGGTCAATAACTTTCTCACTTATGTGATCAATGGTGACTATAAAGGGTCAGTCTTTCACCGGGTAGAGCGGGACGAGGCTAATGAGCGTGATTTCGTGATCCAGGGTGGTGGCTATGATAAAGACTATGATGGCATGTTCGAGCGCCCGGCAATCTTTAACGAAAGCGGCAACGGCCTGAAAAACAATATGTACACCATTGCCATGGCTTATCAGGACAATAAACCGCACTCAGGTACCCGTCAGTTCTTTTTCAATATGGATGACAATGACCACCTCAACCCTGGGCGTGGCTGGGGCTTTGCGGTATTTGGTAGTGTCGCGGATGGCTTCGATACACTGGACAAAATCATGCAAGTCGAAACAGACTACAACAAGAAACTGGGTTATACCTTTATACCCAAAAAACCTGTGATCATCCACAGCATTGAAATGCTGCCGGAAGAGACCTTCGAGTAATCGCTTGTCAGCATCGCCCCGCCTCATAACGGGGCGATGCTGCATTGGAAAACACTATGATCATTTCATCCAGCCTGCGTGATTATGTAAGTTACTATCGCGACAGACGTCTGCTCACTGTCTTTGCTTTTGGGGTCAGTCAGGGCTTCCCATGGGTTTTAATTGGCTCAGTGATGTCCGCCTGGCTCAAAGACGAAGGGCTTAGCCGCAGTATGATAGGGTTATTTGGCATTGTATTCAGTGCCTACACCATTAACTTCTTATGGTCCCCACTACTGGATCGGGTTCGTCTGCCATTACTTACCCAATGGCTGGGGCAGAGACGCAGCTGGATCGCTGCTGGACAACTGATTGTTGCACTGTCAGCACTGGCTTTAAGTCAGGTTGACCTCAAAACCGATCTTTATCAAGCCGCATTATTGTGTTTCATTATTGCTCTGAGCGCGGCTACCCATGATATTGCAATAGACGCCTACCGGATTGACATCCTGCCACCAGAAGAAAGTGAAAAGTCCACCGCGGCCGCTGCAATGGCAACATCAGGATGGTGGAGTGGCTATGCCCTGCTTGGAGCCATCCCGTTTTTTGCGGCAGATTTACCGGGTGTCAGCTGGCCAGAGATATATACATTGCTCGCAGCCATCATGCTGGCACTATTTGTGGTCACGCTCAGTGCCCATGAACCTCAGTCTCACCGGGAGCACACACAGCAACAACTACAAGCGCAATATCAGTCACGACTTGGCGGGCTGGAACACAATCGACTGCAGCGTATTCTGGCCTGGTTGGCTGTCACCCTGGTTGAGCCGTTTCGCAGCTTCTTTAGCCGCAATGGAGTCAAAACGGCCCTGGCCCTGTTGGCCTTTATTTTTCTGTTTAAAATTGGTGAGGCCTTTTTGGCACGCATGTCTATCGTGTTCTACAAAGAGATTGGCTTTAGCAACAGCCAGATAGCTCAGTATTCAAAACTGGGAACCGGCCTTATCACAATTATCTTTGCGTTTCTGGGCAGCATCTTCAATCACAAATACGGCATCGTAAAAGGCCTGTTTATCAGTGGTGTTGCCATGGCAGCATCTAATTTGATGTTTTCCTGGATAGCCGTTGCAGGCCCCAAGGAGCACCTGTATGCCCTCGCTATTGTCATAGATGGATTTACCCAGGCCTGGTCGCTGGTCGCTATGGTGGCCTTCATTTCGATGTTATGTGATCGTGCTTTTAGTGCAACCCATTATGCATTGCTCGCCTCACTCGGTAGCCTAGGTCGTACGGTGCTCTCCAGCTACAGTGGAGTCGTAATTGATGACTGGTTAGGGGGTAACTGGGCGGTATTTTTCGCGCTAACAGCATTGATGGTAGTGCCTTCATTGATATTCTTATACGTAATCCGTCATAAGCTTTATCAAATTGAGCAGAATTATCACAATCAGGGAAAATAATGGTAAGAAAAAAGCGTGGTATATCTGGTCCATGCTAAAAGATAGAGGTGCTGTTCCTTGCACCTTCACTTATACCGGCAATGCCAGCGGGTTACATCTGCTCTTCTTTGATCAGAGCCAGACCTTCATATGGGTCGACTTCCAGCGCTTCACAGTAACGCAGAAATTCAATCACATCTAAACGACGTTCCTGATTCTCAATTTTGCCAATGAAAGAATGTGGTGTACCTAACACCTGGGCCAGACTGCGCATTGTATGACCTTTCTCGTGACGCTTTGATTTAAGCCACTTAGTCAACTTACTGTTTTCCTCAGAAGAAACCGTTTTCCCCATCATAATAAAACATCTCCTACTCGATGATTAATTAATGCTGCCGTACGAAATTTGCCCGTCTCGACCGGCAGCTTGTTTTATAACAGGACACATAATCTGGGCATAAAACACCCAATTTGCCTGCCCTGTTCCTATGTACCAAATTAGGTATAGACGATCTTTTCTCTAACACCTAATTAAATTTGCAACTTTCTTACCTAAAATAGAGAGGTAAGATTACTGTGACACTTTAACAAAAATTTTATATCTTGTACCAGTATACGAAATAATTTATTTTTTCTTTAAAAAATAGTGGTTTAGCGCTAATCTGTCATAAAGTAACAAATTTTGGGAGAATTTTTGATGATCCGGCTCATATTTTTGCTACCCATTTTGCTCTGTTTGGGTTGGTATTACTTTTTACGTGTAAATGGCGTGCCACTCAAACAAGGCAAACGCGGATTCATCTATATTCTCGCTTTTTCCACTCTGGTACTGGGATTTTTTGTTCTGATGATCCACCTTACCAACCCAGGATAGCCAGCGCCGTGCAGGCTTAAACACCAGCATTTTGCTCTCACACGGGTACTTTATCAAACTGTGCAGAAAAAAGATGGTCGCTTTTGGTCTAATTTTAGATACAAAAAGGCCATGCTTGTGCATGGCCTTTGAGAATAGAAGTGATACATCAGGATGACTTTATACGCTGAAGCTCGCACCACAACCGCACGTAGTGGTTGCGTTAGGATTACTGACAAAAAAGCGTGCTCCTTCCAGACCCTCAGTGTAATCAACCTCACCATCAACCAGATACTGAATGCTCATTGGATCAACGACCATGGACACCCCGTTTTTCTCAATTTCCAGGTCACCCGGATTGGTTTTTTCGTCAAAGGTAAATCCGTACTGAAACCCAGAACACCCACCGCCGGTCACATACACTCGCAGCTTAAGGTTAGGGTTTTCTTCTTCTGAGATAAGTTCTTTCACACGACTTGCTGCCGCGTCGGAAAATTTAATTGGTATCTGATCAGACATGTGTATTCGACCCCTGTACATTTAATAGCGGAATTATCTAATACCTGACTATTTTAATCAAGTATAGACTGGCACTCATCCGGCAACGAGATCCACCTTCTCTATCCTGCGTTAACTAGTCGTTTGATTTACTTAATTACAAGGACTTAGATTATTTGATACACTTATCCACCAAGTGTACTATGCTACTTCTGCTGTCTTCCCGGAAATCAAGCACCACAGCGCTGACTTTGGCGAGTGTTCGGGCATTATGAAAAACCTCAGGATTGAGCTAGTACAGGCAGCTAGGCAGGACAACTGCACTCGCAACAAATCAGATTCTCAACAGGCCAATATTGTATGTCGTTCGATAATGTACGCCGTCGCTTAGCGAAACCCAAAACTTCCATCCAGCTTTGCTTACTGGGAATTGGTGCCGGCTTAATTGCAGCAATATTGATCATCTTGTTTCGTCTCACCATCATGCTGGTGCAAAGCACTTTTTTAGACAGTCCCGATGACTTCACCACCTTGCCTGAACATCAGCGCGTGCTGCTGCCGGTTGGTGCCGCGTTACTGATCGCCCTGTTTGCCAGCCTGACCGGGTTTAAACACTATCGCCTCGGCATCCCGTTTGTGATCTATCGTATCAAACAGCATTATGGACAAATGCCCATCTGGAACTCCGTCAATCAATTTTTCGGGGGTGCTGTGGCACTCATCAGTGGCTTTTCAGTCGGACGCGAAGGTCCGTCCGTACACATGGGTGCGACGGGTGCCAGTATTCTGGCCGAGCGCCTGCATTTGCCAATGAACGCCGCCCGGACATTGGCCGGATGCGGTGTTGCAGCGGGCATTGCAGCTTCGTTTAATACCCCTCTGGCCGCCGTCATCTTTGTTATGGAAGTGGTACTGCGGGAATACAAAATTCACATCTTCGTGCCAATTATGCTCGCAGCAGTGACCGGTGCCTTGGCAACGCAATACGTGTTTGGTCACGATCTGGAGTTATCACTCATCAGCGTCTCGGCATTGTCATTCTGGCATTATCCATTTTTGATTCTGTGTGGTTTTGTGCTGGGTGCCATTGCTTTTGCATTTAATCAGAACCTGATGATGATCATTAAAACCTTTAAGCCCATTAGCATGTTTCCTCGCCTGATGCTGGCCGGGTTGTTGGCCGGACTGATAGGCTACCTGGTGCCGGAAGCCATGGGCTCGGGAATGAGCGCCATCAAAATAGCTGTTGAAACACCCGGCGAGTTACAACTACTGACCACCATTTTGATAGCCAAGCTACTGGCAACCATCTTTGCCATTGGCCTGGGGATCCCCGGCGGGATCATTGGCCCGGTCATCGGACTGGGAGTCTTAATTGGTACCTTGATGGCGTATTTTGCTCAGTATATTTCTCCTGACGTCAGTGTCGCTGGGACCTACGGCGTTCTGGGCATGGCCGGGTTGCTGGCAGCAACACTGCATGCTCCCCTGGCGGCCCTCACCGCAGTCATGGAGCTGACCTCCAGCCCTCAGATTGTCGTGCCCGCCATGATTGTAATTTCCTGCGCTTATGTCACTGCATTACAAGTCTTTGGGAATCGTTCAATTTTCTTACAACAACTGGATTTCCAGGAGCTCCCCTATCAGGTTTCTCCAGCCAAAGAAGCACTGCAAAAGGTCGGGATTATGGAGGAAATGGACGAGGGCTTTAAACTCCTCTATTCGGATGACAAAGACCAAATAAAAGAAACCTTGTCGGCCATCGACAGTCAGACGCCACTAATAGTGTACGACGAGGAGCATGGTTATCGACTGGCAGAATATGATCTCAGCCTGATTTCAGAGCAGAGCATGACCATCACTTATATCGAACTGCAAGGGCTGAGCACACAAGCTACGCTGGCTGACGCATTTGATATCCTCAAAGACAAGCGCTCTGGCGCCGTCTATGTGTATAATCAAAAAAATAACGAACAAATTATGGGCCTGCTCCGGTGGGATCAGATCCGCCATATTCTTACTATGAGAAACAGCTTGCTGTAATTGTGATTTTAGACAACCCAGAGGTTTTATGACGACGATACTTGTGTACAAAGCGCTACACATCTTTTTTATGGTTGCCTGGTTTGCCGGGATATTCTATCTGCCAAGACTGTTTGTTTATCATGCGATGACTGACGAAAAGCCCTGCTCCGCGATGCTTAAAATCATGGAGCGACGCCTGCTCTATTTTGTCACACCTTTTGCGATACTCACCGCAGTATTTGGCGTATTACTCATCACCAGTTATGGTCGAGAGTGGTTTCGTGCCAACTTGTGGCTGCACTACAAATTAATACCGGTCATTATGCTCTATTTGTATCACGCTTATTGCTTCAAGCTGCTGGCAGATTTTAAACATGACCGCAATCAACGCAGTGACCGATTCTATCGCATCTTTAACGAGTTTCCGGTGATATTACTGCTGATCATCATCCTGCTCGCCATCTTGAAACCAGTTTTCTGATATCAGTCTGTGACGGCGACTTAGCCGTCATTTTCCACGCCTAAAAAACAGAATTGTGCTATTATGTCGCTCCAGTTACTCAACGCAGCGTGCCTGATGCGCCCTGTTTTGCGAGCTCGGTTAGGAGTGCTCCCCGCCTCCTGTTGTCAATCTGTGATTAGGAATCGCCGCATGTTAAGTTTCCAAGGTGAAAACATCCTCTCCGTCAACGAACTCGACAGAGAAGCCATTGAGCTGATTTTCAATGTTGCTAAGAAAATGGAACCCTACGCTAAAAAGTACAAACGCACCAATGTGCTCGAAGGTGCTGTCTTAGCCAATCTGTTTTTTGAACCCAGTACCCGAACGCGTGTCAGTTTCGGAACCGCTTTTAATCTGCTGGGTGGTACGGTCCGTGAGACCACAGGTATGCAAAGTTCCGCTTTAGCAAAAGGGGAATCCCTGTATGACACCGCCCGCGTGATCTCCGCTTATGCCGATGCCGTCGCAATGCGCCATCCGGATGCTGGCTCCGTTGCGGAATTTGCCACAGGCTCAGACGTCCCGGTGATCAACGGCGGAGATGGTCCAAATGAACACCCAACCCAGGCTTTGCTGGATCTGTTAACCATTGAGCGAGAACTAGGTCGTTTCGAACGCGGCATTGACGGGATGCACATCGCCCTGGTTGGCGACCTGAAATATGGCCGTACCGTTCACTCACTGTCTAAGCTGCTATGCCACTATAAAAATGTGCGCTTTTCTATGGTCGCCCCGGACGGTTTGCAAATGCCGGACTATATTCTGGATGCCGTCAGCAACGCAGGTCACCACATTGAACTGGTCTCAAAAATGGAAGGCAACCTGGCAGCAGACATCGTCTATCAAACCCGCATTCAGGAAGAACGCTTCCCGTCACAGGAAGAAGCCAATAAATATCGCGGTGGTTTTCGTATCAGCCAGGCCATTTACGATGCACACTGTAAGCCAGAGTCCGTATTGATGCACCCGCTGCCCCGTGATAGCCGTGGCGATGCCAATGAACTGGATAACGACTTAAATAATAATGACAACCTGGCCATCTTCCGTCAGGTTCAAAACGGCGTGTTGATCCGTATGGCGTTGTTTGCACTGACACTGGGCGTTGCCGACAAGGTTGAGCAATACGAAGTAGACGTGCCCTGGTTCAGTCGCAAACGCGAAGCCTAATCTACTAAATTCGTTTCATGACCTGAGGTATCGAGTTTCATTACCGATACCTTATGTACATAACAAAGGACACATTATGACAATCAGTCAAGACCTCTTCTCTCGTGCCCAGGAATCTATCCCGGGTGGCGTCAACTCACCGGTCCGCGCGTTTAACGGCGTCGGTGGCACGCCGCTGTTCATTAACAAAGCAGAAGGCCCACACACGTTTGATGCCGATGGTAAACGCTATATCGATTATGTTGGCTCCTGGGGTCCGATGATCCTCGGCCATAACCATCCTCAAATTAAGCAGGCTGTGCTGGATGCGGTAGAAAATGGTCTGAGCTATGGTGCGCCGACTGAAAGCGAAATTCTGATGGCTGAAAAAGTCAAAGCATTGGTTCCTTCTATCGACAAAGTGCGTATGGTCAGCTCAGGGACCGAAGCCACCATGAGTGCGATCCGCCTGGCACGTGGCTACACAGGCAGAGATAAAATCCTGAAGTTTGAAGGCTGCTACCATGGTCATGCCGATTCATTGCTGGTTAAAGCAGGCTCTGGTGCGCTGACTATGGGTGTACCAAACTCACCGGGCATCCCGGCAGATTTTGCGAAACACACACTCACCGTGTCATTCAATAACCTGGACGAAGTGAAAGCCATTTTTGCCCAATACCCGGACCAGATTGCCTGTATTATCGTTGAGCCCGTAGCTGGTAACATGAACTGTATCCCACCAGTTGACGGCTTCCTGGAAGGTCTGCGCGAGATCTGTGATACACATCAGTCTGTGCTTATTTTCGATGAAGTCATGACAGGCTTCCGAGTGGCATTGGGTGGCGCTCAGGCCTATTACAATATCGAGCCAGACCTAACCTGCCTGGGTAAGGTTATTGGTGGCGGTATGCCTGTGGGTGCCTTTGGTGGTAAACGTGCCATTATGGACTACATTGCACCGGTAGGCCCGGTTTATCAGGCAGGCACCCTGTCTGGTAACCCTATCGCCATGGCGGCTGGCCTCAAGGCACTTGAGCTATTGTCAGAGCCTGGTCTGCACGATGCACTTGAAAGTAAGAGTAAGCAACTGTGTGATGGATTCCAGCGTGCTGCAGATGCCGCTGGCATTGCCCTGACTACCAACTATGCCGGTGGCATGTTCGGTTTCTTCTTCACCGATGCCGAGCGTGTTGATACCTATCAGCAAGCAACAGAGTGCGACCTGGAACGCTTCAAACGCTTTTTCCACCTGATGCTGGAAGAAGGCGTGTATCTGGCACCATCCGCATTCGAAGCCGGATTTGTCAGCACCATGCACAGTGATGCAGACATTGCTGAAACAATCAAAGCGGCTGAGCGCGCATTTGCTAAGCTGGTAGCTTAAACAAACTCGCTCAGTTCAGTGATATGAAAAAGCCCTGCGGGGCTTTTTTTGTTTTTGGCAGTAAAAACTTTCAGGGCTTTGAACTATTCTTTGTTTATACCCGGTCTCTTACTAATGACTTATAAACAAAGATAAAATTATGACAGGACTCAGATCAGCCGCTAGCCCCGCGATTGCCTTTATGGCACAGCTAAAATATAAAACCAAAATCAGCCTGGTATTTGGTATTCTTTTAGTCCCCCTCAGCCTGAGCTTATTTTTTCTTAACTCAACCCTGACTCAGTCAATTCAGGTGAGTCAGCAACAGCGCGCAGGCTTACAATTTTATCCACCCATTTTAGAAAACCTGTTAAACCAACAAGCCCAGCGCAATGCTCAGGTTTTGGCACGCAGTCCATTTGCTAAAGGCGTTAAGCCAGGTGACGAGCTGGAGCATTTGTCCATTGCTTCGAAGCTCGCGATAGACAATGATTTAAGCCGCTCTTATCTCAACCGCTCTTTAGTGGAATCACTGCCTAATGTGATCACTCAGGTGAATGGCATCGCTGAGCAGGCAAATAAGATCATCAGCAGCGGCCGTTTCACCCCCGATACCTTCATCGCGTTGTCAAATCTGAATAAAGTACTTCCGCTGGTAAAAATGCAACTGAACAACAAGCTGGAAGTTGCAACGGCCAACAACAAACAAGTTACCAAGCGACTTCAGGATAAAATTACAGCATTAAACCGCGCACTGGATAACTATCACCGCACCATCAACGATAAACTGCTTGAGCCCGACGACATCGAACTGACCAGTGGGGCCTTCAGCAGCGTGCATCGCGATGTACTTACCCAGCTGACTGGCCTGATTAATGCAGCCACACCCACTCTGAAAACCTTGCTCGATGAAAAGCTCACCAATGAACGGCGGATCCGAAATCTGGTCGCTCTGGCATCCATACTCAGCTTGCTGCTCGCTTTGTATCTGATGTTGGGTTTCTATTTTGCAGTTGTCGACACCATAGCGGAATTTTCAACCTCAGCACAACAGGCATCAGGTGGTGATTTAACAGCACGCGCCCAACCGCGTGGCAAAGATGAGCTCAGCGACATCTTGCGCCAGTATAACGCTGTGCTGGATGCCTTTGTCCATTTATTGGGCAATGTAAGAACCACTTCAACCGATTTATATGGCGCCACAGACAAACTGCGCCAGATAAGCCAGGACACCCGAGAAGATGTGGCACAGCAGCAAGCTAAAATCCAGACCGTGCATCAGGCACTCAGTGAAATGGCCAATGCCGCCGATGCTGTTGAAACCTCCGCACACCATGCCACAGAACTGGCTGCCACCGCAGCACAACAAGTCAAACAAGGGAGTGAAAATACCACCCGACTGGCAGAGCATATGACAGTGTTACAACGTGAGTTCGAAGAGAGCCGCATTGCACTGGATAAGCTTGCGCAAGACAGCCAGGACATCAGTAAAGTCAGTCTGGGGATCAGTGAAATTGCTGAACAAACCAATTTGCTGGCGCTCAATGCGGCTATTGAGGCTGCCCGGGCCGGTGAACAGGGTCGGGGTTTCGCGGTTGTTGCGGATGAAGTGCGTACGCTCGCGCAAAGAACGCAGCAACAGACCGAAGAGATCCACTCTATTATCCACTCACTACAACAAGCTTCTAACGACACCCAGAAGAAAATGCTCAGTAGTGTTGAAAAGATGGAGCAAGGCGTCAGCGCAGCCACTGAGACTAACCAGGTACTCAGCGCCGCTGAGCAAAGTATGGCTGACATCGACCAACAAGGTCATGTGATCAGCGATCAAGTAAAACGTCAGGCAGTTGCCACGCAACAGGCGCTGGTGGAGTCGAGTGAAATAAGTCACCTGGCCGATCACACCCTAAGCTCAGCAGAAGCCACTCGGGGCGATGCTCAACAACTCAGCGATATGGCAGCAACCTTAAAGCAACTCATCGCTAAATTCAGAACTTAACTGACTGCGCGCCGGCCTGTGGCTCAGCCACATCCCGGCCGGGGGTTAAACTCCTCAATGCGAATAGGCAGCTGAATCGTTGGCCCACAATGCGGCGCAGCCTGCTCACCCGTTTGTTCGTTCACAAATGCCCAGCGGACGCCCGCGGGTCGCTGATCTGCAATCGCCTGTGGATTCAAAGGTTTTAAATAACGGATATAGAGCTCCAGCGCGCCGCGCCCGCCTGTCAATTTTGCAGGCTTATTGTCGTCCCGGCCAATCCAGGTGACCGTCACTGTATTATGATCAAACCCGGCAAACCAGCTGTCTCTCAATTCATTACTTGTGCCCGTTTTTCCCGCCAACTGAATAGAGGGAAAATGCTGAGTTAGTCGCTTAGCGGTGCCGCTCTTGGTGACTCGCTTCAGCCCATAACGCGTCATGTACATGGCTTCCGGAGAAAACCGAGGTTGCTTAGCAACACGATGCTGATACAAACGCTTACCTGTGGTATTGGTAATAGCCGAAATGCTCGTCAGTGGCGCATATTGGCCATTGGCAGCCAATGTGGTGTACATCTGAGCCACATCAAAACTCGATAACTCCACAGCCCCTAACAACATAGAGGGATACAAAGGAATATCACTGTCGACACCTAGCTGTCCTATGGTTTGAGCAACAGAGTCGACACCAACATCCAGACCCAGGTTAACCGCTGGAATATTGATGCTCTCACTGAACGCACGATACAAAGGTACCGATCCCCGGAATCGATGGTCAAAGTTTTCCGGTTGCCAGGTTTTCCCCGCCGCATTGGTCACCTGTAATGGGGCATCCTCCAGCAAAGTGCCCAGGTTATAGCCTGGCTGCTCAAGTGCTGACAAGTATATCGCAGGCTTTACCAGAGAGCCCACATTACGACGTGTGTCCAGCACCCGATTAAACCCGGAATAACGAAGCTGACGCCCCGCCACCAGAGCCGATACGCCGCTTTTTTCGGTGTTCACAGAAATCATCCCCACTTCCAACTGAGCGGTCGAAAAGCGTCGTTCCAGGTAAGGCAAACCTTCACTGACCGCCTCTTCCATGGCGGATTGCTTCTGCAAGTCAAAATACGTAAATATCCTAATCCCCGCATTCACGACATTTTCATCTGGCAACAATTGCTGAAGTTCACGATTCACCAACTCCAGATAACCCGGGTAAGTTTGCATCAGACTTTCTTTCAGAGGCTGAATGGCAACAGGTCGCTCTAACGCCTGACGGTACTCATTGGTGGTGATAAGACCATTTTCCGCCATCAACCTGAGCACCAGGTCGCGTCGCTCCATGGTTCGCTCCGGATATCGACGCGGGTTGTAATAAGACGGGCCTTTCACCATAGCAACCAGCATGGCTATCTGATCAAACTCCAGCTCATCAACGGGTTTAGCAAAGTAGAACTCCGCTGCCAGACCCATGCCATGGACGCCCTGGTTGTAAGCCTGGCCGAGGTAGACTTCGTTGAGATAAGCCTCAAGAATTTCATCTTTGCTGTAACGGAAATCAAGAATGAGGGCGATAAAAGCTTCATTGATCTTGCGCAGCAAAGAGCGTTCCCGGGTTAAATAAAAGTTCTTTGCCAGCTGCTGGGTCAGGGTGCTCCCCCCCTGCACTGTGCGTCCCGCACGAATATTGTGGTACAAAGCACGCATAATGGACCACACAGACACCCCGTGATGTTCATAAAAAGCCCGATCTTCAACCACCAGCAAGGTGTTTTTAAGAATATCCGGTATTTTGTCCAGTGGCACAAATTCCCGATCCTGACGACTTTCATTGCCTATTCGAGCAATTTGTACCGGCTCAAGCCTGGCACTCTCAACTCGCCGCCCCTGATCATTCACAATGCTGGCCAGCTTTTTGCCAGCAAAATTGAGGGTAAAGATACGCGCCTGCTCAACCCCGTCATAAAACTCAAAGGAGCGGCGATACACGGTAATCGTACGACCCTGCACTACAAACTGGCCCGTATGTTTAATGCGGTTTACCCGAGAGTAATTGAGCCGCTCCAGTTCCCAGATCACTTCCTGCTCAGCCAGATATTGATCCGGATAAAACGCCATAGCGCGGGCATACACCTGCACAGGTAACTGCCACTTGTTCCCCTCAAACTGTCGGCTGACTTTGGCATCGAGATAAACCACATACCCTGCAACCGCAAATACCATGGCCAGACTTAGCTTCCAGCACAACGACCACAGCGTGCTCAGTGTCCGGTTACGTAATGCCCGTAAGCGTTGCTTAAATGAGGAAGTGGAGTTAGCGGTCTTTTTCTTGCCTGATTTGGCCGGTGATTTACGGGTGGACTTGCGAGGTTTGCCTGCTGCTTTTTTGTTGTCTGCCATTGACCGTGGAATGCTTACTGAGAGTGAATAGATGCTAGATTATCTCAGATTAACTGCCGCTTAAACCAAAAAGCGCGATAAGCCGCGCTTTTTGGTGAATTCTTGCTTACTTATTGCGAATGGTCACAAATTCAGGATACGCATCTATGCCGCAATCGTGCTGGTCCATACCACTGAGTTCTTCTTCTTCACCTACCCGGATCCCCATCAAGGTTTTGATGATCCCCCAGACGATGTAAGACGCAATAAACACAAAACCCAGTATGGTCACCAGCCCGATGGCCTGAGTCATAAAGCTGGCATCACTGTTCGAGAAAGGCACCATCATAATGCCCAACGCCCCACACACACCATGCACGGAAATAGCACCAACCGGATCATCAATACGCAGTTTATCCAGTGCGACTATGCTGAATACCACCAAAGAACCACCCAGCATCCCCAGAATACAAGCCAGCATTGGCGTGGGTGACGCAGGCTCTGCGGTAATGGTCACCAGACCAGCCAGTGCACCGTTCAGGATCATGGTCAGGTCCGCTTTTTTCCACATCAGCTTACACACCACCAGTGCTGCAATCGCACCCGCTGCTGCCGCGGCATTGGTATTTACCATGATCTGACTGACAGCGATGGCATTGCTTTTGTCTGCAAGAAATAGCTGAGATCCACCGTTAAATCCAAACCATCCCATCCATAAAATAAAGGTTCCCAGTGTCGCCAGAGGCAGGTTTGAACCAGGGATAGGATAGATTTCACCGTTTCTTCCATACTTGCCCTTACGTGCACCGAGTAACAAAACGCCAGCCAGGGCGGCAGCGGCACCTGCACCATGCACTATCGCAGAGCCTGCAAAGTCGACGAAGCCCAACTCAGACAAGAATCCAGCGCCCCAGGTCCAATAGCCTTCAATAGGATAAATCAACCCAGTCAGGACCACAGTAAACAACAAGAATGCCCAGAGCTTCATTCGCTCTGCAACCGCTCCGGAGACAATAGACATGGCGGTTGCCACAAACACAACCTGAAAAAAGAAATCTGATTCCAGTGCATGGTCAGCATCGTCGGCAGCACTGCCAATAAGCGCACCAAAGTTAGGCACTACCCCACCTTCAACGTTATCCACGTACATGATGTTATATCCAACCAATAGAAACATCGTACAGGCGATGGCATACAGGGCGACATTTTTAGTGAGAATTTCGGTGGTGTTCTTTGAGCGTACCAGCCCCGCTTCAAGCATCGCGAAGCCAGCGGCCATCCACATCACCAGAATACCAGACACCAGAAAGTAAAAGGTGTTCAGAGAGAATTGTAATTCAATTACCGTATTTTCCATTAGTTCACCCCTTAAATCGCTTCTTCGTCGAGTTCACCGGTACGGATCCGGACAATTTGCTCAAGGTCATAGACAAATATTTTGCCGTCGCCAATTTTGCCAGTACTGGCAATCTCAGTAATTGCCTCCACGACACGCTGGGTATTTTCACTGCGGGTCGCTATTTCAAGCTTTATTTTGGGAATAAAGTCGACCTGATATTCAGCTCCACGATATAGCTCGGTATGACCCCTCTGACGACCAAAACCCTTCACATCGACCACAGTCATGCCCTCGATACCCAGCTCAGCCAGGGCTTCGCGGACTTCATCCAGCTTAAACGGTTTAATTATTGCGCTTATCATTTTCATTATTTGCCCCCCCAGGGCAGATGATCCTGTCGGGGGAGGTAATCCAACCTTTGTGCCAATAATAAAAGTAATTATTTTACAATGCGTTAGGTTGATTCAGAGATATAGAATGAATACCAAACGCACCGTGCTGGTGCGCCTGTTTATTGTCTGACTTGAAATGGTGCAATATCGGGTGGGGTAATCTGAAGATTAGCTTTCACTGACCATTACGCAATTGCGCTGAGCTTCTTTAGCACGATACAAAGCGCTGTCTGCCGCACGCATGACGTCACTGAGGGTCGCTTTATCGCACCGGGCAATGCCCACACTAAGTGTGCAGTGTAATGCCTGCTCCTGGATCATAAATTGGGTGTTAGCAAAGCGTTCTTTGAAGTCCTGGCAACTATTTTTAGCCACAGTCAGGTCATTACCGGGCATTAACACGGCAAATTCCTCCCCTCCGACACGTGCCACCAGACAATGATTGAAAGAGCTATTGAGCAGCTCAGCAACCTGAGACAGGACTTTGTCCCCTCCAAGGTGACCGTACTGATCATTGATTGCCTTAAAGTGGTCCAGATCCAGTAACGCCAGTGTGAACTGATCCGGCTTATTCTTGAGCACTTTATCCATATGCTGGCAAAAATATCGACGATTATAAAGACCAGTCAGAAAATCTCTGTGTGCGTACTCTTTAATGTCTGCAATCAGGTTCAACTGATCCATGGTTTGCATCACCCGACAATGAAATTCTTCATTCATAAAGGGTTTCGTCAAAAAGTCATTGGCGCCATATTTGATGAACTTAGCAGACAAACCGTGACTGCCAGCACCTGACAGGCCAATAATAGCCAAATCATCACGCCCGCGGCTGTTGCGCACAGCTTTAACCAGTTCAAAGCCATCCATGGTGGGCATCGCATAATCTGTCAGCAATAATTTAATGTCCGACTTGGCATTGAGCATATTCAAAGCTTGCTCACCATCTTGCGCCTCAAACACCGTAAACAGCTGCTTTTCCAGCATCTGTCTCATCACAGCCCGACTGATCATTGAATCATCAGCGATCAGTGCCTGACACCCTTCGTTGCGCAATAAACGTGATACGAGTTTAATGGCATAGAGATAAGAATCCCGATTGTCCTTAATCACATAATCAACGACGCCCATCTCAAGCATTTGCTGACGGCTATATTCATCAATTTTAGACGTCAATACCACAGTGGGTACGTTGCGGCTTAGCGTAAGCTGCACGACCTCTCCATCAGGGGCGTCTGGTAAGGTCAGATCGACCAAAGCCAGAGTGTAATGTTGGCTCTCGAGTAATGCCTGGGTCTCTTTCAGAGACCAGGCATAATCAATTTCCACATCCAGGTGTTGTGATGCAAGGTGGCGAAGGATTTGTTGCACTACCTTACTGTCTTCGACGACTAATACTCTTTGCATTACGATGCTCTACTAAAACTACGAGAAAAGGGAAGAGATACAAGAATTTAACAGCGCTAAATACTTTCATACTACAGACATAAGGATTAAATATACGCGATTTCTGTGACAAAAAAAACTCACCGGCCAATAAAATTGTAAACAGACCGCAACAAAAGCCCGCCAAAACTCGGCCTCACCGGGCCATTTAAAACACAAAAAAAAAACCAAAAACACCATAAAAATTAACACACTTTGCGCATAGCCTATTTTTTGGCTATTAGTCTCAAGTTTTTTGAATTCTGTCCTGGATGCGTCTTAAATAAGCAGATCGATTTCACCCAAAAAATAAAAACATGTTGTTGAAGCCATTACTGTTCGCTCTTTCTGCGACTTTTATTACCACACTCCCTCACACGGCATCGGCACAAGCCGATACTCAGGGTCAATTAACCCAGCAAATTGATGCTCAGGTCATCACCGAACACAAAGGAACCTTTAACGGGGAGCGGATCGCCTACACAGCCACCACAGGTACTCAGCCAGTATGGGATAAAGCAGGCCACCCGATAGCGACACTCCACTATACCTACTATAAAAAGAACAAAGTCAAAGATCCCGCCACCCGTCCACTGCTGATCTCATTTAACGGTGGTCCGGGCTCAGCGTCTGTATGGATGCACATTGCGTACACAGGGCCTCGGGTGCTGAAGATTGACGACGAAGGTTACCCAATGCAGCCCTATGGCTTAAAAGATAATCCTGATTCTGTGCTGGATGTTGCTGATATTCTGTTCGTCAATCCAGTCAACACTGGTTACTCTCGCGTTCTGCCAGAGCAAGATGGCTCAATGGCTGACAAGCAAACTCTGCAATCGCGCTTTTTCGGTGTCAATGCTGATATCAAATATCTGGCTGGGTGGCTCAATACCTTTATCAATCGACATGGCCGTGCACTGTCACCGAAATTTTTGATTGGTGAGAGCTACGGCACAACTCGCGTTTCTGGCCTGGCCCATGAACTGCAAAACAAGCAGTGGTTATTCTTAAACGGCGTGGTGCTGGTTTCTCCAACGGATATTGGGATTAAGCGTCAGGGACCGGTAAAAAGTGCCAACCGTCTTCCCTATTTTGCAGCAACCGCCTGGTATCACAAAGCCCTCCCTGAGGCCCTGCAAAATCAAGATCTACTGAATGTACTGGAGCAGGTGGAAGCTTATACCTTAGATCATTACCTGCCCGCATTGGCCAAAGGCGCTATGTTAAGTGAGCAAGAGCGCCTGACAGTAGCAAAGCAAGTCGCACACTTCAGCGGACTATCGGAACAGTTCGTACTACAAAATAACCTCGACATACCCAACCACGCTTTCTGGAAAGAGCTATTGCGCGAGCGTGGCTATACCATCGGCCGCCTCGACTCCCGCTATCTGGGTATTGATAAACGAGACGCCGGTGAAGGCCCCGACTATTGGCCTGAATTGGATGCCTGGCTGCATGCCTTTACGCCGGCAATTAATCATTACTTCCGCCATGAGCTGAATTATAAAACTGATATTAAGTACAATATGTTTGGTGATGTACGCCCCTGGGATCGCAGCAAAAACGAGGTGGGTGAGCAATTGCGTTTGTCGATGGCAAAAAACCCTTACCTGAACGTGATGGTACAATCAGGCTATTATGATGGTGCCACCAACTACTTTGACGGTAAGTATAACCTCTGGCACCTCGACCCAAGTGGTAAGATGCAGGACCGATTGCGTTTTAAAGGCTATCGCTCTGGCCACATGATGTATCTGCGTCGCCCTGACCTCACCCAGGCTAATCAGGATCTGCGGGCATTCATTACTGACGCATTAAAGTACAATCAACCTGCTAAATACTAATCTCCCAAACGCCTTGCATGGCGCTGCAATGCAGCGCCGTTTCTTGTCTCGTCATGACCAGTGTGATTACTTCACACACTATGCTTAAAAGTTAGGTATACTCAAAACAACAATTGACGATGTCCATATTCTTTATTCCGCTTACCCAGCAATAAGTTAACGACAATTCACAGGGGCGCGGTGTATATAATGGACCCGAAGTAACAATTTTGAGGAAACCTCATGAGCGAACATTTTCGCGTCGTGTTTTCCGGCTTTAAGCCCGACACTGACAGCCAGGCAGCCACAGAGCAACTCGCTGCCAAGTTAAAAGTACCGACGCAGAAGGTCGTCGACTTCACTGCCGGCAAACCCTTATTTGGGCCAGGTGATAAGCAAAAATGTCTAAAGCAGGCCAAATTACTCGCCGTATACGGGATCCAGAGTAAGCTGCAATCACAGGCCTCAGCCCCCGCAGAAAACGTTCAAAATGCAGCTAATGAACGTGTATTTGATGCTCTGGATTACATCACCAGCAGTCTCATCCGTATCGAAGAAAAGCTCGATGAACTGGAGCAACGCATAGATGGTAAGCAGGTCCAGGATGAACAGCATGAAGAAGATGAGTGGGAAGATGAAGCTTTGTTTAGTGAACTGGAACTCGACAATGAGCCCCCCAAACGCTCTAAGAAGCTGCTGTATATTCTCCTGTCATTATTAGTGTTGTTACTGATTGTGTTGGGGCTCAGTCTTGCTTTCCCTGAATTGGTACCTATGTAATGAAAGCAGTCTCACTTGAAAATGAAAAAATTGCATCATCAAGGAAAGATATCAGGAAAAGCATTAGGAAATTGCGTAACAGCCTAACTGAACAACAACAAATAGAGGCAAGCAAAAAACTAACTATTAATTTTTTTCAACATGCAAAGCCCGCTAAAAACGCCCGCATAGGGGTCTACCTTGAGAACGATGGCGAACTAAGAACTAACCTTTTAATTCAATCACTTTGGTCCAAAGGTGTGGACCTTTATTTGCCTGTAATACACCCCTTCAGCGGCGTTACTTTGCTCTTTCAGAAGTATGAAAAAAACTCACCCATGAAGCAGAATCGCTATGCTATCTTAGAGCCAGAATTGAATTGTAGCCAAATTTGTCCACTGGCGCAGCTAGACTACTTGCTGCTCCCTTTGGTGGCATTTGACGATTCAGGGAACCGCCTTGGTATGGGCGGTGGCTATTATGATCGTACGCTGGCGCGTTATTACCGTGAGAACTGGCAACAGCCTAAATTGATTGGTCTGGCTCATGAATGTCAGAAAGTTTCAGCACTACCAACCGAAGCCTGGGATGTGCCTTTACCAACCATAATCACGCCACAGCACTGCTATCAGTGGCAAAACGTGTAATAACGCGTTGTCACTGTAAACAAGCCTTGAGCACCTGATCATAATTTCAGTCATTGATGGCATATGACATATTTTTTTTGTGCTTTGAGCGTATAATTGCGAACCAATAATCAACTAAAACAGTGATCGCGTTATGACTCAAGATGAAATGAAAAAAGCAGCTGCCTGGGCGGCATTACAATATGTAGAAGCCGGTACAGTCGTTGGTGTAGGTACAGGTTCCACCGTCAATCACTTTATAGACGCACTAGGAAGTGTCAAAGACACCATAAAAGGAGCAGTTTCAAGTTCAGAGGCTTCTACGGAAAAGCTCAAAGCACTGGGCATCGACGTATTCGAACTCAACGACGTCTCTGAACTGGATATATATGTAGATGGCGCAGATGAAATTAATGCTCACAATCAGATGATCAAAGGCGGTGGCGCAGCTCTGACACGCGAAAAGATTGTCGCTGCTGTTGCCCGCAAGTTTATCTGTATCGTCGACAACACCAAACATGTAGACGTATTGGGACAATTCCCGTTACCCGTTGAAGTGATCCCAATGGCACGCAGCTATGTTGCCCGCGAATTACTTAAGCTCGGTGGCGATCCCGTCTATCGTCAGGGTGTGGTAACGGATAACGGCAATGTGATTTTGGATGTGCATGGGCTGTCCATCACACAAGCAACTGAACTGGAAGAGAAAATTAATCAAATCGTCGGTGTTGTTACCAATGGCCTGTTTGCTCAGCGCGGTGCCGACATCGTCATCACTGGTACCCCAGAGGGGCCACAAATTAAGTAACAGGAATGAGTCATGAGTAAGGTATCCTTGTCTAAGGACAAAATTCGCATTTTATTGTTGGAAGGCGTACATCAGAGCGCAGTTGAAACGCTCAAACGCAACGGTTATAGCAATATCGAGTACGTGAAGACATCGCTGCCTGAAAATGAACTGATTGAGCGGATCAAGAATGTCCACTTTGTGGGGATCCGCTCGCGCACTCACCTTAATGAAACGGTGTTAGAAGCGGCTGAAAAGCTGGTCGCGATTGGCTGTTTCTGTATTGGTACTAATCAAGTCGATCTCAGTGCAGCTAAAAAGCGCGGCATTGCCGTCTTTAATGCCCCGTTTTCTAATACTCGCTCAGTGGCGGAACTGGTTTTGGGTGAAATCCTGCTATTGTTGCGTGGCATTCCAAAACGCAACGCCATGGCACATCGAGGTGAATGGTTTAAATCGGCCATCGGCTCTTTTGAAGCCCGCGGTAAAACGCTGGGGATCATCGGATATGGTCACATAGGCACTCAGCTGGGGATCATGGCTGAAAACATCGGCATGAAAGTCGAGTTTTACGACATTGAAGACAAACTGACCCTGGGTAATGCACAACAGGTCCAGAGCTTAACGCAGCTGCTTCAACGTGCCGATGTAGTTAGCCTGCATGTCCCAGAAACGCCACAAACTAAAAACCTAATCGGTATGGCCGAGCTGGAAGTGATGAAGCAAGGCGCGATTCTGATCAATGCATCTCGCGGTACAGTGGTAGACATTGATGCACTAGCCGAGGCACTTAGCGCCGGAAAACTGTCTGGTGCTGCTATCGACGTATTCCCGGTCGAGCCTAAGTCTAATGATGAAGAGTTTGTCTCCCCACTGCGTCAATTCGACAATGTGATCTTGACGCCACATGTCGGCGGTTCTACGCAGGAAGCACAGGAAAACATTGGCATTGAAGTCGCGGGTAAACTCACTAAGTACTCAGACAATGGCTCCACCGTCACCGCAGTCAACTTCCCGGAAGTGTCACTGCCTGAGCTATCAAACCGCAGTCGTCTGCTCCATGTGCACGAGAACCGCCCAGGCGTCCTGACACAAATTAACCAGGCGTTTGCACAACATGGCATCAACATTGCCGCGCAGTATCTGCAAACGGATGACAGCATTGGCTACGTGGTCATCGATGTTGACAGCGACCACTCTGAAGTTGCATTAAAAGAGCTAAGCGCAGTAGAAGGTACTATCCGCGCCCGGATCCTGCACTAATAAACCGCATATGCCGCAGACACAAAAAAGCCTGTCACAAGACAGGCTTTTTTAGTTTCAATTGCAGTGCAATTTATTGCACTGCAATGTGGCAATTATGCCATGAAATCAACACCTTCTTTGATGTCTTTTTCAAGAGTCGCAAGCATGTCGTCTTTTGCTTGTTGCTCAAACGCGCTCAGCTCGCCGTAAGGTAGCAGCTCTTCTACGCCGTTTTTGCCAAGACGAACTGGTTGTGCGAAGAAAGTTGCATCACCAGTGTTGCCTTCAACGTAAGCGTACTCAACCACGTTTTCACCTTGCAGACCTTTAACCAGTGAGAAGCAGAAACGCGCTGCCGCTGCGCCCATAGACAGAGTTGCAGAACCGCCACCCGCCTTCGCTTCAACCACTTCAGTACCCGCATTCTGGATACGTTTAGTCAATGCAGCTACTTCTTCGTCAGAGAACTCAACGCCCTCAACCTGAGAAAGCAGAGGCAGGATAGTTGTACCTGAGTGACCACCGATCACAGGTACTTTAACGTCGTTTACGTTCAGACCTTTCAGCTCAGCGATGAAAGTCTCTGCACGGATCACGTCCAGTGTTGTTACACCGAAAACGCGAGCTGGATCGTAAGTACCCGCTTTTTTGAATACTTCAGCAACGATTGGCACAGTGCCATTCACAGGGTTAGTGATCACACCAACCAGAGCTTTAGGACAGTTTTTAACGATGCCTTCAGACAGAGTCTTGATGATGCCCGCGTTTACATTGAACAGATCAGCACGATCCATACCTGGCTTACGTGGCATACCTGCAGGGATCAATACGATGTCTGCATCAACCAGCGCTGCATCCAGGTCGTCTTTACCAAAACCAGCGACTGTTACCGCTGTTGGGATGTGAGACAGATCAACCGCTACGCCAGGTACTACTGGCGCTACGTCATATAGCGCAAGCTCAGAACCAGCAGGCAAACCGTTTTTAAGCAAAAGAGACAATGCTTGACCGATACCGCCAGCGGCACCTAATACAGCAACTTTCATTGGAATTCTCCATAATTTGAAGGTGGAATTAAATGTGCTGTAAAGATAATGAAAAGCGCCGCCAAAAACAAATTTATACGCGCAATTTTCGTCTTTTTTTCGACTATAGTTGTAAAGTTCGCGACAAATTCTGCTACTAATGGTTTACGCATGCGCTGCGTTTCTAATATCGATAATCTACACTGCTTGAAGAATCTTCTTGTCCTGAAATTTGGGTAACAGACTGGTTTTGTGTAAAATCCTAACAGTCGAGTCACAAAGAAGTATTAAGTATGCAGCCGCAGGAAAAACAAGAAGCCCTCGTTAAAGCCTTTAAGGCCCTGTTAAAAGAAGAAAATTTTGGTTCTCAAGGTGAAATTGTTGATGCCCTCAAAGAGCAGGGATTTGACAATATCAGCCAAAGTAAAGTCTCTCGTATGCTAAGTAAGTTCGGTGCCGTCCGGACCCGCAATGCCAAACAGGAAATGGTGTATTGTTTGCCCGCCGAGATGGGCGTACCAACGGCAAAAAGCCCGTTACGCCAGCTGGTCATTGACATAGTGCACAACGAGATGATGATCATCATACGCACCAGCCCAGGCGCCGCCCAGCTGATTGCACGCTTATTGGATTCTTTGGGATCTGCCGACGGTGTATTAGGGACCATCGCTGGCGATGACACCATTTTTATCGCACCCGCCAAAGTGTCTGAAATCGACGCGACGCTGGAGCGTGTCAAAACACTGTTTGACAACGTCTAATAACGATTATGATTGCGCCATTTGTTGCAAGAACTGTAACGATGGCGCAAAAAATGCGGCCCCCATATCGCCTTGTGAATAATCCAGTAACGGATCATAATCCCCATCACCAGACAATCCAAAGCGACTATGTAATAGCTGCTCAAACGCGTTGCCTTTTGCAGCGCAGCTGAGCCATAGGCTGCCTTGCTCATAAACATCCCCATAGGGCATACTCTGATTCAATAACAATGGCCTGCCTTCACTGTCTTTTATTTCATTCAATCGAGCATGATTGTATGGTGGCGCATCATCAATCAACTCGTTGTCCAGCCGGGTGCGCCCCATCAGTTGCTCCTGATCTGACAAAGGTAACGCCTGCCAGCGGGCCAAATCGAACTGAGTCCGCAAAATATGGATATAACTGCCCTGATCATCCAGGCCTCCAGGGTTATTCACTAAGGCTACCTGACGTTTAAACCGCCCGTGAGGTATATCGGCACCATAAACAAACCCATTAAAATCTCGACCATCGAGAAAACGAAAAGCGCGTACCTGCGCAACCAGTTCAACACACCCGGACAACATGTGAAGCACACTCTGGGCAAACAGGTGATTCACGTCTTCCCGATCTGAGCGGATCACATAAAGCAAATCAAAAGGCTGACTGTTACACAAATGCTCACTGCTTTTAATCAGGGGAAAACTTTTCAACTGAGGGGGAATGAACTCGGGATAAATATGGGGCCAATATTGCGCCCCAACAGCCACAAAGCTGCTGAGCATGGCCTCTGAAAAGCGGTCGCTAAGTTCGTCCTGTAGTCTGCCAGACTGACTGAGTGCCGAGCGCACCGCCTCATCCTGACCATCCAGTACATTAAAAAATAAGTGCAAACCATGCAGATTTGCCTCGGCACATACCCCTGATTGTGCTTGCGCCATCACCCCATCCTATCATTATATCAACACGCGAAAATCTGACATAATATCAATCCGCATAATTAAGTAGCTCGTCTTGAGACGGAAAAATCTCGGTGATAACCAGGCAAAAATTTCTCATTTAGCTGCTCTAAATGAGAAATTTTTTACACAGTCAGCGGCTGATTTAACCCCTCACAGTGGTTGTGCATAAGTGCTGATTTCTATATGCGCCAACAATACTGCACCTGAGCGGTACGGTTGTGCCAGTTTGTTATTAGACACTTCCTGCCGCCGCCCAGCTCATCGCACTAATCCAAAACGCTTTAAACTAATGTAACGAATTGTTATGCATTAAGAAAAGAAGTTTATCGCATGGGGCTTAATTTTCAAACTTACCGGCCGACTTAGATCCAGTGGTTTATCTGATGGCATAGCAACCTCCAACATTTGGCCTTCCAGCTCGATGGCATATAAATACTCAGTGCCAACAAAGCGGTGTTGTGCCACATCAACTTGTCCCTGCTCGGTATTAAACAGCTCAATGTGACTGGGCCTAAGGTAAATCTGCCCTTCCCGTGCTGGGCTCTCAATATCAATCAGAGACTCTACCGAACCAAACGCGGTTTCAACCTGCGCACCATTGTGACGCTGTGCCGAAACGTACGCACCCTGTCCCAAAAACTCAGCAACCTGGCGACTGCTCGGATGCTGAAAGAGTTCTTTGGGTGTGCCTAACTGGGCGATCTGCCCCTGGTGCATGATAGCGAGCCGATCGGCAAAGGCAAACGCTTCATCTTTTGAATGACTGACGAAGATAGCGGATACCTGCTGATCCTTAATAATATCGCGAATATCTTTGATCAGCTGAAAGCGCACCTGTGCATCAATATTCGAAAAGGGTTCGTCCAACAATAACAAGTTCGGGTGATATGCCAGCGCTCTGGCAATGGCCACACGCTGCTGCTGACCACCAGATAATTCATGAGGAAAGCGCTCAGCATAGCCTTCAAGGTGGACCAGCTCTAACATGTGCGCCACGCGATTTTGTCGTTCTGTCTTGCTCAGCTTATTCAAACCAAAAGCAATATTCTGTGCCACCGTCAGGTGAGGAAATAACGCATAGTCCTGAAACATCATGCCTATATTACGGTGCTGAGGAGCGACAAAGTGCCGCTCACTGCTGACACTTTTACCATTGATTCGGATTTCACCCTGTTGAGGGTGCAACAGGCCTGCAATCGCTTTCAGGGTGGTGGTTTTGCCGCAGCCACTGGCGCCAAGCAAACACACTATTTCATTCTCATCCACAGTTAAATCAAGCTGCTGGATTACAGGATGGCCGTCATAGTGATAGTTTAACGATTGAATTTCTAAACTTGGCATTAGTTATGTTGCTCCATTGAGCGGTTGACCCAATATAACGGGATAAGCCCGACCAGGACGATAAACAGCGCTGAAATCGAAGCCAGCTCCAACTGCTCATCACTGACATACTGATAAACATGGGTGGCCAGGGTCTCAAAATTAAAGGGACGCAATAACAGCGCCGCAGGCAGTTCTTTCATACATTCGATAAAGACCAGTAAGCCAGCCGTCAGCAAGCCTCGCTTGAGCAGGGGCATATGAACCTGAGTCAGGGTCTGAAAGCGCCCCTTCCCGAGTGACAAACTGGCCATGTCGATACTTGGGCTGATCCGTACAAAGCTGGATTCAACCGCGCCATGTGCAATGGCATAGAAGCGCACCACATAAGCAAAAATCATCGCGAACAAGGTACCACTCAGTAACAGTCCTGGCTCAAAACCACTGCCATCCAGCCAATCATTGAGTTTGGTATCCATCAGTGTCAACGGTAGCAAGACCGCAATGGCCAATACAGTACCTGGCAGGGCATAACCTGTACTGGCAAAACGTCCTGGCAGGTTGGTGAACTTACCCGGCTCAATGCGCTGATAGTACACCACCAGTAAACTGATAAACATGGCAATTACACTTACATACAAACTGATCTGTAAGCTTTGCAGCGCATAGGTAAAGAACTCAGCATTCCAAGCCTGTTCGAAATAATGAAAAGCATAATTGAGTAGTATTCCGACCGGAACAAAAAACGCGATGCCAAGGATAAGCATGCAAAACCCCCAGGCCAGCCATCCTTGGTAACCCGTCAGGTCATATAAGTGAGTGTCGTTAACACCAGACTGACGCTCATGCACCACCTGAGTTTTACGGCTCATGCGTTCAAGTAACAAGGCAACAAATAAAAACAGCAGCATAATACCCGAAATTTTGGCCGCCGCTGTCAGGGAATAATACCCCAGCCAGGTGTCATACACTGCCGTTGTCAGGGTACTGACCGCAAAATAATGGACTGTGGCAAAGTCTGCCATAGTTTCCATACTGATCAGCGCAAGTGCTGCGACAATCGCACCACGAGACAGAGGCAGGCTGACTTTAAAGAAACTTTGCGCCGGACTCATGCCCATCAGCTGGCTTGCCTGAACCAGTTTAAAAGACTGTTCTCGCAATGCAGTTTTAAAAATCAAATAGAGATAGGGGTAGAGCACCAGTGCTATCATTACAATCGCACCGGGCAAAGTTCGCAGGTCGATAAACCAGTAATCATCCGGTCCCTGCCAGCCAAATTGCTGCCGTAGCCAAATTTGAACCGGGCCCGCATAATCCAACAGGTCGGTATAAACGTATGCGATAATATAAGCAGGCAGTGCAAGAGGTAACATCAACGCCCATTCAAACACCCGCTTACCGGGAAAACGACAATAGGCTGTTAACCACCCCAAAGGCAGGGCTATTAAGGCGCTGAGCGCCACAACGCCGGCGATCAGCACCAGGGTGTTACGGGTGTAGTCCCATAACACACTCTGCCATAGATGGCTGAATACTTCCGATTCGCCTTGCAGCGCCTCGAAAATCAAAAATGCCAGCGGGATTGACAGTGCAATGCCTATCAACCACGCCATGCTCTGCCACGAGGACAGACTTTGTTTTAATTGCATTTACAGGTCAAATTTTACCTCATCGATGAGCTTAAGCGCCATCGGACGGTATTTACTGATCTCGGACAAAGGTAGGCTGTCTTCCTTAAAAGTGCCCCAGGATGCCACTAATTTCGACAATTCGACGCCCGGTTTAACCGGATATTCCATATTCATCGAGGCGTACATGTTCTGTGCTTTATTGTCGGTCATAAACTCGATCAGTTTCAAGGCATTTTCTTTGTTTTTCGAGTACTTGGTCATCACGACACCCGAAACATTCAGATGTGAACCCCGATCACTCTGGTTTGGAAAGTTAATGTAGACGGCATCTGCCCAGGCTCTTTGCTTATTGTCTTCAAGCATTTTGCCGAAGTAATAGCTGTTGCCCAGCGCCAGATCACACAAACCTTCTTTTACGGCTTTTACCTGAGCGCGATCATTACCTTGTGGCTTACGTGCCAGGTTTGCTTTAACCCCTTGCAGCCAGGTTTTGGTTTCAGCCTCGCCATGGTGTGCAATCATAGAAGCGACCAGACCCAAGTTGTATGGGTGTTTGCCCGAACGTGTACAAATCTTACCTTTGTATTTAGGGTTAGCCAGCTCTTCGTAGCTCAGGCTCGTCAACTTGCCCGCTCTGTCTTTAGAAGAATAGACATTACGTACGCGTTTGGTCAGCGCGACCCAGTGACCATCCGGATCGCGAAAGCTGGCCGGGATATTTTTATCAATTTTGTCGCTTTCAATGGCATTGGTCAGTCCCATTTCCTCTAACTGGATCATGGCGCTAAAGTTTGATGTCAGAACCAGATCGGCGCGACCGTGTTTGCCTTCGCGTTTAACCCGCTCTATCAAACCTTTTTTCGCGAATACAACATTGGTCTTAATGCCGGTCTGTTTAGTAAAGTCATCCAGGATCGGCTGGATCAAGAAAGGCTGACGATAGGAATAGATGTTCACTTCATCCGCAGCGACAGCAGATAAACTGGTTACAGCAGCAAGCAGTGTTGCGATTGCACTTTTCATATAAGCTCCAAATAATAACAATAACTATTCTCAGGCTATGGTAACCCGGATCCCGACAAAATACAGCCGATAGTTCAACATATTGCAATTTTATTAAATAGCGACATCCGGACATTTAGTTGTGAGAGATCTCTCACTAAGCATGTCGCAATCTATGAAGATACCGCTGACTTTATCAGCAAAATATAAAAAGGTCTTTGTTAGATAACAAGTTTTTTTACAGCCAATGCCTTTACCCGAAATTCAAAGCGTTTTTTCGTGCTGTCATCTCACCCAGACTCCCATATACTTTAGTCATCTCAAGGGGAGAGCACAAAGCAACATGGAAACGGATTGAGTTGCTTATCAGGGAGTTTGTGCGGTAGGAGTGTCAGGAACTAGGATTAGGCTTCGGACAACAGGAAATGCCGATTAAGTAAGGACGTTGATGCACAGGTGGATGGTGCATTGGAATACAGGGAGATAGGAACAAGTCAGGATGACGACACAAAGGATGGTTAGCATGGACTAAATCAGCAACTGGGACTGCTGATTGCTTAAAGGACAGTACAGGATGTACATCTCGCAGAATGACAACGCAAGGCGAGACATGGACGAGCATGTAAGGAGTTGATCTCATCAACATAGCAGGATGCTATTTAGAAGATTCCGTCAAGCGCGGCCCGCAAGGGTCGCGCTCTTCTTATTTTGACTGACTGTCACTTCGCGTGCTTTATTGACTCAAGAAAGCTTACTTTTTTTCCCTTTCAGATAGGCATCTCGAAAATCCACAAAATGCTGAGTCAGGTACTCTGCGGCCTGCGCCTCGCCATTTTCAGCCAACACCACACAAGCGACTTCTGCGGTGCCGAGTTGATGAGCGTGCGGAGCCACTCTCAGTTTGTAATCCGATAAGCTTTCAGGCGTTACCGACAACACCGGAAATTGATCCAGATAAGGGCTTTTACGAAACATCTTTTTCGCTTCACGCCAGGTACCATCCAGGAAAATAAAGAGCGGTTTTTTACCACTTTGCCGAGTTACACTGTGCACTACGCGTTCCGGTTCCACATTTTCGGCAGGAAAGACCACGACTGGCTGATAAGCCGGATCCTCTAGTAAAGTCAGCAAGCCTGGCTCAGGATCAGTGCGGTCCCAGCGAAATGCATGATTATCCGGTACAATATCCGCGATAAGTCGGCCTGTATTAGACGGCTTAAAGCTCTCATTATGGTACATAAGCAGGCACACTGCGCTATCACACTCGGCGACCTGAACACCCGCACAAATACACAGAGATTCAGCCAGTAAACACCGTTCACAACGAGGTAGTTTTGACCCCCGAGCCTTGAATTCCCGCCGTGCGGATGCGATTTGTTGGGCTCGTAATGCCAGTACCGAGTTTTCCACGCCCACGCAGCTCCCGTTTTGCATAAAAATGCCAATATTAGCAAAAAGCACGTCTCAATAGAACTGCTCGTAGCCTTAGTCTATTTTTTAGTAACAGACTTAACTATAATTGCGCGCTTCAATAATCTCGAAATGGAATCGAAATAATATGAAAAAACTAATTTTGCCCGCGCTTTTGTGCTTACCTTTATTCGCAAATGCGACAGCTTACACACAAGTTGCAACAATTAAAGATATGACCGTTAGTCACAACACAGTGCGTGTTAAGTTATCTGTAATGAACGAACTTTCTGAATGCTCATCTTCTCCCACCAGCGCCAAATGGTATCACTTAGATCTAAGTAAGGAAGGCAGCCAGCATATTTATTCCTCTTTACTGGCAGCTAAATTCGCGAAGCAAAAACTGTTCATGGAACTGAGCGGTTGCTTCACTCAGAATGCAAGCAGCAAGTACCCGAGAGTTACGCAGGTTTATATGTGCGATACCATGTGGTGTCAATAAAGAGAAACAACATGATCATTTCCCCTTCAGCACGTTTGAAATACCGCCTCATGACTCAGGATGATGGTGATCTACTCATCGACCTGGACAGTGACCCGGCGGTAATGCGCTACTTAACCAATGGTAAACCAACTTCCCGTGAACAAATTGAGCAATTCTATCTGCCACGTTTGGCCAAATTTACTAATCCAGAGCAGGGTTGGGGCCTATGGCATTGTAGCTTAATAGACGATGAAACTTTTCTGGGCTGGGTATTGATTCGGCCCATGTATTTCTTTAACGGTGAAATGGACGAGCGAGATCTCGAAATAGGCTGGCGCTTCAAACAAATTGCCTGGGGGAAAGGCTATGCAACCGAAGCTGCCAGACACATCGCCAAGCACCTTGCTGAACAAGATAAAATGGATTATCTGAGCGCTGAGGCACTCAAAGGGAACCTGGGTTCAATTAACATCATGAAAAAACTATCCATGACCTTCTTACGAGAAGGCATTCATGAAGGTCCTGAAGGACCTATGGATGTGGTGTATTATCGAAAATCGGTATAACGATAAAGCGGGTAAATATACCCGCTTTATATCCGATTAAACCATCAGGAAAATCACCAGGAACAAACCTAACAGTAAGCGATAGATCACAAATGGCAGCATCCCCATCCGTTCTATCACTTTCAAGAAGAAGTGAATACACGTATAAGCTGCGATAAAGGACAACACAGCTCCAGTAATTATGGCGCTCCAGTCGATCAACTCATCTCCCGTGGCCAATTTCAATGTGTAATACCCACCCGCTGCAGCAATGATTGGAATAGACATTAAAAAAGAGAAGCGGGCCGCACTTTGCTTATTCAGCCCCAACATCATGCCTGCCGTCATGGTGATCCCTGAACGCGACGTGCCCGGTAGCAAAGCTGCTACGACCTGGGCAAAGCCAATGATCAAGGCGCTGCGCCAGTTCAGTTGATAAATGGTTTTGGTCTGTTTTGCAGTGGCATCAGCATACCAAAGTAACAAGCCAAAAATGACCGTCGTTGCCGCGATAACCCAGGCGCTTCGGGAAAAGTCTTCGACCAGATCTTTGGCCAAAAACCCAATAACAAGGCCCGGGATCGTTGCCACGATAATCCACCAACCAAGGCGACTATCATCCGTCGAACCTTGCTTGCCGAAGGATTTAAACCAGGCGCCCAGTATGTCGGCAACTTCTTTGCGAAAGTAAATGAGTACAGCAGCCAATGAGCCAACGTGCACGGCGACATCAAATGCCAACCCCTGATCTTGCCAGCCGAATATCTGAGACGGCAATATCAAATGTGCTGAGCTGGAAATCGGCAGAAATTCGGTTAATCCCTGGATCAATGCCAGTACAATAATTTCGATGATACTCATGGTAAAGAAAACTCCACTTTCCATAGTTTTTGCGCTTGATTGTCATAAGCTTGCCAGATTTCGACCATGCGGCAGCCCAGCGCGGGATGAATAAAATCTGGGGCTATTTCAGCCAGAGGCCGGAGCACAAAGGCGTTCTTAGTGACCTCATCACGTGGTAGCTGAGCAGGAGAATCACAAATCACATCGTCGTAGAACAGGATATCCAGATCCAGAGTTCTGGGGCTGAATTTCTTGTCCTGAGGCGTTCTGCCGTTATCGCGCTCTATTTGTTTTAACAAAATGCATAAGTCTGGCAGCGACATGTCGGTATGCGTCGCAAACACAGAGTTATAGAAGTTTTTACCGTTAAACCCCACAGGCTCACTTTCATACACATCCGAATGGACATAATCCGGAAAATGCTTAATGAGCGTTGTCAGACCCTGACGGAAATGACGGTCGCGATCAACATTGGACCCTATACTGATAAACACATGCGCCATACTATCGGTTCCGCGTGATTTCCAGGCCAACAGTTTGTGCCTGAGGAACAGCTGCCGGCTTGCTGACCCGAATAGTGATAGCCTCAATAGCAAACTCTTGTAGGATAATGGCTGCCAATTGCTCGACCAGCGTCTCAAGAAGTTCAACCCGACTCGCCTCAGTATGAGCAATCACCCGCTCACTGACTTTGGCATAATCTACGGCCAACGTAATGTCATCCTGTCGCGCAGCCGCAGAGATATCAGTCTTCATCGCTATATCAAAGAAAAGGCTTTGTTTACTTTCTTTTTCAAAGTCGTAAACTCCTATTATGGTCTCGACGTGTAATTGCGAGATATAGACCGTGTCCATGTAAACTCCTGACATGACTGATTCGGATCGGCTTTTTCACGTACTCAGCCGCCTTAAAATAAAGCGACGATGATAGCCCAAATAACGGCAAGAAAAAATAAGGAAGCTTGTGATAGTCAGTTTAATATGTATTTGTGCTTATTTATTTGGTTCAATCTCTTCCGCGATTTTGATTTCCAGGCTGTTTTCATTGCCCGATCCCCGCTTTTCTGGTTCAAATAACCCTGGCGCAACCAATGTGCTACGGCTTGGCGGTAAACTTCCTGCCGCTCTGGTCCTGGTATTTGATATTCTCAAAGGGACTATCCCAGTGTGGGGAGCCTATTTTCTGGGCATTGAACCCATCTGGCTGGGCATTGTCGCAGTGTGTGCCTGTCTGGGCCATATTTACCCGGTATTTTTCCATTTTAACGGTGGTAAAGCGGTTGCGACAGCGTTTGGGGCACTACTGCCAATCGGACTATCACTTGGGGGGATGCTGATCGGTACCTGGCTGCTCGTGTTGGCACTAACACGTTACTCGTCACTCGCAGCGATTGTAACCGTATTAGCCGCGCCGGCATACACCTGGCTCATAAAACCTATGTACACATTGCCCGTGTGCTTTTTGACTTTACTGATAATATTTCGCCACAGAGCCAACATTCGTCGGCTCCTGAGTGGGACCGAGCCTAAGCTCGGTAAGAAAAACGTCGACTAACGTCAGACCATTACAGTGGCGGTAAGCTATCCAGTGGCCAACGTGGCTGAGTTTTCATACTTAACTCAGCAGTTTGCCCCGCTTTAAGACGCTGCATGCCTGCATAAGCGATCATCGCACCATTATCAGTACAAAACTCAGTACGAGGGTAATACACTTTGCCTTTCATCCCCTGCATCATACGCTCAAGCTTAGTGCGCAGCTCAGTATTCGCACTTACACCGCCAGCAATGATTAAGCGATTAATGCCAGTTTCTTTCAGGGCGCGTTTACACTTAATCGCCAATGTATCAACTACGGCCGTCTGAAATGCATGGGCAATATCAGCTTTGGTTTGCTCGTCATCCCCTGCCGACTTAATGGTATTCGCCGCTGCGGTTTTCAGACCACTAAAGCTAAAGTCCAGGCCAGGGCGGTCTGTCATAGGCCTTGGGAACACAAACCGGCCAGCCACGCCCTGTGTTGCTAACTTAGCCAGCATGGGACCACCCGGATAGTCTAACCCTAAGAGTTTCGCCGTTTTATCAAAGGCCTCACCAGCGGCATCATCCACCGACTCACCGAGTACTTCGTATTCACCGATGCCTGCCACTTTCACCATCATAGTGTGGCCACCAGATACCAGTAAAGCAACAAATGGAAACTCTGGCATGTCATCTTCCAGCATAGGCGCTAGCAAATGCCCTTCCATGTGATGCACAGCAACGGCGGGAATATTCCAACCAAACGCCAGTGAGCGGCCAATGGAAGTGCCCACAAGCAAAGCCCCCACCAAGCCAGGTCCTGCTGTGTAAGCAATGCCATCGAGCGACTCAGGGCCACAGCCGGCCTGTTTAAAAGCGGCTTCAATTAAAGGAATGGTTTTGCGAACGTGATCTCTCGATGCCAGTTCCGGTACTACGCCACCATAATCCGCGTGAACTTTTACCTGACTGTACAACTGATGCGCCAAAAGTCCCTGCTCATCATCATAGATGGCAATCCCCGTCTCATCGCAAGAAGATTCGATACCTAGAATTCGCAATGTTGATTCTCCACTACTAAAAATTTGGACAAATGATTCAAGCGTCGATTGCCAAACCAATGTTTGTCTGGCCGTCGCTCAATGCCAATGCCTTAAGCGTTTTAACCGACTGATTATCAATCCTCGGCATTTGTGCAACACAATCGATGAGTTCACCAAGCACGTCGATTTCGTATTGCATCAATGGATGCTCTCTCACATGTTGATTATTCGGCTCAATGTCTTCTGCCATCAGTAAGAATTCAATGTATCTGGCCACGGTTGCTTGAGATATTTTAGCCACATTGACAAACTCACTTTCATCTTTACTCATTACACCCTGAATAAAGCCGAGTAACGCCGTAGCCACGTCGATTGCGGCATAGGTGCCGAACATGTCGAAGTCTTTTAGCTCCGGAACATTAGGCTCAATTTTTTCAATTTGTTTTTCTAAGCTGATTTTACTTTTCGGCAGCAACACTTTTTCCCAGCAAACATTCAGTGCACTGCGCAGGGTCGTCTCATCCCCAAACCCGGTCGCTTCACTGAACAAACCATAATTTGGCAGCATACGTTCTAATATCGCAGCCGCAAGCACCGCTTTTTGTAAATAATTTAGCTCTCTGATGCGCTGAAAGTTATTTGCCTTCGTCATAGCTTTTTCCACAGTGCCAGCAATATTGAAACCCCGAACCATTGTGTTCAGAACAGCTGCTGCACTGCCAATCTTCCGATAAATTAGTTTGCTGATAGTTTACCAAGATTTCTTCTGCCTCGGGTACTTTTATCGCACAGACAAATATTTTTATTGTATTTTGCGCAAAGGGCATTTCTCCCAGAGCAGCTGCCAGTGCCTCTCCTTCGACGTGGGTTTTAAGTCGGGCCTGTGCCAGCAACCCCAGTACAATGTGGGCTTCCAATGGGTTATCCGTGCGATATACGCACGTCCAGTCAAACATTGTATTACTCATCACTGGACTCCAAAATTTTGCTATGATAATCACTATTGTAGCGTGCTTAGACGGAGTACAAAAATGACGCTCACCACACCAGGATTGTTGTTCCCTGCAATCTCTTTGTTATTACTTGCCTACACCAATCGATTCTTAGTTTTGGCGCAACTGATCAGAGAATTAAACGCCAGAGAAGGTGACCAACTCAGACCATTGGTTGTCGCCCAAATCGACAACCTCAAAAAGCGTATCAAGCTTATCCGCCTGATGCAGGTATGGGGCGTCATCGCCTTTTTACTCTGTACTATGTCCATGTTTGCCCTGTTCATTGAAGTAGCACTTTTAGGGGTCATTTTGTTTGGCGCTAGCCTCTGCTGCCTGGCACTTTCTTTGCTACTTTCACTCTATGAGATACACATTTCTTGTGATGCCATAGAGATTGAACTCAACAATATTGAAAAAAAGCCAATACAAGATTAAGCAACTCACTTTTTTGCTGGCTATACTAACAGGGAACAGGCACTAAGCAGAGGTTCTATGTGAGCAGCTTTCTCTTTACAAATGAGCCGCTTAAGGATGAGGAGCAAATTACAGTGGATAATGCCCACTGGGATATCCTGGTGGTTGATGATGAAGAGGATATCCATCAGGTAACCAAATTGGTGTTATCTGATTTTAGGTTTGAACAAAAACCCTTGCGTTTTCACCATGCCTACTCTGCAAAGCAGGCAATGGATATCCTAAATTCCGAAGAGTCCATATCTGTTGGGCTGATCGACGTTGTTATGGAAAGCAACCACGCAGGGCTCGATCTCATTAAGTTCATTCGCAACGACATGGCCAATCATGACATTCGCCTGATTTTGCGCACCGGTCAGCCCGGAGAAGCGCCAGAAGAATCAGTTATTCGTGATTATGATATCAATGATTACAAAAATAAAACCGAGCTCACCGCAGTAAAGTTAAAGACCTTGCTCTACTCTGCACTGCGTTCCCACCGCGATATTCAGACTATAGAGCGCCACAAGCGGGGACTGGAGCGAATTATTGATGCCTCTTCGAGCTTTCTAAAATGTAATAATGTTCAGGACTTTGCCTCGACTATTCTGTCCCATGTTGCCGATGTGATGGGTCTCACTGATTCCGATATTTATTGTGCAGCTGCGGTGAATAAACAAAATGGCGCAGGAGCTGAATTTCAGCTACTGGCCGCGTCTGGCGCAGGGATCGAGCCGGAACAAACCGCATTGCCGGATAAAGTAAAAAGTCGCTTTATAGAAACACACAATCGTAAAACGTCCAGTAAGTCCGACCACGAGTATGTCGGTTATTTTACCAGCCAGGCAGGCCTCGAGACCATGTTATACGTAAGTAAAAAAGGCCTGTTACAACCTACAGATTGTCAGTTGCTGGCCTTCTTTGCTAACAACATTGCGCTAGCATACGACAATCTGAACCTCAGAGAAACGGTAAAAGAATCACAAAAAGAGTTGTCTTATATACTCGGAGAAGCTGTAGAGAAACGCTCTAAAGAAACAGGGTCACATGTTAAGCGCGTGGCACATTACAGTTTATTACTGGCTAAATTAGTCGGATTGAACGATTATAGAGCCGAAATTATTAAACTAGCGTCACCGTTGCACGACATTGGCAAAATTAGCATCCCAGATGTCATTCTCAATAAACCAGGAAAACTGAATGACGATGAATGGGCAATAATGAAGACTCATGCCCAGCAGGGTTATGAAATACTAAAAAACTCAACAAATGATATTTTGCAATGCGGCGCAATTATCGCACACCAACACCATGAAAAGTGGGACGGTAGTGGGTACCCGCAAGGGCTCAGAGGTGAACAAATAGACATTGCCGGAAGAATTACAGCACTCGCTGATGTGTTCGATGCATTGGGCAGTGTTCGCTGTTACAAGCCGGTTTGGACACTTGAAAAAATTCTAACAGAGATAAAATCCCAGCGAGGCCAACAATTTGATCCCAAACTGGTTGATCTGTTTGTAGAAAATCTGGAACAATTCATCGCAATACGCGATCAGTACCCAGACTAAATTTTGTAAGCGAAATGTAAAAAATTCACTTGGATGTTTCTCTAAACTGTATTAGTATTAGGGAATCAACGTTGTCATTGCATTTTTGTTGAAATAAAAGGAATTTCACATGAGATTTGAACAACTCGAGCAATTCGTTGCTTTAGGCAATTTACGCCACTTTAGGCAAGCCGCAGAACAAACCAATATCAGTACTTCCGCACTCACCAGAAGCATTCAGACACTGGAAGATGAAATTGGCTGTGAACTTGTCAAACGATCTACCCGCTCCGTCAAACTGACCGAACAGGGCGAACTTTTTCTGAATTATTGTAAGTCGACCTTATCGGAATTAGACATAACCAGAAACACTATCAAACAGAGCTTGTTTGGTCGTGATCAACAACGTGTTGTTGTTGGTTACACCGCGCAGGCCAGTAGCATAGTGCCAACGTCATGTGGACAGTTTTTGGCGGATTTCCCTAACGTCAAAGTTGAGATGCAACTTTTGAATGAACACGATCTACTTCGCAAGCTACAGCTTGGTGAAATTGACATCAGTGTTTACCTAGAGTCTGCAACCAGCTTAGTGAGTGATATCCATCTGCCTGACCAACTTGTTTTGTTTGTTGCTAAACAACATCCACTCGCGACACAAGACAGTATTCGTCGCAGTGAGCTTGCTCAGTACCCAATGTACGGCTGTTTCTCTCAGTCTAAACAGGTGCAGAACATGCTAAATGAGGCGGTTGAAGGGCTTAACAAATCAACCAATGTCAAAATTGGTAATATCAGCCAGGTGATTGACGGACTGAAGAATAGCCAGAGCTTTGCCATTGCAAGCATTGAACATTCTAAGGTCATCGCGCAAGACCCGGAACTGATCTTACTGAAGACTAACAAGGACGCTAGTCATGAGCAAATTGTCGTGCAGACCAGTCACCAACTTGGCAGTGGTTCACACGTCAGTAACTTGTTGTCATTAATTGAACAAACAGCACAGAAAAACGCCGTTGCTACAGCGGTGAATAGTTAACGATTAGCTAACTAGGTTTCTTATACTGTTTGGTTAAATGGGAGTTTAGAGCGAGTTTTAGGTATTCTATTCGGGTGTTTAGTATAAACCCGCGGTAATGGAGTCAAAAAATTCGCTCACCCTCACTCGCTTCCTTTCAAAAATAACCCCTCACGAGCCTCTGGGCTATTGACTGGGGATCCCCTCAAATACCAACAACCACTCCGACAAACATCGCCAGACCAACGTAATTATTGCTCAAAAATGCCTGAAAACACTTTTCTCTGCTTCTGTCATTGATCTGCCATTGCAGCCTAACCAGCCACCCCCCGGCAACCACAAAGCCACACCAGAACCACACAGACAAAGTGACCTGGGTTGCAACCCAAGCCATACAGCCCAAAAATGCCAGATTAAGGGCAGCAATAACGTGTCTGTCCCAACGACCGAACAAGATGGCGGTTGATTTAATACCGACGACAAGGTCATCGTCCTTATCCACCATGGCATATTTAGTGTCGTAAGCAACCGTCCAGAGCAAGTTAGCAATAAATAACACCCAGGCAATAGCAGGAACCGTTTCCTGAACAGCCATAAACGCCATGGGTATTCCCCAGCTAAACGCGGCGCCAAGAACAACCTGAGGTAGATTGGTATAGCGCTTCATGAAAGGGTAAACACTGGCCAGCACGAGCGCGCCAAATGACAATAAGATGGTTTGCCAGTTCAGCATCAATACCAGCGCAAAAGAGGCACCGATCAATAATAAAAACAAAGAAAGCGCTTCACCTTCACTGACTGCGCCTCTGGCAAGTGGCCGTTGAGCCGTTCTTTTGACTGCACCATCGACCTTACGATCTGCAAAGTCATTAATCACACAACCTGCACTACGCATCATAAACGTGCCGAAAGCAAAAATGAGTAACAAATGCCACTGAGGAACACCACCAGACGCTATCCACAAACTCCAAAGCGTTGGCCACATCAGTAGTAAAGTACCAATGGGCTTTTCAACACGCATTAGCTGCTTGTATTCGTTTACGTGGTCTGCTCGCAGCCGCGATAGCTTCATACCTTAACTCCATTCAGGAAGATTTCGCACACCAGTACCTTGCAAGTTTGACGCGTAAAAACGCTCCGTCTTGCAAAGCAAGGATCACTGTATAGTTTCTCTTTGGCCGGGAAAAATGAGGGGAGCAGCTTTTGCTCCAGTGTCGCAACCTCAATGTCGCCTCTTTGCCACGCCTGTTGGTCAAACAAGCGTTCACCTAACGGGGTAGTGCCAATGTTATCTAACCCCAGTGCATTGGCACTATCAGGTATCCAGCTCTGGCCGTAAACCACAGGAATATCATCACAATATAGCACCACTTCGCGACACAAGGCGCTGTCGCAGTTCAGAATCGCTTGTACTTCCCCATCAAGCTGGCGCACCTGCTCACTGAGTACCTCAACGTGCAGTATTCGACACTGTGAGCGCAGTAAGGCTGTCAGAGAGCCAGTTTCGCATAACAATGCGCGCAGGGCGTCCGGGATGTCCTTATGCCGGGTAAGCGGTTCCCAGCTTGATTGCAATAAATTTGGCAGATTAAACAAGTCAGTAATTCAATTCAGGAAATAACCGCGCCATAATAGCAAAGCTTACTCCGGCAAAAAAGTTTACCTTTCCCTTACTCACTGCTGTTCATAATCTGATTTTACGTATAAACTAATCCTATTGTTGGTATTTAGTTAAGTATTTTCAGGCTATTATGAATCGGATCTGTATCGCGTTGATGGCATTTTTGCTAGTTTGTGTGAGTACAAACTCACGCGCTGAATCAACCGTTGGCTACTTTGGATTTGAGCCTGACATCATTACCAACTATATCGGGCAATCCAATAAAAAACTCGGCTACGTCCGGGTGACGGTAGATTTAATGCTTGATGATGTCAGCAATATTGCCGTTGTTGAGCATCACACTCCCCTACTAAGGGATGCCATAGTGCAAATCCTGAGTAAGGAACCAGAAGAAACCATCAAGTCACTGACAGGGCGTGAAGAAATACGCCAACGTTGTGCAGAAAAGCTGAAAACACTCCTCAAAGAAGAAACCGGACAAGAAATCATCCGCGAAGTGCTGTTCACCAAGTATTTGTACCACTAAAGTCGCGAGGTTATTCGCCTCGCGTTAAACCTGGCCAGAATCGCGAACACGCAACAGCGTTGCGACCCCCATACCAGCCAATAAGCCAAACAAGTGTGCCCAGTTCGCCATATTGACAAATAATACGTCCATAAAGCCCAACACCATCCAAATTAACATAAAGCCAACGACAGGGGTTCCTATCAAAGGAGGAGACTGTGGATGTTTAACAGAATGGATCCAGCAAAAGCCCAACAAGGCATAAACCACACCACTGAGACCGCCAAAGTTTGCATCGGCTAACAAATACTGCATCCAGTTGCTCAGCAATGCACCAGCCACAAAGACAGTCCAGAGCACCCAATTACCCAGGCGACGCTCAATCATATTACCCAGATAAATCCACCAGGACAGATTAAAAACCAAATGTAGCAGGCCAAAATGCAAAAAAGCTGGGGTGATCCAGCGCCAGGGGCTATGAGGGTCAAACTGCAAAGTGTCAAACACCGGCTCAACGCCATACACAAAGAAGCTCATGAATATCCCCAAAGAGAGGATAAAAACGGCTTTGAGCATCCAGCTTAGCTGGGTAAAACGCTGCCACAAGTTCAGTTTGGTGCCCTGATATACAAGCGGAGATTCTTTTGGTGCAAGTTGCCAGGACGCAGCCAGGTATTTATCCTGATAGGGATCTGCGACAAATTCCTGCCAGATCTCACTGGCCTGAGACCAGTGTTGCTCAGCAACCCACACAGAAGCCTGCTGCCCATCTTCACTGGTCACCCGGCACTCGATATGATGCGTTTTCAGATAGTCCGCAACTCCCTGAACCGCGCGTGGGTTATTGTGGGAGCCTAACAGTTTCATTTTGCTACACTATCCGGAAGTTCTTGCGCCCACTGTGTGAAACCGCCATCCATGCTGTATACCTCTTCAAACCCTTGTTCAACCAGGTAATTTGCAGCACCTTGAGAGCTGATCCCGTGATAGCACACCACGATAATTGGGTGCTCGAACTCTTTTTCCTGTAAAAAATGTCCCAGGTTATCATTCGACAAATGTTCCGCCCCCGGAATGTGTCCTTGTGCAAACGAGTTAGCATCACGGATATCAGCAATAACCAGCTCAGATTGCGCCAACATTTCTTTGGTTTGGGCGACTGAAATATGTTTAAAACTCATAGTACTCTCTAATTAATAAGCAGACACAAAAAACACCTCGTTAGCGGTCACGGACCCGAGGTGTTTTAAAACAGGCTCATGTAGACCTTAGTCCCAGTTTAAGATCACTTTACCCGATTGACCAGAGATCATCGTATCAAAGCCTTGCTGGAACTCATCAACGTGAAACTGATGAGTGATGATCGGGTCTAAATTCAGACCGGACTGGATCAGACTCGCCATTTTATACCAAGTTTCAAACATCTCGCGACCATAAATACCTTTGATCACCAACCCTTTGAAAATCACCTGGTTCCAGTCAACAGCCATATCGCTTGGTGGAATACCCAGCATGGCAATTTTACCACCATGGTTCATGTTGTTCAGCATGCTATTGAACGCCACAGGCACACCCGACATTTCCAGGCCGATATCAAACCCTTCTGTCATGCCTAACTCTGCCATCACGTCTTCAAGTTGCTCTTCGGCCACATTTACAGCCCGGGTTGCACCCATTTTACGAGCCAGCTCCAGACGATATTCATTTACGTCCGTGATCACAACATGGCGTGCACCCACATGTTTTGCAACAGCGGCGGCCATAATTCCGATTGGACCTGCACCGGTGATCAGCACATCTTCACCCACCAAGTCAAAAGACAAGGCAGTGTGTACAGCATTACCGAATGGGTCAAAGATAGATGCCAGTTCATCGGAGATGTTATCAGGGATCTTAAACGCATTGTATGCAGGGATAACCAGGTATTCAGCAAACGACCCCTCACGATTGACGCCCACACCTATGGTGTTACGGCACAAATGTACACGACCGGCACGACAGTTTCGACAATGACCACAAGTAATGTGACCTTCACCTGATACACGGTCGCCAATCTCAAAGCCACGTACTTCCTGGCCCATGTCTACGACTTCACCTACGTATTCATGTCCAACAACCATAGGGGTTGGAATGGTGTTTTGCGCCCATTCATCCCATTTATAAATGTGTACATCAGTACCGCAAATGGCGGTTTTACGGATTTTGATCAGCAGATCGTTATGCCCAACTTCCGGTTTGGGCGCATCCGTCATCCAAATCCCTTCTTCTGCTTTTAACTTGGATAGTGCTTTCATGTGTTTTCACTCATTAGAAACACGCAAGCCATCAGCTTGCGTTAAAAATCGCTCACAGCCCAGGCTGTGGGGCAGTGATTAAATCACGCCCAGTTCTTTACCAATGCGAATGAAGGCGTCAATCGCCTTGTCCAGCTGCTCTGTGGTGTGCGCCGCAGAGATCTGAGTACGGATACGTGCCTGACCTTTAGGCACAACCGGGTATGAGAAGCCAATCACGTAAATGCCTTCGGCTAATAAGCGATCCGCCATATCAGAGGCCACTTTCGCATCGCCCAGCATGACAGGAATAATCGCATGATCTTTACCAGCACAGGTAAAGCCTGCCGCTTCCATTTTACTGCGGAAGTGTGCAGCATTTTCCCATAGCTTGTTACGCAGTGCCTCACCTTCTTTCATCATGTCCAGCACTTTGATTGACGCAGTCACAATAGACGGGGCCAGTGAGTTTGAGAACAAATAAGGGCGCGAGCGCTGACGCAGCCACTCAACAATTTCTTTTTTACCTGAGGTATAACCGCCTGATGCACCACCCAGCGCTTTACCTAAAGTACCCGTAATGATGTCAACGCGATCCATCACGCCACAGTACTCTGGCGTACCACGGCCATTTTCGCCCACAAAACCAACTGCGTGCGAATCATCAACCATAACCAACGCATCGTATTTGTCTGCCAGGTCGCACAGCTCAGACAGGTTACAAATCACCCCGTCCATTGAGAACACACCATCGGTCGCAATCAATTTAGTTTTCACGCCTGCTTCATCAGCGGCAATCAGCTGCTTCTCAAGATCTGCCATGTCATTATTGGCATAACGGAAACGTTTCGCTTTACACAGGCGCACACCATCAATGATAGAGGCATGATTCAGTGAATCCGAAATAATGGCATCTTCAGGGCCTAAAATGGTTTCAAACAGACCTGCATTGGCATCAAAACAAGAAGAGTACAAGATGGTATCTTCAGTTTGCAGGAACTCACTGACTTTAGCTTCCAGTGTTTTATGGATATCCTGAGTACCACAGATAAAGCGTACAGACGCAACACCAAACCCATGCTCATCCAGACCCCCCTGAGCAGCCGCTATCAAATCCGGGTGATTAGCCAGGCCAAGATAGTTATTGGCACAGAAGTTAATAACACTTTCGCCAGTTGATACTGCAATTTCTGCTTGCTGCTGAGAAGTGATCACACGTTCTTTCTTGTATAAACCCTCAGCTTTTACTTCTTCAATCTGTTGCTGAAGCTGGCTGAAAAATGCCGCTGCTCTCATCGGGAGTCTCCATTAGTTGCACGGGGTGTGTGCCCCTGGCACACACTAAAATGCCGATATCCTTTATGCTCAATATCGGCTGTGTCATAAAATTCGTTGCTTATATTTTAAAAGGTTCGCACCTTAAATGCACGGATTGTGATTATCTTGTTCGCAGACGCTTTGTAAACGCTTATGAGATAAACGGAGGCAGATCAAGTGCCTGATATAATGATCCACACACATAGTCTGCTGAATCACGCACTTGTTCACTGAAAGTCTGCCCCGACTCAACCAGTATTTTAGTACTAACTCCCGCAGCCAATGCCGCCTGAATATCCGACCCCTTATCACCCACCATAATACTTTGTTTCGGGTCAATGTTATGCTCCGCAATGGCTTCTAAAAGCATACCGGGGTTCGGTTTACGGCACGCACACTCACGCTGATAAGGCGGCTGCGCTTTATGCGGGTGGTGGGGGCAAAAATAGACGCCATCAATGGTGATACCATGAGCCTTGAACTGCTGACACATCCACTCTGTCAGTCGCGCAAACTGAGCTTCGTCATAGTACCCCCGGCCAATACCGGACTGGTTTGTCACCACGATCAGTTTATAGCCCAACATCTGGAACTGATGGCAGGCCTCAAACACGCCATCGATAAACTCAAAGTCTTCAATTTTATGCACATAGGCATGATCCTGATTGATCACCCCATCTCTGTCCAGAAATACGGCTTTATGTGTCATATTTGTTCCTGCTTTACTACCTGGTCAAACATCTGTGCTACTCGCTCAATCGAAATTTGACTCATCAAATCACTGCCCTTCACGCGTGTTCCCCACTTAAGTTGCTGAGCACTTTTGCCCTTTTGCGCCATCAGGTTGTCATGATAGACGTCTACCACATATTCCTGATACAAATACGGACCCGTGCGCTTGGGGTTAGAATGCGCATACAAACCTATAACCGGGGTGCCAACGGTCACCGCCATATGGGCTGGCCCAGTATCCGGTGCCAGAACCAACTGTGCCTGCGCTAGCACACACAGCAAGGTTTTTAATTTGGTTTTACCAACCAGGTTAGTAATATCACACTGCGCATGCGCAATGATGGCTTCACTCAGATTGCGCTCCAATTCGGTTGGGCCTCCTGTCAGGACCACACTAAAGCCTTGTCCCGCAGCATGTTCAGCCAGCGCAGCATAGCGCTCAGGTAGCCAGTTTCGCTCCGCCTTGCTGGCAGCGGGAGAAATCACAAAGATACGTGTCAGTCCGGCAAGTAAAACTTCCGCTTCACGTTTATCTTCATCGCTAACGGGCATGTCCCAACTCGGCGTGTCACACTCAGCGCCTATCGCTCGGGCAAAGTTCTGGAACCCTTCCAGCACATGCGGCTCCTGCTGTGGACCAATGCGTTGATTAATAACCAGCGAGTGAAGTTCCTTAGAACGCCCTTTGTCAAACCCAACTTTGACTTTAGCCGGGATACAACGTGCTGCGAGGTTAGCGCGAAACGCCACTTGCATATGCAAAAGCACATCAAACTTGTGCCCTTTAAAGTGTGCTTTAAGCTGCTTAAATGCCGCTTTTCCTTGTTTCTTGTCAAAGATAACAAACTCAACCCCAGGCATGCCGGCTAACAGCATGGCTTCAACCTTGCCTATAACCCAGGTGATTTTCGCCTGTGGGTGCGCACGCTGGATCGCTTGTACGGCCGCTACGGCATGACACACGTCACCGATGGCCGAAAGCCGGAGAATACAAATGGAAGAAATTGCCTGAGACACACATTTCGCCTGTAACTGAAAATAAGCACCCGATCTTAAATAAAACCCACTATTTTGCAACCTATGAGATTCTCCCAGACAACAAAAGCCGTTACACTGAGCGTTTATCAATTCAGTCCTGCTATTAATCGGCCATGCTAAAAATAGAACAACATCACAATCACTACTTGTTGCGAACTAACCATACCCCAGATACTTTATCTCTGGACTGGTTCGACATGGCATTCTGGCAGCAGAAAAATGCCGTTGTGACCTCGAAACAAGGTCGCGCAGCAGCCTGGTTCGTACGCTATACCGACCAGGATGTTGCCGTTCTAAAGCACTACTGGCGTGGCGGGTTAATTGGTAAGTTACTCAAAGATCAATACGTGTTTACAGGTCTTAAGCACACCCGGGTATACCTTGAGCTGCACCTGCTAAACCAACTCGCCGACTTGGACTTACCAGTCCCCACTCCTTTAGGCGCCAAAGTAACCGTATCAGCGGGGATTTATCGCGCTGATATCCTGACGCATGCCATCTCTGGCGCACAAAGCCTGTGTGAACGACTGCAGTCGGCGCCACTCAGTGCACAAGGCTGGCAGCAGGTTGCCTCCACGCTGGCACGCTTTCATCACGCTGGCGCCTATCATGATGATTTGAACTGCAACAATATTCTGTTCGATGATTGCGGAGAAGTGTACCTCATTGATTTCGATAAAGGCGCGCTCAAAACGCCTGCAAAAGAATGGCAAATGGCGAATATTGACCGACTCGCGCGTTCACTTAAAAAAGAAGCCAGCCGCTCTGCGCAGTTCTTTTGTTCGCCACAAGACTGGCAGAGTTTTATCGATGTCTATCAAAGTGAAATGAAAAAAAAGCCGGTGTGAAACCGGCTTCTTAATCGTCAGACGTCGCTATTATGTCTCTCTTGCTTTCGCAATGATATTAGAGGTTGAGCAACCATCCAGAAACGCTAACACTTCTACCTGGCCACCCATAGCAAGGACATGATCTGCTCCTGCTATCTCTGATACCTGGTAATCACCACCTTTGACCAGTATATGTGGACTGATCTGTTCTATCAGTTTAGCCGGTGTGTCACCCTCACTCTCTTTACCAAATGGGATCACCCAGTCAACAGAAGCCAGTGCAGACAAGACCATGGCCCGCTCGTTCAGTGGATTAATTGGACGCTCAGGACCTTTCAAACGAGAAATGGAGTCATCGTTATTCAACCCGACTACTAACCGGTCTCCTCTGGCTTTGGCTTGTGCCAGATAGCGAACATGACCTGCATGCAGAATGTCAAAGCAGCCATTGGTGAACACAATGGTTTCACCATTTTGTTTGGCAAACTCAATGTGTTTTAGTACTTCTTCATACGGGGTTTGGTAGTGTTCACCAGTCTGACGCAAATATTGCCCCAGTTTCCGGCTCAGCTCTTCTGGTGTCACGGTAGCCGCGCCCAATTTAGCCACCGCAATTCCCGCAGCCAGGTTTGCCAGCTCCACCGCTTCACTTGGCGATAACCCTGCGCCCAACATAGTGGTTAATGTCGCAATAACGGTATCACCCGCACCGGTAACATCACTGACTTCCCGGACCTGCGCAGCGAAGTCATGTTTCTCGTCTTGGGTGATCAGTGACATGCCCTGCTCAGAGCGAGTCAGCAGCATAGCACCAATGCCAGCCTGCTTTATCAATGCACGGGCACTCATCGTCAATGCTTCTTCACTGCTGGAATCACCGCCGGCCAGGCGGAATTCATTGAGGTTTGGCGTAATATAATCGGCGCCCCGATAATGGGTCAAATCAGACGACTTCGGGTCAATCAGGACCGTTTTGCCCGCGCTCTTTGCCACACTAATCATCTCTTCGATGCAACTTAAAGCGCCTTTGTTATAGTCTGAAAACAGAACAAAATCATAGTCATTGACGACTTGTTCCAATCGGGTTAACAACAATTTGCTGTGAGACTGCACAAAGGGCTCTTCCAGGTCTAGTCGCACGACTTGCTGGTGACGACTGATAACGCGCATTTTTGCAATCGTCGGCAACTCAGCAACGCTGACAAGTTGTGAAGCGATTTGTTCTTTTGCCAGAATAGACTCTAGCTGACGGCCATTGTCATCTTCGCCAATCAGACCCAGTAACCCGACCTGACCATCCAGATGCGCTATGTTCTTCGCTACGTTTGCCGCACCACCCGCTTTATCTTCAAGGCTGCTTACCTTGACGACGGGAACAGGCGCTTCTGGTGAAATACGACCTGTATCACCATGCCAGTAGCGATCCAGCATGACATCACCAACCACCAGGACCTTCGCCTGATTCAAGTTTCTCAGCGCGCTCAGGTTCATGCCGACTGCTCCGCAATGACCATGTCTACCGCCTCACATAACCAGTGCCCGATAAACATATGGGCTTCCTGGATCCGTGCGGTCTCATCAAAGTCGATGATAATTGGCAACTTAGCGATGTCTTTCACTGTACCACCCGTACGCCCAGTCAAAGCCACGGTGAATGCACCAATCTCATTAGCAGCCTGTAATGCCAGGTTAATATTCTCACTGGTTCCTGACGTGGTCAGGCCAATCACCAAGTCTTCCGGTTTACATAACGCTTGCACCTGACGTTCGAAAACCGAATTGAAATGGTAGTCATTGCTGTGTGCCGTTAAAATCGATGTATCAGTCGTCAAAGCAATCGACGCCAGTGGACCACGTTCGAGCTTGTAGCGAACCACAAACTCAGCTGCCAAATGCTGAGCATCGGCCGCACTGCCACCATTACCAAACCAAATCACCTTGCCACCCGCATCCAGGGTCGCTTTGCAGGCAGCCAGTAATTCCACAGACTGGGTATGATAATCAGCCATTTTTGCGAACAACGCCATATGTCGCTCTAAGCTGGCCTGATAGCTTTGTTTGATGTGATCATTGATTGACATAGTGATCCTTAATAAATAATGCGACTCTGTAATCGATACAAAGTCAAAACTAACCCGTGTTAAATTAATTGGTGACGCTGTGCGCCAGACTACCAGTATACATTGACAGACAACCAAGTGTAGCTTTCGCCAAAGACATCTTTGCCATAGGTCAGCGATGTCTCTACTTGCTTGTTATAAATACGTCGGGTATTAGCTAGCTGAAGCTGTCGGGCTTGCTCATAGTTTCGAGTATTCACTACATCGAACGTCACAAAGTGATTGCTATTTTTAACCGTGGATAGCTCCAAACGCCACATTGAGTCCAGATTTTCTCGATAAGTTAGCTCGACAAGGTGACCCTGGCTGGGAACGCCATCTTGAAATATACGCTGATTCGCAACAGCATGCCCCACTACAAACCCATCTCTCGTGTTGCCATTCTTCGGAAAAATGTAGTTCTTGTACCATAAGCTGTGCATATTGGAGTATTCATACCTGAATGTCAGGCTGCGAGTAAGTGCAGGCAGGTAGAATCCAAAATTGGACGCAATATTACCAAACTGATAGTTCTTGTGCTCTTTTGTATCTTCTCCACCGTATTCAAGGTACCATTCAATCGGCATCAACCAATTCGTTTTGAACACCGATGTGATACTTGCCCACTGATCTCCAAGCTCTTCGTCGGAACTACCAACCAGGCCTACGTTATCGTTACCGGCCGGGTCAAAATAGGCTTTTACCACGTCTTTGATTCCAACCTCTCGTGGGCCTCCACCAAACTGCATGATTCGGTTAATACCAATCTTCCAATTATCCAACGGCTCGAAGCTAATATGCGTACCCGCCAGCTTAGGAGTACCGTCATGCAGTGTGTCTTGATAAAGAATACCTTCTTCTACATGTTCCAACTCAGAATAGAAAAGCTCAAAGTCAAAGTTCCACCAGTTTTCCAATGGCAGATTCAAACCCACTGATGCAGATAGTGGCGCTTGTGCATTATTTGAATAGACCTGAGCACCATGTTTGAACGGCGAAAACCAATGCTCTTTATAGCCCAAAGTAAGTTGTAAGTTATCTCCACCCAAGGCGTAGAACGTATTATAAGGCACCACTTTGCCCGCATCGACGCGATATTCAGCACCAAGCTGAACCAGGCTTGTGTCACTACCACGCCATATCCCATCAAATGACAATTCAGCATATTCGCTACTAGAATTTCCACGGTCATTCGCAAGCTGCTGCACGTCGCCGGAGTCAACCCGTAACTTAATTCCGCGACGTGTGATTGCGTCTCTTTCCAGGTAGGGTGCCAATCGTGTTTTGATGCTTTGATGTAATGCTGGATCAACACGCTCAAGTTCAGATAAAGTCTTATTAACTTCAGTGATACGATAGGGCTTAGACATTGGCGTCGTACCGATCAAAGCAAACATCTGATCAATCTGGTATTCCAGGATGTTGTCTTTACCCAAAGGTAAAAAAGCGGTTGGCATAGCGACGGCCTGCGCTGCGCCCAGCAGACACAAAGTAGAAAACGTGATATTACGAAAGGACAACTTAAAACCTTTAAAATTGGAAATTTTGCCAGATCCTAGCAAATTCCCGTCCGCTGAGCACCTCAACAACTGTGATAATTTGTATGCGTGTTATCGCTTTTTCAGGCTGACAAGTTAAAATAGGCGTTTTTTATACTGTTGGCTGTCATGATTAGACATTTATATTCCCTGGTGCTACTGATTTTATGTCCATTCATCGTGCTGTATCTGTACGTTATCAGAGGAAAAAAGAACCCGCTGTATAAAGCGCATTTTTGCGAACGATTTGGCTTTACTCCCTCAATCCGCACAAAGCATGCCGTGGTCATTCACTGCGCTTCCGTCGGGGAAGTACTGGCCGCAGCACCCCTTATAAAAGCGCTGTTAGAAGAACACCCTGAAGCACCTTTTGTACTTACCTGTAACACCCCCACAGGTCGCGAACAGCTTAATCAGCTGTTTGGCAACAGTGCACATGACATCACGATTTGCTACTTACCTGTCGATTTTGCCTTTGCAGCCCGGCGCTTCGTCAGACGAATTAAGCCCAGAATTTTATTAGTACTGGAAACTGAGCTGTGGCCGAACCTATTTTATTACGCCAACAAGGCACATTGCCCGGTCGCCGTCATCAATGCCCGCCTGTCTGAAAAATCTTTGATGGGATATCAAAAAGTGGCGTCTCTGAGCCGTTTTTTGATGGCTCAAATCAGTATGCTGGCGAGCCATAATCAGGAAGATGCCGAGCGTTTTATTAAGCTGGGACTGACGCCAGACAAAGTCACAGTAACGGGCTCAATTAAATTTGATATCGCCCTGGATAACGCTCAGCAGGACAAGATTGAGGCCATAAAAACACAGCTCGGCGCACGACCAGTGTGGGTTGCAGGCTCTACCCACCCCGCGGAGCATGAACAGGTTTTAACAGCCCACCAGCAACTATTGGCCCACCAGAGCGATGCTCTGTTGATCATAGCGCCCAGACATCCTGAGCAGTTCGATAAAGTTGCCACTTTAATTGAAACACGAGCACTCAGCTACAGTCGTCGCAGCCAGAATTACACGCCGTCATCACAAGTCTTGCTGGCAGACACACTGGGCGAACTAAAGTTGTTATACGGGTGTGGTCAAGTTGCCTACATTGGCGGCAGTCTGATCGAACGAGGCGGCCATAACCCACTTGAAGCGGCGGCCTGTTCGGTCGGTGTACTGACTGGACCACACACCTATAACTTTGCCCATATTTATCCTGAACTGTTTGCGCTGAAAGGTGCTATTGAAGTAGCGGATCAGCAAGCGCTGGCCGATACTTTGCTGGTTTACTTGCGCTCACAGCAAAGTGCAATGGAATTAGGCACACATGCAAAAGCGTGTCTGACACGCAATCAGGGCGCCATTGCACGCAGTATTACTATGATCAACTCTCTTTTGGGAAAATAAATGCACCATATTGCCGTCAAAGCGATGCAAAACTGGGTCAGCTCAGTCATTGTAAAATACAACTTCTGCCCGTTTGCCCGCAAAGAAGTGGAACAAAACGCAATCCACTACCGAGTTTGCGCGTCACAAAAACCCGAAGATGCCGTGATGGATATGCTAGATGAATGTCAGGCACTGACTGAGAACCCGGCGCGGGAAACCAGCTTGCTCATTTTTACTGAGGGTTTTACCGATTTTGATGCATTTTTAGATTTGGTAGACCTGGCAAACGCACTGTTAGTTGCCCAGGGCTATGAAGGCACCTTCCAGCTCGCCAACTTCCACCCGGATTATGTTTTTGCAGAGTCAGAGCAAGATGATCCGGCAAACTACACAAACCGAGCCCCTTACCCAGCTTTACATGTGATCCGCGAGGCCAGTATGGCTGAGGCACTGGAAAGTTATGATGATCCAGAGTCTATTCCGGATAACAACATCAGGCTTGCACGCCGAAAAGGTGCGGCTTTCTGGCAACAACTGTTACGTCAATGCCAGCAAACAGATTAACAGTCAGGGCGGAGAATTCCGCCCTGAATGCTATTTTTTAACCCACTTTCCATCGACTTTTACGAAGTGGCCCGGCGCCGTTTTCGCAAATGTTTTCTTGGCAGCCATGGCTTCAACCTGACTCAGGCTGATGCCATTTTTCTTAGCAAGTTGCTGGTACTTCGCCTTGCGTTTACTGTTTACTTCTTTCACCAGCTTTTTCACTTCACTACTGCCCTTGATCACGCCCAAATAACCCGCTGCGGTCTCCCCCACTAAGCCCTGTGACTTAGCATCGTCCAGAGTAATGGCAAATACCGAAAAGCTCATACAAGCGGCGGCAATCGTGGTCAGTAACTTAGATGCGTTCATGATCTGGCTCCTTAGAATAATTCACTGTCATCGCTGAACAGATCGTCCAGCTCTTTGTCGACTTTAACACGGATCTCGTGGTCAACTTTGACGTTTAAGTTGATGGTGATAGGCTCTTTGGTCTCTACCTGCACTTTATGCGTACAAGCCGACACCAAACAAGCAAACACCAAAGTTAGCATCCATTTCATGCTGAGTTGCTCCTATTGGTTTAACGCTTTTTCCACTGCCTGAGTAATTTCATCACTCAGACGCAACGCCCTGAACAGGGTATAAATATTCTCACTGTGCGTATAATTAAAATTCACAGGTTGTTGTTTCTGTTTGTTTTCGCCAGCAATTTTTACAGCCAACTCCAATTGGCCATCTTGTGACATATTCACATCGGCACTTAATGTTTCAATACTTAACTCGTCCAACATATCGAATACAGGCTGCAACTCCGGACGCTGAGACTTTAACGCATTAAATGAAGCATTGTCCTCTACTTTCAACATACTATCTACTATGTTACTCAGGTACCCATCGCGGATCTCTGCCTGCCCATTGTGAATAAACACAGGTAGTCTGCCTGAAACCTGGCCATAAAGCTCAACTCCGGCCTCACGGCCAGCTTCAGAGATCAGCATCAAATCCAGATCGCTGGCCGTCACTAAAACTTCCTGATCCTGCTTGTCGAGTAAAACCTGCTCAGCCGCGAGCTGGCCACTGAAAATATTGGCGCTAAATTGACGCAACACAAGCAAGTTGTTGTCTGAAGTTATCTGACCTCGCACGTCTGTCAACACAGGTCCTGACCGTACTTCAGTAATACTCAGTGGTGCGGGCTCTATCATAAGCTCCCCCGCATGCCACTTGCCCTTCAAAGGCAATTCAAGTCCAGATACGTAGTGATGATCATACAAAAACGAGGCATCACCGACACCTATTTCGAAATCAAAAACCTGACGCGACAATTCACCTGAAACACTGGCACTGATCAGGCCCTCTTCTATTTTAAGTTTAGGCACAAACTGGCTGGCCACAGACTGAATCGCCCCCAGGCCATGCTCACCCAGTGTCAGGGTAAACGGCATTAACCCGGCTTCAAGACGATGTGTCAGTTGTAGTTCTAGACTGTCGTGCGTCAGCTTATGAGTAAGCGCCAACTGCTCTACACCTTTGATGTCGCCTTCGCTGTTTAGCACTACATCTCTAAGCACCAGCTGAGGATGTGCCACCAGCTCAATGGTCGAGTTACCCTTGAGTTTACCAACAAGTCCCTCAGGTCGAAGCGTACCGCTAAAGCCAAGCTGTTGATGTAACTCTTTGCCCCGTACATTCTCGCGCTTGAACGAGCCAACCCGAATATCCGCGTTTACGTTAGCCGCCAGCGAGGCATCAATATCACCATGGCCAGACACGCTCAGATTGCGTCCCTGAACCCCATCAATCTGATATCGCTCTGCCTCAGCGTCAAGCTGCCATTGCAATTGTTCAAACGGTGTCTGTTGCGTTTTAATATGACGCTCGCTCATCGCGAATAGGGCTTGGGCCGACACAGAGGTAGTTAACTTGTCTAGCATCATTACTTCCGTCACGACAGACTGAGCCTGTGGTTTTGCTGTGATGTTGAGCATCAGTTGTTCGTTCACTTTGCCCTGCAATGAGAAATCACTGCGCATGCTCAATGCCTGCCAGTTGATGGGGAGCTCCTCAGGTGCCTGCGCAAGCTCAAAAGTCACGATGCCCTGACTTTCCAGTTGTGTCCCTGCGAGCAGAAAGTCGACTTGCGCATCCAGCAACTGAAATGCCTCACTGTGATGCGACACCATCAGTTTGCCCTGCATCTGCTGCTCAGGCAGCTGATAGACAAACTCACTCAAGGTGACTGTGCTAACGTGCGCAACATCCTGTACGCTCAAAGCAGGTAGTGTAAGAGTCTGTGCGTTGATTATCACTGGCTCTGATATACGCGCTTGCCAACGTCCGGACCAAATGCTGTTTTTCCAGTCTTGTGGCAGCTCAGCCAGCAACGCCTGGCACTCAGCGACGGCCAAATCAACAGGCAGCTGACGCAAATCCAGCGTTGCGCGCTCGTCTGTAAAGTCCCATTGCCCGGTAGCCACCCCATTGACCTGAATCTCGGGCTGGCATTGAGGTAGGGCATAGTTCAATGTGCTCTGTAACTGGAGATCAGCGTTGATAACTTGACCGTTGAACTCGGCTTCAATTTTGCCAGTCAGTGCCGACACGCTCACAGGGAGTTTCGCGTCACGCAAAAACCTCTGTACAGCGGGACTGGATAACCTCAGTGCCGCATGTAGCTTTGTATCACTCAGGGCAAGGTCGGCTTGCATATCCCCGTCAATGGTAAAGGCGAAATCATCTGTTTGCTTTACGCTTAAATTCAGTGACTCAGATAATAATGGACTGGATACGGTGAGCTTCTCAACCTCAACTGTGGGCATACCTTCAGGTAAATCAAGCTGTAACGGGGTAGGAGAATAAGTCACCTGGGTGTTGTCATCAGTCTGGGTTTGCTGATGAATCACCCTCATGTTCCCCACCAGAAAATGGTCGCCATCAAAGGTGGCGTTACTGAGTTCAACAGATACGGCTTCACTGCGCCAGCACATGCGCTCTACTGCAAGCCTGTCCCAACTGTCTACTGACCAGTCCAGACACTCAAGCAACCCCTGCTCCTCGGTCAGTATCTGTTTACCAATCGTGAGCGTCAGTGGCACGCGAAAATAATAAACAGTGATCCCAATTGTAAACAGGGCAAATAACAGAATAAGAAAAAAGCGCCGCATCGGTACCTGGTATTCAGTGAAAACTGGCTTAAGTGTAAGGGATCTTGCTAACGATGTAATGTTTGCCCAGGTAAGAAGATGTTAAGTTCGCAAAAATCTCTTACAAATAGGTCATTACTTCGTCCTCTAACGGCTTTACAGCTTACCTTTGCGCTTGAGCTCTTCGAGTCGTTCACGCTCTGCAAGGATCATTTTAATCATATTAACGCGAATATCAGCTTCGAGTTGTTTATACTCTGAAAGCTGCTGCTCCAGCAGTGCAATTTCATCCACTTTAGTACTGTCACGATATTGTTTTAAGCCAATATGCTCAACAATCGCCCCATCCGATGAGGCTTCTGCTTCTGCATGTTCCTGCACCTGAAGGTGGCGCTGCTGCACAGATTGCATTAGCTTGTTGAGCTGAACCTGTAGCTTACGGATAAATGCCTGGATCTGCGCCATGGCTTTCTCCAGCTCCTCATAATCCTCTTTAAATACCGGATTGTCTTCTTTGTACTGACCCGCCTCGTCATCCAGCTCTTGTGACAGCAAGGGGGGAACGGTATCAACCTCGTCGCGGTTTTGTGTATCCACATTTACCTTAACATCAGCCACTTTGCCGCTGTTATTACGCACTTGCGCATGCGATATCGACTTGCCTGGCGAAGCGCTACTTGGATGTACTTGTATGTCCATACTCACTCCTTGATTGTCATTATTGGTCTGCAGGCACCGTTCTGCGCCTGGAAGTACCTCTAATTCAACCATTGTATCGGTATTTACATAGAAAACTTGAGGAGAGAAAGTATACGGGATGAATAATACCAAACCATGAACATGGTGATGTAACAGACAACAAAAAAGGCCACCGAAGTGACCTTTTTCTTTTAAGTTAGTTGAAGCACTGCAGACTAATTCGTCCTGAAGCTGCGGCCCGGCTCGCCATCCATGACTCACGTAAAACACGCTGCGAAACGTTGTTTCGGTCGTGGGTATCGCTGCCAAGAGTTCGCTTTCTTCAAGCAATAAAAAAGGCCACCGAAGTGACCCTTTTCTTTTAAGCTAGTTGAAGCAGTGCAGACTAATTCGTCCTGAAGCGGCGGCCCGGCTCGCCATCCATGACTCGCGTAAAACACGCTGCGAAACGTTGTTTCGGTCACGAGAGCACTGCAGATTAATTCGTCCTGAAGCTACGGCCCGGCTCGTCATCCATGACTCGCGTAAAACACGCTGCGAAACGTTGTTTCGGTCGTGTTTTACCCAACGTTCTTACGTGCGTTACGGAACATGCGCATCCAAGGGCTGTCCTCTTTCCACTCATCCGGGTGCCAAGAGTTCGCTACGGCACGGAATACACGCTCTGGGTGTGGCATCATAACTGTTGCACGACCATCTGTTGATGTAATACCGGTAATACCCTCTGGTGAACCATTCGGGTTGTTCGGGTATTGCGTAGTCGGCTTACCAAAGTTATCCACGTACTGAACGGCTACTGTGCCAGACTCAAGCGCCGCTTTTACTGCTGCGTCGTTGGCAAACTCAGCATGGCCTTCACCGTGTGAGACTGCGATTGGCATACGAGAACCAGCCATGCCCTGGAAGAATACCGACGGGCTTTCTTGAACTTCTACAAGGCTGAAACGTGCTTCAAAACGCTCTGACTTGTTGGTTACAAAACGTGGCCAGTGCTCAGTACCTGGGATAAGCTCTTTCAGAGTTGATAACATCTGACAACCGTTACACACACCTAAACTGAACGTGTCTTGACGTTCAAAGAAGGTTTGGAACTGATCGCGTGCCATGTCATTGAATAGAATTGACTTAGCCCAGCCTTCACCCGCACCCAGTACGTCACCGTAAGAGAAACCACCACATGCTACAAGGCCTTTAAACTCTTCTAGTGTTAAGCGACCTTCAAGGATGTCACTCATGTGTACGTCTACTGCTGCAAAACCTGCACGGTTAAATGCGGCGGCCATTTCAACGTGTGAGTTAACGCCTTGCTCACGCAAGATAGCCATCTTAGGCTTAGCACCTGTTGCAATGTAAGGTGCAGCAACGTCTTCATTTAAATCAAAGCTTAGTTTCACGTTCAGACCTGGGTCTTTTTCGTCAAACTTGGCATCGAACTCTTGTTTAGCGCACTCTGGGTTGTCACGAAGTGCCTGCATCTTATATGTGGTTTCAGCCCAAATAGTACGTAGTTCAGTACGTGTATTTGCCAGTACTGCTTCACCGCCACGGTTGAAGATTACTTTGTCTTCCGTGTTTAGTGCACCGATAGTGTGGCTGATTGTTGCAAGGCCATTGTCAGCAAGAATTGCTTCAACCGCAGCCAGGTCATCGTTACGAACCTGAATAACGGCACCCAGCTCTTCGTTGTAAAGTACTTCGATGTCAGAACCAACTAAGCTATCAAGGTTTACCGTGACACCGGTGCGACCTGCGAATGCCATTTCAGCAACGGTTGTGAATAGACCACCGTCTGAACGGTCGTGGTAAGCCAGTAGCTTCTCATCCGCTACAAGAGCTTGCATCGCGTTGTAGAAGCCTTTTAATAGCTCAGGGCTATCTACGTCAGGCGTCTTATCACCAAGCTGCTTGTAAACCTGTGCAAGGCTTGATGCACCCAGTCGGTTTTGACCTGCACCTAAATCAACTAAGATCAGGCTTGATTCGCCTTTATCAGTACGAAGCTGAGGCGTTACCGTTTTACGAATGTCTTCAACACGGCCAAACGCAGTGATGATCAGAGAAAGTGGTGCTGTTACCGCTTTGTCTTCACCCTCATCTTGCCAGGTGGTTTTCATCGACATTGAGTCTTTACCAACCGGAATAGTTAGACCCAGCGCCGGACATAGCTCTTCACCTACGGCTTTAACCGCTTCGTAAAGACCTGCGTCTTCACCTGGGTGACCTGCTGCTGCCATCCAGTTTGCAGATAGCTTAATATTCTCAAGGCCACCAATGTTTGCGCCAGCAATATTTGTGAGCGCTTCAGCTACTGCCAAACGTGCAGAAGCACCGTAGTTCAGAAGTGCCGCAGGTGTGCGTTCACCCATTGACATTGCTTCACCGTGGTAAGTGTCAAACGCAGCTGCTGTCACAGCACAGTTTGCTACTGGTACCTGCCAGGGGCCAACCATTTGGTCACGTGCTACCAGACCTGTCACCGTACGGTCACCAATCGTGATAAGGAATGTTTTCTCAGCGATAGTAGGTAGACGAAGTAAACGCTTAGCCGCTTCTTCTACATCGATGCTGTCAGTGTTAAGGGCTTCACCTTCGACTTTTTTCGACTCTACGTCACGGTGCATCTTAGGTGCTTTGCCAAGTAGTACTTCAAGCGGCAGGTCTACTGGATTATTGTCGAAATGACTATCCGCAACAGTTAAGTGACGCTCTTCCGTTGCCTCACCGATAACTGCGTATTGTGCACGTTCACGCTGACAGATGGCTTCAAAGCGGTCAAAGTCTTCAGCAGCTACGGCCAGTACATAACGTTCTTGAGATTCGTTACACCAGATCTCGTGTGGTGCCATGCCTGGCTCATCGTTCGGGATGTTACGTAGCTGGAATTTACCACCACGACCACCGTCATCTACCAGCTCAGGGAATGCATTAGAAAGACCACCTGCGCCCACATCGTGGATAAACGCGATAGGGTTTTCGTCACCCAGCTGCCAACATTTGTCGATCACTTCCTGACAACGACGTTCCATTTCTGGGTTTTCACGCTGTACAGACGCAAAATCCAGGTCTTCATTTGACTGGCCAGATGCCATTGATGATGCAGCACCACCACCCAGACCGATGTTCATCGCAGGGCCGCCCAGTGCAACTAGCTTAGCACCGACAGGGATTTCACCTTTTTGTACGTGCTCAGTACGGATGTTACCCAGACCCCCTGCCAGCATGATTGGCTTGTGGTAACCACGCACTTCTTCACCGTTGTGGCTGTTCACTTTTTCTTCGTAAGTACGGAAGTAACCAAGCAGATTAGGGCGACCAAATTCGTTATTGAACGCCGCGCCACCCAGAGGACCATCGATCATGATATCGAGTGCATTAACAATGCGACCAGGTTTGCCGAAGTTGCTTTCCCACGGCTGCTCGAAGCCAGGGATTCGCAAGTTAGATACCGTAAAACCGACCAGGCCCGCTTTTGGCTTAGAACCACGGCCTGTCGCACCTTCGTCGCGAATTTCACCACCAGAGCCCGTTGATGCACCAGAGAAAGGGGCAATCGCGGTTGGGTGGTTGTGGGTTTCAACCTTCATCAGGATTTCAATGTTTTCCTGATTGTAGCTGTACTCACCGTCTTTATTTGGGAAGAAACGACCCGCTTTTGATCCTTTCATTACCGCAGCGTTATCTTTATACGCAGACAGTACATTTTCAGGGTGCGTTTCGTATGTATTTTTGATCATTTTGAACAGCGACTTAGGCTGCTGTTCACCGTCGATTGTCCAATCGGCGTTGAAAATTTTATGACGACAGTGCTCAGAGTTCGCCTGTGCGAACATGAACAGCTCGATGTCGTTCGGGTTACGCCCTAGTTTTTGGAAATTCTCTACCAGGTAATCAATTTCGTCATCCGCCAGAGCAAAGCCTTGTTCAACGTTTGCAGTAGCAAGTGCTTCACGGCCACCGCCAAGAATGTCAACTGAAGACATTGGGCGAGGCTCTTCAACGCGGAATAACTGACCGGCATCTTCCAGTGAACTGTGTACTGACTCTGTCATGCGATCATGTAAAAGTTTCGCTACCTCATCGATCTGCTCTGCACTCAGTGCGCCCTCGACATAGTAAGCAATACCACGCTCAACGCGGTGTACTTTATCCAAGCCACAATTATTGGCGATGTCAGTGGCTTTCGATGCCCAAGGCGAAATCGTACCAATTCGCGGTGTGACTAAAATCAGGGTTCCTTCAGGCGCATGTTCGGCAATGGTCGGGCCGTACTTTAAAAGCTTGCTCAGCTTGTCCAGTTCAGACTCAGAAAGTTCCGCTGTCAGATCAGCAAAATGCATGAACTCAGCATACACACCAGTCACTGGTAATTGCGCATCGTTACAGCTTTTAAGGATTTTTTGAACTTTGAAATCAGAAAGTGCAGGTGCACCACGTAGGATCAACATAGGTATTTTCATCCGGGGTTAAGGATTGAACGATATTTTGGGCCGCTATTATAGTCGATTTGCCCTCCTTATTTAACTCAAATTTAGCAATTATCGAAAAAAAGCCCCTTCACAAAAGCGCCGTTAATTGCGAGCATGGAGCGGTCTGTCACTCTCATTTGACCAAGGAGCCAAAAGTCACTTATGCGTTTGCTTTCCTTTGTGCTGGTACTGTGCTGTTTATTGCTAATGAGCAGCTGTGAAAAAATGCCCGCCACTCAATTACAACAGATCAAAGCGCAGGAAGTGATCCGCATTGGCACCCTGGTGGGACCCGCGACCTTTTATCAAGGCATTGGTGGTGAACAGGGGTTTGAGTACGAACTGGCTGAGCAGTTTGCCAATGAGCTCGGCGTTGAGTTGCAAATGGTGCCTTTTTTCAGCCTGAAAAAACTGTTCGAACGCCTGCAAAGTGGCGATCTGGATATGGCTGCGGCGGGACTTAGCTACCACCCTCAGCGTGCTGTCCATTTTCGTTTTGGCCCCAGCTATCGGGAGATAAGCCAAAAATTGGTCTTTAAACAAGGCAATACCCGACCACGCAACTTTGCCCAGTTAACTGGGCCTGTCACCGTTTTAGCGGACAGCCATCATGTGATCTCTTTGCAAGCGGCACAAAAGCAGTACCCTGAGCTTAGCTGGCATGAAGTCGATGACCGGGATCAGGAAGAGCTATTGCAGGGGATCATCGACGGTGACATACAATACACAGTTGTCGACTCGCACTCGCTAGCCCTGTTCCGACGTTACCACCCCAATGTCAGCATTGCATTTTCCGTCACTCAGGCCGATCCGGTTTCCTGGGTGCTGCGCAACGAAAAAGACGACTCTTTATACGCACTGCTGCCGCCATTTTTTGCCAAGATGCAACAATCTCAGCAACTGGCCGCGCTCGAGGAGAAGTACTTTGGCCATGTCAGGCGCTTTAATTACGTCAACACTCTGGCTTTTGTTGAAGCGAGTAAAACCACGCTGCCTAAATATCAGGACTGGTTTATGCAATACGCTGAGCAGCACCAGCTGGACTGGCGCTTACTCGCCGCACTGAGCTATCAGGAATCGATGTGGAATCCCAGAGCCAAATCGCCCACCGGTGTACGCGGGATCATGATGCTCACACAGCGCACAGCCAAACAAGTTGGCGTAACGCACAGACTCAAACCAGAACAAAATATTCGCGGTGGCGCCCGCTACTTACGTAAACTCATTAATCGCATCCCCAAACAGATCGGTGCACCAGACAGAACCTGGTTTGCGCTTGCAGCGTATAACGTTGGGTGGGGTCACGTGAATGATGCACGCAAACTCACGATGCGTCAGGGGGGCAATCCAACTAGCTGGGCAGAGGTGAAAAAACGACTACCACTGCTGACTAAAAAGCGCTACTATCGAGAGACAAAATATGGATATGCGCGCGGCGATGTGGCAGTGACCTATGTAGATAATATTCGCCGGTACTACGACGCCCTGATCTGGTTGGACGAAAATGGGGCCCTTCAAGTCAATACAGACTCAGAGCAACCAGCCCAATGATCGACTAGGCGCTCTGGTAAGTATCCGGTACGCTATTCAGAGTATGTCATCAAGTTGACACACGAATACGCTATAGCTGTCGCGCGTAGTTGTTCTCTCACTAAAAATGGAGGTTACGATGCTAAGAAGACGTCGAACTCATCAGTTTAAACGTAACACGCGCAACACGAATCCAAATCGTCGCCGTATTATGTTACGCAACATCAACCGTAAGATATTATTACGCCGCCGCATCTATGCACTGATCCAGATAGCGGCAGACGAAAGAGCGGCTCAATCCTGAGCTGCTTGGTCGTTTGACCCCGCTTGCCTGGCTTTTTTCTGCGCCTTGATCTCTTTGCGCCGACGCCGAAAAAATGCTGATAACTTCTCGCCACATTGCTCGGCTAATACCCCGCCGCTCACCTCGACCTGGTGATTCAGTTTTGGTTCCTGCAACAAATTCATGATTGACCCTGCGGCCCCTGTTTTCGCATCCGACGCACCAAACACCACCCGTTTAATCCGGCTATGTACCAGCAAACCAGCACACATAGGACACGGCTCCAGCGTGACATATAGAGTGCAATCTACCAGGCGATAATTTTCGATGCGCTGACCGGCATCCCGGATCGCCAGCATTTCCGCATGGGCCGAAGGATCATGGCAACAAATGGAGCGGTTCCAGCCCGCGCCAACCAGCTCACCATCTCTTACCACAACGGCGCCAACCGGGATCTCATCTTCCTGTTCGGCCTTGTCAGCATACTCCAATGCACGCTGCATCCAATACAGATCTTGCTGTTGTTCGTCCACCTAAATGCTCCTGGGTACAAAATGGGGGATATTCTAGCGTATTGTCGCGAACTGCGCACTGTGACAGTTATATTGCTAAAATTAGCAAATTGCCATGGCTCAATGACATCAATTTAAGCTATAATTCGCCGCTTTTTTTATTTGACGAGCTCAACACACACGGGTAAAACATGAAATTTCCGGGCCGCAGAAGACATAAACATTATTTTCCAGTCGAAGATAAAGACCCTATAATTAACCAGTTACATGTCGTTGATCGACTTAAACGCAACTACATTTGTGGTATAGACCAAATCGTAGTAGACATCGAAGCTAAGGTCGATCAGGCCTTTCTAGATGAGTTTGGGTTGCAACGCGGTATGTCTCAAGTGATAGACAATGATGTCACCAATGCGCTTTACGATCGCCTGAAACGTGATGACATGATTGACTATGAATTTGCTGGCGGCACCATTGGCAATACCATGCACAACTACTCGGTGCTGGCTGATAGCCGCTCGGTGTTACTGGGTGTCATGAGCGAAAACATTCAAATCGGCAGTTATGCGTATAAGTTTTTGTGCAACACCTCCAGCCGGGTCGATCTCGATTACCTGCAACCCGTCCCGGGTCCCATCGGCCGTTGCTTTACACTGATTGACGACAGTGGTGAGCGGACCTTCGCCATCAGTGCCGGCATGATGAACCACCTAAAACCTGAGTCCATTGACAAGTCATTGATTGAACACGCCTCAGCATTGGTGATCAGCGCTTATCTGATGCGTACTTCAGGCGAAGAAACCATGACCCAGGCCACCATGCAGGCAGTGAAATATGCCAACGATGCCGGTGTGCCCGTGGTATTAACGCTGGGTACTAAATTCCTGATTGAGCAAGACCCGACCTGGTGGGCTGAATTCGTAGAGAAACACGTCGATATTCTGGCCATGAATGAGGAAGAAGGCGAAGCCATCACCGGTTTTGACGATCCGTTGCTGGCCGCTGACAAAGCGCTGGACTGGGTTGACTTAGTGATCTGTACAGCCGGGCCTAAGGGCCTGTTTATGGCCGGTTATGTGGATGATGAGAAAAAGCGCGAAACCGAGTACCCGCTGCTGCCTGGCGCTATTCCAGAATTCAACCAGTATGAATTCTCACGGGCAATGCGTCGTAGCGCGTGTAAACAGCCAATCAAGGCATACAGCCACACCGCTCCTTACATGGGTGGCCCGGATACCATTAAAAATACCAATGGAGCCGGAGACTGTGCATTGGCGGCAGTCTTACACGACCTGTCAGCGAACGTATACCACAAACTCAACGTGCCAAACTCAGCCAAACACGAACAGCATGCCATTACCTATTCTTCACTGGCACAGATCAGTAAGTATGCTAACCGTGCCAGCTATGAGGTATTAGTACAGCACTCACCACGCCTGTCGCGTGGCCTGCCAGAGCGCGAAGACTCGCTCGAACAAACTTACTGGGATCAGTAAGCAAAAACGGGAGCCATGGCTCCCGTTTTTTGTATCTCACTGTCACCTAAAATAAAGCGGTGCCAAGCTTTTCAGCCAGTAACTCAAGCGCCGCAATACCCGCAACAGAGTTACCTACTTTATCCAGCCCCGGCGACCATACCGCCACGGTAAATCGACCCGGAGCGACGGCAATGATGGTGCCTGACACCCCGGACTTACCCGGCATCCCCACCCGATAGGCAAAGTCCCCGGCAGCATCATACAAACCACTGGTAAACAGCAAAGAATTAAGCTGCTGGGTTTGACGTGCACTTAGCACCTGCTGACCACTTTGCTGACATACCCCACCCGTTGAAAGATAAGAAAGTGCCCGTGCTAGTTCGCATACATTGAGTTCAATGGCGCAAAAATTAAAGTACGACCACAGTACCTCTTCAACCTGGTTATCAAAGTTACCAAATGACTTCATCAGATAGGCCATGGCGGCATTGCGATAACGATGATCATACTCGGATTGCGCTACCAACTTATTAATAGCCACTTTTGGATTCGCTGTATGACTACGGTAACTTTCCAGCATAGTGTGGATAGGCGCACTCAGGCGGCTGAACAAGGCATCACAGGTAACAATGGCTCCGGCATTAATAAAGGGATTACGGGGAGTGCCATTTTCAAACTCAAGCTGAGTGAGGGAGTTAAATGCGGTGCCCGACGGCTCTTTACCCACCCGCTGCCACAACTCATCTCCATAACGCTGTAACGCCAGCGTCAAGGTCATGACCTTAGAGACAGATTGAATGGTAAAACGGCTATCACAGTGGCCGGCACTGAAGGTCTGTCCGTCGGCAGTGTGCAGTGCAATGGCAAATTGCCCCAGTGGCTGCTCAGCCAGCGCAGGAATATAATCAGCGACCTTTCCCTGGTGGGACAAGGGCTGAACCTGCTGTGCAACGTGTTGCAAAATAGCCTGATAATCGGGCGAGGCTGTTGTCATAAAAACGGTCATCATCTCAAAAAGCACAATAGCGCGAGTGTAACAGATCTGTGGCCACAAAAAAGCCGCACAGAGCAGTGTCTGTGCGGCTTTTTCTTGATACCAGTTGGCCCGGCTTACTTGGTAAACAGCTCTTTGATATTGGCCAAATCTGATTTACCAGCGATCAGCTCATCCGGCGTTAAACCTGATAATTCGTGCGGGAACACCAGCCATTCGTCCGACTCGTGAATAAAGTAATCCGGCGTCATAGGAACTTTTTTATTGGTCGGCTTGTAATATGGACAGGCGACACGAATGTCTTTTGGCAGGTTCAGACGCATCAGCTCTTCGAGCTTTTCACGTAGCGCATAAATACTGCGGCCCGAGTCAAATACATCATCCACAATCAGCAACGAGTCACCCGCATTAGCGTTTTCAACAATATAGTGTAAGCCGTGTACCTTGATCTCTTTCGACTGCTTGCCAATGCCATAGTAAGACGAGGTACGCACGGCGATATGATCGGTTTCTATGCCTTTGTAATCATAATATTCCTGAACAGCAATCCCGATAGGCGCGCCACCGCGCCAAATGCCGATAATAAAGTCAGGACGAAATCCATCTTCATAAACCTGAGCGGCCAGTCGAAATGAATCTTCAAGTAATTGTTGCGCCGTGATATAGCACTTGTCAGACATACAAACCCCGTGTCATTGAGCAAAGAACACCGCGCAAACCTGTGTTTTTAAAGTGCCGCTACAGACACCACAGCAATCAGCACGGCTGAGAATAACGTATAACCGAGTATTTTAGCTGAGTCGAAAAAAAATTGCTTGCGCTAGCGCAGTTTTTTTACAGGATGATGAATCTGAGAAAGGCTTGTTTTCCCCACTTACCGGGTTTATAACTCTATGCAAATATACTGAAGGAAACACTCATGAGCCAACTAACCCAGTTCAGACTGCTGGCCGACTATAACCAATGGATGAATCAAAAAATTTATCAGGCAGCTACGCGCCTGAGCGAAGAGGCATTAAAACAAGAGCGAGGCGCTTTTTTCGGCTCAATATTTGGCACATTAAACCACCTTGTAGTGGCAGACATTATCTGGCTAAAACGGTTTGCTTCAAACCAGGCGGGCTCTAGCGCTCTGCAATCCATATTGGAACAGCCCAATCCCACCAGCCTGGCCCAGTGCCTTTTTCAAGACCTCTCGCACCTGACTAGACATCGTCAATGGCTCGACAAACAAATTTTGTGTTTTATTGATGAGCTGCAGGAGTCCGATTTGGGTACCATCCTGACTTACCGCAATACTAAAGGTATCGGCTTCAGCAAACCTCTAAGTAGCCTGCTGATGCACTTTTTTAACCACCAGACTCATCACAGAGGACAAGTTACAACTCTGTTTTCTCAACTGGACGAAGACATAGGTGATACAGACCTATTACTGCTCATTGACGATGTCGACATCTAGGTATACCAGACCTTGTCCTGACAACTTCAAACCACTTTACCCTGTTTGATTCGCTATTTTGGGTGTCCACCTGCCAAATCGGTGCTATCCAGACTGAACGGCAAGACCACGACTTCTTTATGGCATTGCCGTCAAGTTATTACATTTAGATACATGAATAAAACTAATGTAATTTTGGAATTAATACATTGTGTTTAAATTCCACACAATGTACCCTAATCAGGTTCTCTGTGACACTACAAAATCAATAAGGAAAATGAATGAAACATACCCTACTGGTAGCGGCAATTACGGTGGCCCCATTTGCCGCAAACGCTGCTAAAACAATTTCTTCCGGCTCCTATGGCCACACTCAAGAACAAGGCAAAATCGCTGCAATTTCTGCACTTGAGCGACAAGCAAATGGTAACCCACTGTCCAACGTGCGCACCAGTTGCCGCTCAACTAATTATCCACTCCCCTGGTATTGTACTGCTACCGCACAAGTTGCAACGCTCTCTTTTGGCAGTGACAGCTATGAAATGTGTGGCCGCTCACACAGTAAAAGCGATACGGACGCCCGGTTCGAAGCCGCAATTGGTCGAAAATTTTGTGACAGCAACAAGCAATCAACTTATCGCTCAAATTTTGCAGTCAATGAAAGTAGCTTTGCCGGCAGTGCGTGTGATTACACGTCACCGAAAGGGCGATTGTTCAACAGTATCTGGTTACTGGACAACGCTGATAAATCAGGTGACAACTCAATTTTAGGCTGGGCCTATCACGAATCACAAAAAGACGTTCACAACACCCATTCAATTTGTGACGAGAGTGTCTTTGCCAGATTTAAGTGGAAGAAAAAGTTCTACAGCTGGGAATGGGTAAAACGTTCAGAAATGAGCATCAGCCGCCCAGGCCTGTACGATCAGGATGTGATTGGACGAGCTGCAACACTTGTACACGAAGCCAGGCATATGGACAAATCACATGGTAGCGCCGGCGGTGCGTGCAGCGGCTCAAGCTGTGACCCCAACTGGAGCTATAACGGCTCAAATACTTATGAAGCTTTATGGTTATGGTGGTTTGCGGTCAATGCTAACGATGCAACCCCGGCAATGCGGGCCAGTGCTGAGCAACAGGCAAACTACACAATCAATCGCCGCTTCGTTACACCGCCATCGTATCATGCAGACAAAGATGCTGAAATCATCAATAAATCAACGGCATCTGGTTTAAGTCGTCCTATAGAGCCATCAAACACAGTAACCTTCACCGCAGCAGGCGGGGTAGAATCAACGGTGCGCTCACAAGCAACATCTGGCTTTGTGAATAAATATGGTAAACAACCAACTAAAGTTGAATGCCGTCACAATCCACATAATATGGGACCTCCTCCATGGATCTGTGTCGCGACAGGCCCTAAATAACGCTCGTTTTAACATTCAGCCCCTGCAAAGGGGCTTTAAAAGGTATCGTATGAAGTACTCCTATTTTCTGTTTGTGGTCACAGCATTAGGCCTGCCATTTTGCGCAACCGCTAGCAGTAAAACCGCCGCTGAAGATTTACTTAAACCTTTAACGTGCGAAGTAACAGAGGCGAATATTACTTGCTCGGTGGCGCTGTTCAAATTAAATGCCATGGCGTTAAAGCATGTCCCGCTGACTGCATCAAGATCTATCGAACTGTCCAACACATTGCAGTTGAGTGCAATTGAACACCTGGTATCGGGCAATATTCGCCAAGTTCCGGGATCCGTCGTTAGCTTTGAAACTCTCGATATAACGGGTGAAGGCCATGCCATGCAACATGCACTGGCATTTAAAGAAATGCGCTTTTCACATAAACCACCGAGCAACACCCAGTTCTATGCCAGGCACTATAATAGTCCGCTGCCGACTTCCCCTGAAAACCTGCGACAACTTGCAGCACTGGACATGAGCATTGAAGAATTAAACTGGCAAATTAACACACCGAAAAGCAATGTCCATGTGACAGCAACGGGCGCTAAGCAAAATGCGAAACCGGTCAGCAAACCCGGCAGCTATCAAAATGTGACTATTAAGCCGAATTCCAGCTGGCATATAACGCCCGGAGCTTTTCACCTGATGTCACTCAACGCAGGTGAAAACTCTAAAATTGTAATAGAAAGCAACCCTGAAAACACAAACAACACCGTACTTTACGTTCATGGCGACCTGGAGACTCTGCCAGTTATCGATAATCGCACGCATGGCGCACTGGCAGTCATTTATCTGGGTTCAACTGACATCAAGCTCTCTCACACCTTTGACGGCGTGTGGTTTTCACCAGATGCCAACCTCACTCTGACAACCTTGCCTGATAATAAGCTACAGGTCGGTCAGTTCAGAGCCAAAAGCATCCAGGTAGAAGCAGGGGTACATATTCAACATTACCCGTTCGATCTGTTCAGCCTGATCCCTGCCGAGCTTGTTACTGAAGCAGAAGACTTGAATCCTCAGTCTCAACTCAGTGCAATAAATTACAGCAGCGTTCAACTAGAGCAAATGATTGAGGCCCACTTCAACAACTTATTTGGTATGGGAGAAGACGCAAATCAACAGTATGCTAAATCTCTGGAGACCCTGCGCAAAAACGCCCATCTCGTTGTGCCTGAACTGTTCAAAATCTATGATGATACTGCACTTACAGTTGAAGGTCAGATGCGGCGCTGGTCTGCGGTGCATATATTAAGTGAACTGAACAGCCCACTGGCTAATGACAAACTATATGAGATTGCGATCTCCAAACCAGACTACACATTTGCACCAAAAATCTCTTCTGATCACAGTCATGGTCCTTCCTACGAATCTCGTGAATTGAGTATTCGCGCCGCGGCTATGGATGGTATTGCAAACCTGGCTGCACTGGGCTACACGCAAAGTGACGAAACATTAGCAAATTACATACTCGGGCCGGAAGATAAAGAGCCTATGACGCTAAGATATGCCATCAAAGGCTATTTGAAAGGCAATGACACCGAGGTGCGACGTGAGCAATTGCTACGGCACCTGGGCTCGGAGTATAGGGCTTTTATACAAGGAGAATAACCCCCTTTCAAGATTGTCAGGACTGCCCTAAGCAGTCCTGAGCTTATCAGTCACAGCCTTTTTGAATACTGGATGTCCAAACCTTCACTATAAAGTCGTTATAGTCGCGGTCGTTTTGATCTTCCCAGTACTGCTTATCTCCATAAACACGATAATTGGTGGTCAGCTGGTTAGAATTGCCATTAATGGATAACACATAGTCATAACTGGCCCCTTCAATGACATCATAACTGCCTGCGCCACCGTATTCGTCCAGCAATTTCACATAGCTACCATTCACCCGGATACCCCAGTCATTATTGTAGCCTGCGCTTTCGCTGACAAACTGATAATGAATACGGGTGTAGTTATCCGGCGTACAAGCCGGGTCGTTGTCTTCTATGGTGCCCGACACAGACGCGGAACCACTGGTGTATGTTGCCCCCTCAACCACTAAGGTCAGCGCCTCGCTGTCTTCATGGTTGGCATCATCCAGGGTGGCAATATTAATGGTCGCACTGGTTTCGCCCGCAGCAATCGTGACGCTGGCAGATGGCGAGGTGTAATCGCCGGCAGAGGTAGTGTCATCCAGCACACTGACGTCGAGCGTCACATCCTGATAATAGGCATTACTTAAAGCTACTTGATATTCGAGCTGCCCCCCTTCCGATACCGTATCCGTGATTGCTTCGACCGTGAAGGTCGGTTCAGGATCAGTTTCACAACTGGGTGTGGTGTAACAGGCCACAGCCTGATCGGTATTGACTGCCAAATCGTTGAGCCGCACGGGCACCGTAGCCAGTAAACAGGTGTTACCCGACTGAGGGTTGAGTTTGTATAGCTTGGAGCGATTCACATGCCCATAATCGTTGATCAAGGTACGGCTGACAACCACTTCACCGGCCTGATTTAACGCAGCCCCTGTGGCTGCGGTCAGGCTATGGTTCGCCAGTTTAGTGGCCGCGAAGGTGGTTTTATCTATCTGATAAACACTGCGACTGGTGATCAAATACCAGTTGCCATTTTGGATCACTAAGTCGCCACGAAACTTGCCTTTGAGCGAGCCCAGTGCACCCAGCTCTGTCGCTTCACCCGTGTTTTTATTTATTTCATAGAGCTTTTTAAAATCGGTGCCCAGCAGCGCATCGCGCTCGGGATCATACACCATACTCAGCACCTGAGAGGTTCTGCCCACCAGCGTGTGCGTATCGGTAGCAAAATCATAGTATGCCAGGCGCAAATATTTAAAGCGCTTGCCCTCTATTGGAAGGTGCGTTAACTGCTCTGCACTGAGGTTAAGGTGACTCACGTCAACCTGATATTCAAACGGTCTGGGCGCTGACACATAATACATGCGTTTGCTGGCCGGGTCATAAGCCAATGCTGAGGCACTAAATTCCGCCAGCGTTTGTGCATAGGCACTGTTATCTTGTTCGTTCAGACCAAATAAAATCCCCACATCGCCACGACCCGCATTAATGCCATATAGCTGGCCACTACAAGTGTTCGCGTAAGAAACAGAAGACGCCACCAGGGCAATCAAAGAAAGTGATGTTTTTAGCATGGTAATAAACTCGTTCGGTTCATCCAAATTCAGGCTAATACAACACAAAGTAATGACACATCTACCTCCGCTGTATGATGCGATTTCCTATTCCATTAGGAGTGAGTGCTTCCATTATTATCTTTGCAATCTGAGGCCATGATGCGCGTCAAAACACAAAAAATCAACAAAAAAATAAGAACAATGGATTAATTTAGTGCCATAAAAACACCATAATCAGATTTTCTGAACAATCTCAGTACAATACAAGCCGCTTGATTTTTAGTCAGCGCGTACCTATTAAGAAGATTAATTAAGCAAAAGGAATAACGCTGATGAACAACGACAACCTGACCCTGATACAGATAATACTAAAAGCAGGGCTGATTCTCACAATGAGTGTGCTCAGCCTCTGGTGTCTGATCAGGATAGTGAAATGGGCCAAAGGGATGCCCAAAGCCGCTTATCTGGTGATGGCAATCTTTCCATTGCTGTCTTTGTTTCCTATTCCACCGCCCGTATTTAAAAATGTGGCAAAGGCGAAACAAGAGCAGCGTAAGCGTAAAGAAGTGCCCGGTGACCCGCCAGAATAACCATCTTTAAGATAGCCCCCTCTTACAACACCAGCAGGCCTATTCAATTCCCCATGCTATGCATTCAGCCCCTGCATCCATAACTGGCTCAGCTGGGCAAGAGATACGCCTGACGGCGCAGTCGATTCCTCACGGTGTCCGGAAAACAGCTGCTGCGCTAATTGCCGACCAGCGTTCTGGGCCATTGTCACTTTTTCAATCCGCAGCTGATAAAACCTGCCGAGTACCACGCTGAGATCGTGCTGCTGTGACATCAGGCAGCTCAACAACCAGGCATCTTCCAGTGCCTGACACGCCCCTTGCCCTGAAGTCGGTAATGCAGCGTGCGCCGCATCACCTATTACAACGACATTGTCTTTATGCCAGTATGGAAGTGGATCTAAATCATGCACAAAAATAGCCCTGACAGATCCCGGCTCAGCATGCCTCAAAACAGATTGAACCGCTTCAGTCCATCCGCCAAATCGCTGCTTTAACTCGCACAGCCAGTCGCGCTGACTACAACTTTTATCGAGCGGTGTGCGCCACGCCCCTGCCCAATAACACGTTTGAGGCTTTACGGGCACAATGCCGAAACGTTCACCAGGATAACGGAAGTCGCCAATACTGTTTGGTAAGGAGCCAGGTTCAAGCCGACTGATCCCTATCACATTGATAAATCCCTGATAGCACGGTGACACTGGCGAAGTAAATAGCGCCTCACGCGCCACCGAATGCATTCTCCCATCAGCACCAACGACTAAATCATATGTCTGCCTGAGCTTATCTATATCCTGCTCAGTCACTGTGGTTGTAAATGCAATAGATACCCCCTGCGCGCTTAGTGCGTCACCCAGTACGCGGATCAAATCACGGCGCAATATGGTCACGGTCGCGTGACCACTGAGCCGATTTAGCTCATCAATATCCAGCGCATTTTGCCGGTTGCCTCTGCGGTCATACTGACACACAAACTCGGGTGTTCCACCGGCTCGAATGATGTCCGATGCTAACTCCATTTGCTCTAACACAAACATCGCGTTGGGCCACAACGTGACACCAGCTCCCATCACCCTGTGCGCGGCTGCACGCTCGTACACCTGCACTTCATGCCCTTGTTTGCTTGCCAGCAGAGCCAGTGCCATACCAGCAACGCCAGCCCCTATAATCGCAATTCGCTTTTTCTGCATTATTCACTCCATTCAATATCTTGAGTGCAGTGTGACAAAGCAGCTAAATGGGATAAATATGATAAAATGGCTTTATAAATCCCATTTTATGAGATAGTAAATGATCGAAAGGACTGATATTCAGTGGCTATTGAGCTTTGCGGCAGTCTATGAAAAGTTAAGCTTTAAGCAGGCTGCACAACATCGCCAGCTGCCCACATCCAATATCAGCCGCCATGTGGCCCAGCTGGAGCAACACTTAAACACCCGGCTGCTGGAGCGAACAACGCGAAAAATGCGCCCGACAGCGGCAGGCAAACAACTTTATCTGACACTTAAGCCGCTCATTCACACAATGGATGATGCACTGACAGAGGTGTCTCAGCACCATGACGCGTTGTCTGGCCACCTCAATCTGGTCATGCCAGACTTGCCTGTACTGGCAACGCTTATTGCCAATTTCTGCCACCAACACCCCGATATACAACTCAGTTGTGATACACAATTAAACCCCACTGAAGGCATGCTGGAGGGATTAGATTTGGTGGTGCGCTTTGGCCGGGGCACACTGGAAGACTCGGGCTGGGTAGCGCAAGCCCTTCTGCATCTGCCTAGCTGTGTTGTGGGTGCACCTGAGCTGCTGCACCGTCATGCACATGTGCACTCGCTGGATACACTCAGTAAAGTGCCCTGTATTACCAGCCTGACCGCGCTACAGGGCACCCCGTGGCGATTCAAACACAATAGAACATTGCATGTGCAATCCAGTTATAAAGTGAATAGTGGCCACATGGCCAAAGCTGCCGCAGTCCAGGGACTGGGCTTTGCCATTTTACCGCGACATATGTGCCAGGCAGAGCTGGAGGCAGGCACTTTAGTGGAGCTCACGTTAGACCATGAGCCGGAAGATCTGGTGTTATATGCATTTTACTCAGGTCGTAAATACCCGCAGAAAAAAGTCACTGCGCTCCTATCACACCTTAAAACAGGGTTAAGTGAGCTAATGGATACACCGGCAAAGTAAACATATTCAAATCAACAACGGTCAGACGGGGCTCAAATACACATCTTTCAAGGAGCATGCACGAGGGACTGAACCTGATAGCCCTGATCCGCGAAGAAAAAGCCAGTGCCACCCATAACTACCGCGCGTTGCCTGGATATACCCAGAAAGCTCCTTATCTCTCAAGCCCCCACTCAGTTGTATACTTTGTTTTTCATCAACATATAAGCTTTAACAAACGCTGGCTTACCTTCCCATACGCGGCTCTCAAATCAAATGTATGATTTTCTCGCAGTGACGTTAGCCGTTTTACATTGAGTTTACCTGGGTTGATTTAGTCTGTGACTCAACAGCTAACAACCACCCAATTCAAGGAAACACCATGCGTACAAAGACTATCAAGCCAAAACAAGGCGCACTGACAACATTGATCTCCGCGGCCCTATTCAGCCTGGCATCACATACGGTGACAGCGTCTGACGTAACAGTTACCAAAACCACGGCGCCAATCGCAGCGCACACGGCCTCACACACGCTCGATACACACATAGAGCACTTACTCGCAGAGCACCACTTACCGGGTTTAGTGCTGATGGTGAAACACCAAAATAAACTGGTACATTACAATGCGTACGGCAAAGTAAACGTCAAGAAATCCAAACCAATGACAAAAGATGCGCTGTTCCGTATTTTTTCAATGAGTAAACCCATCACTTCAGTGGCTTTATTGCAGTTAGTAGACAGAGGTCAGATCGCTTTAACGGATGATATTCGCAAATTTTTACCTGAGCTGAATGTGCTCGAAGTTGATGGACAACCACATACGGTCACCATCCATCACTTGCTCTCGCATACCGCCGGATTTGGTTATGGCGGTGGGCTAAAAAGCTGGGTTGATATTCGCTACTTATTGGCTAACCCACTGAGCCGCGGCAATACCCTGGACGAGATGATTGATGACCTGTCTGGCATAGACCTTAAGTTTACGCCGGGGGAACGCTTTGAGTATTCGATTGCCAGCGATATTCAAGGTGCCATTATCGAAAAAGTGTCAGGCCTGCCTTTAGATACCTATCTAACACGTCATCTTTTTGAGCCACTCAACATGCAAGACACCCATTTCTCGGTACCAAAGGGCAGCGAGCACCGGCTGGTTGATATGTATGAGTATGACGCGACGACCTTTGAAGAAGCCTACGTATTCAACAAAGACAAAATTCTCTTTAGCGAAGAAGGTGCAGATAGCGACTATTTAAACAAACCGGTGTTACTTTCGGGTGGTGGCGGGCTTATCTCAACTGCACAAGATTACAGTAACTTCGTTTCTATGCTTTCGAATCAGGGGAAATTTAATGGCCAGACCCTGTTATCAGAGCACTTGGTTGACACTATGCTCAGTTCGAAAACGCAGGGGCTGGACACGCACTTTATGCCACGGGTATACAAAGGCGTGGGTTTTGGTTACGGTGTGGGAGTTAAAGAAGCTACCGACGATCTTCGTCAGGAAGGCACCTTCTTTTGGGGTGGTATGGGCGGTACAATATTCTGGAGCGACCCAAAATCTCAGCTTGAAGTGGTCGCGATGATGCAGGTAGAAGATGGCTGGGTGGCACTCGAAAAGTGGTTAATCCCCCACATTTATACCCTTATTGACGCACCTCATTTGCGTGCTCAAAACGCTAATACCGAGTTATAAAGTGAATTAAACATGGCGCATATTCTGGTAGTTGAAGATGATATGGATATTGCACAAGGCATTGCTGAGTTCTTGGAACCCAAAGGACATGAACTCGACTTTGCCTACACAGGTAAACAAGCCCTCGTTTTACTGGAGCAAAACCGTTATCAACTCGTTTTGTTAGATATCAACTTACCATTTGTGAATGGTTACGAAGTCTGCCGTCAGTTGTCAGACAACGCACTGGGCCAGCATTTAGCTAAAATCCCGGTGATCATGATGTCTTCTCGTAGCCACGAGCAAGACATCCTGCAAGGCTTTGCCAGTGGTGCCTGGGATTACTTAAAAAAACCCTTCTCTTTTGCCGAGCTGACTGCCCGGATCGACGTTGGATTAATGAAATCAATGCCACCAACAACGCCAACCGATGTCATTACCTTTGACGATGTGACACTCGACCCGGAGACATTACTGCTCACCTATCAGAACACAAGCCTGCAGCTACATAATATCGGTTATGAGATATTAAAATTGCTTATTTCTCAGGCTCCAGGCGTGGTAAAAACACAAACGCTCCATGCCCATTTATGGCCAGATGAAACGCCAGACAGCGACCCACTCAGAGCACACATATACAAACTGAGAAAACAACTCAAAGCCCACTTCGATCAAGATTTTATCGAGACGATCAAAGGAGTCGGATACAAATTTACCCTGGCCAGGAATCATGTTGTTTAATTCATCAAGTCAACCCACCTTACTCTCACGTGTCAGGCAACACAGCTTATGGCTCGCATTAACGCTGTTCTTGCTCTTTTCAGGTATGACCCTGTTTATTGTCTTTGCTTTGGAAGATGCCGTTTTTAAAGATCAACTTAAGCAGACCTATCACGTGATCCAGCAAGGTGGATCATTACCCGCTAACATGACCTTAGTCACACAGACCGATACCTTCACTCTGTCTGACAGTGAGCAGCTTAAATACTTTGAGTTTGACGCGCACTTTGGAGAATTTAACCAGGGTAATCAGCATTTTCATTTTATGAAAACCGATCTTGGCGTCCTGCTCCTCAATAGCTCAGAGTTGGGGATCATATCCCGCGCCATCGATGATATTTTGGTAATTTTATTGTTGATGTTGCTGCCCACATTACTTCTGACCTACTGGTTTTCTAATAAGCTCTCTGAAAAAGCACTGCAGCCATTTAGCAAAATCCACCATGCCATTGCTTCTGAGCACTTGCACATCAATGAGTTCAAAGCCGCACTGTGCGACATTGAAGAACAAGATATTCAAATCATTGCAAAAAAATTAGTGACTGCACTGGAACAAAAAACACACCTGTTGCAGCAGCAAATTGCCTTTAATCAAGGTATGGCCCATGAGATAAGAACGCCCTTGCAAGTGATGTCGCACTCGATGGAGCTGATCAGTGCCTCAACACCCGAAATAGCCTCACTAAAGTCATATCATCGTCTCGACAAGGCCATTGCGAGAATGCACCGGATCAGTAGTGCATTGCTGTGGCTTACATCAGATGCAGAAGAGCAACATACCACACAGGTCCGCCATATACTCGACACCGTTCTATCGGAGTCTCAGGCACTGATAGCCCTGCATCAAATTAATATGCGAATTAATGAGCCGGATCCGCTCAATGCACTCAAATTGCCAGTCCCTGAGACCGTTTTAGAACTGGTTATATTGAATCTATTAACCAATGTGATCCATCATTGCCAAACATCAGAGGCCGATAAATACTGGCAGATTAGCATCAGCCCATCCCAGATCCGTTTCTGCAATCCCACGGTGCAAACGCCGGATGAAACATCGACTCATGAAAACTTTGGTCTGGGACTGCAGTTAGTAACCGCGTTGATGGATAAATTTAATGTGGGCTTTGATGCCCAACACAACAACCAGGTATTTAGCGTTTCACTGAGTATTAAGAAACCTGGCCCCTGAACGTTTGGCGCGACGGCTCTATATCCAGATATTTTAAAAACCGGCAGAGCCGCCCTTCGCATGCATCGGCAATCCTCTCCTTGCAGTGCGCACTGAGCCCTTGCGGTAATGCGATACCCTTGCCTCCCATTGTGTAGGCATCAAACACGCCATTTTCTCCTTGATAGACAATGGAGAAATTCAAGGCAATTGCACTCCCACCCAGATACCTCTCACCCCAGCTAGGTACAGATATAACCATGTCACCATTCATGTTGTAGTTGCCTGACATCTGTATCACCTTTTGCCGCAGTGACTCCCCATTTTCTCCGGCATAAGATGACGGCATATAATAATTGACCACATAGAAATCGTAACCTGCAGCAATCAGTGAATTGTGACTATCAATGAATGATGCTCGGTAAATGGGCTCATCTGCGGCTGAGATACGGTATTCAAGCGCAGGAAAACAGCCCTTTAGCTCGATATCATGATCCCAAAAGTAGCTACACCCAGCCAAAACAGTGCCCGCCATGGTCAGACATACCAATTTTAGTGGAGCCTTTAACCTCTGCATAATCGCCTTACTGTGTCCTGTTCACAGCAATATTTTTGAACATACAGCTATTTTAATCAAACACTTAAATTGAGTCTTTCGAACAAAAAATAATAAAAGACAACGACTTTGAAATACCTAGGTATGTGAAGATAGAACCTAAATCGGGTGATGAGGTAAATGTCAGCGAGTGTGAGTAAGGAGGGAGCAAGCAGGCATAATAAGCATTATGCCTGCTAATAGATTAAGATTCGTCTGATGACAGCTCGTTGTCTTGCGAGTCTGTGGCATCCTGGCCATTGAATTCAATTTCAAACCCATCGACCCGTTGCAAGCCTCTGGGCAACTTATTACCGCGACGACCTCGTTCACCATAGTAGTGCTCCAGATCGCCAGGTTTAAGCGTAAGTTTTCGCTTACCAGCATGTAAGGTCACGGCACAGCCATCAGGTATTGCTGCCAGCACTTTCACAAACTCCTCACGGGCCTGCACTTTGGCGCTCGGGATAGAGATGATCTTATTGCCTTTACCTTTGGCCAACTTGGGCAGGTCGCGCAATGGGAAGATCAACATCCGGCCTTCGTTAGAGATCGCCATACAACGATCGGTAGCCACATCGCCTACGGTGATGGGTGCCATCAGCTCTGCCCCTTTAGGGATGCTGACCAGGGCCTTACCGTTTTTGTTTTTACTGACCAGGTCGTTAAACTCAGCAATAAAACCATAACCCCCATCAGTCGCCATCAGGTAGAGCGACTGCTCTTCTCCCATCACTACATGTTCAAAATTAGTCCCCGCAGCCAGATTAAAGCGACCTGTCATCGGCTCCCCCTGGCTACGAGCGGATGGTAGGCTATGTGCATCGGTAGCAAATGCCCGGCCGGAGCTGTCGAGGAATACCGCAGGCTGATTACTACGGCCTTTCGCAGACGCTTTATAGCTGTCCCCGGCGCGATAATTAAGCCCTTCAGCATCAATGTCGTGACCTTTAGCAACCCGGGCCCAGCCTTTTTCAGACAGCACCACAGTGACTGATTCCGACGGGATCAGATCTTTCTCACTTAGAGCTTTAGCTTCAAGGCGCTCAACAACTGGTGAACGACGCTCATCGCCGTACAACTCGGCGGCTTCACGAATTTCTTTTTTCAGCAACGTCGACATTCTGCGCTCTGAGCCCAGTGTCTGCTCCAGCTTGTCACGTTCAGCACTCAGTTCATCCTGCTCGCCGCGGATCTTCATTTCTTCAAGCTTCGCCAAGTGACGCAGCTTTAAGTCTAAAATGGCTTCAGCCTGTTTGTCCGACAGCCCAAAGCGGTTCATTAACTCTTCTTTTGGCTTGTCTTCAGTACGAATGATCTCAATCACTTCGTCGATATTCAAAAAGGCAATCATTAAACCTTCAAGAATATGCAAGCGTGCCAGCACCTTATCGAGGCGATGCTGCAAGCGACGACGCACCGTATCACGACGGAACACCAGCCACTCGGCCAGGATAGTGCGCAAATCTTTGACCTGAGGACGACCATCCAGGCCAATCATGTTGAGGTTAACCCGGTAGTTCTTTTCCAGATCTGTGGTGGCAAACAGGTGCGCCATCAGCGGCTCAACTTTGACGCGATTTGAACGCGGTACCACCACAATACGGGTGGGGTTTTCATGGTCTGATTCATCGCGCAGATCGGCGACCATAGGCAGCTTTTTGGCAGTCATCTGTGCAGCAATCTGCTCCAGCACTTTGCCACCAGACACCTGATGCGGTAGCGCAGTGATCACCACTTCGCCCTGATCTTCTTCATACACCGCACGCATTTTGATGGAACCACGTCCGGTGGTGTAAATCTTCTGGATCTCCGCTTTCGGTGTGATGATTTCAGCTTCGGTCGGATAATCTGGCGCCTGGACCATCTCCAGTACTTCTTCCAGAGTCGTTTTTGGCTTATCCAGCAAAGTACAGCAGGCTTCAGCCAGCTCGCGTACGTTATGCGGTGGAATGTCGGTAGCCATGCCTACTGCAATGCCGGTAACGCCATTGAGCAGAATATGTGGCAGCCGAGCTGGCAGCACCATAGGCTCATTCATCGTGCCGTCAAAGTTAGGGATCCAGTCAACGGTGCCCTGACCCAGTTCTTTCAATAAGACTTCTGAGAATTTTGACAAACGCGCTTCGGTGTAACGCATTGCTGCAAATGACTTAGGGTCGTCAGCAGCACCCCAGTTACCCTGGCCATCGATCAGCGGGTAACGGTAAGAAAACGGCTGCGCCATCAACACCATGGCTTCGTAACAGGCGCTGTCACCGTGTGGGTGGTATTTACCCAACACATCACCCACAGTACGGGCTGATTTTTTATACTTAGCCGCGGCCGACAGGCCCAGCTCACTCATGGCATACACAATACGCCTTTGTACTGGCTTCAGACCGTCGCCAATATGCGGCAAAGCCCGGTCCATGATCACATACATGGAGTAATTGAGATAGGCGTCTTCTGTGAAGCGGCCCATCGCCAGTTGTTCAATCCCCTGCAAGGACAGGGTTTGCGGATCTGTCATGATACACCTTATTGTTTGTTGTACCGCACACGAGTTATCGCGTTGGCGTAATCATCCGAATTCAATTCTTGGCAGCAAGCTTAAACTTCTGCTTTATCACCATGTTGTTCCAGCCAGCTCTTTCTGTCGCCGGCACGCTTCTTCGCCAGTAGCATGTCCATCACTTCGAGCGTTTCTTCTGGCTCATCCAGGGTCAGTTGCACCAGACGGCGGGTATTTGGATCCATAGTGGTTTCACGCAGCTGCATCGGGTTCATTTCACCCAATCCTTTAAAGCGCTGTACATTGACTTTACCGCGCTTCTTCTCTGCCTCAATGCGGTCTAATATGCCGCGCTTTTCATCTTCGTCCAGCGCATAGAACACCTCTTTACCGACATCGATACGGAACAGCGGTGGCATGGCCACATACACATGACCACGACGTACCAGCTCCGGAAAGTGCTTAACAAACAAGGCACACAGCAAAGTAGCAATATGGAGTCCGTCGGAGTCAGCATCGGCCAGAATACAGACTTTGCCATAGCGCAGCGCTGACAGGTCTTCAGAGTCCGGGTCAATACCCAAGGCCACTGAGATGTCATGAACTTCCTGCGAGGCCAAGATCTGCCCGGAATCGACTTCCCAGGTATTCAGGATTTTCCCCCGCAACGGCATGATGGCCTGAAACTCACGATCGCGCGCTTGTTTGGCTGAACCGCCCGCCGAGTCCCCTTCCACCAGAAACAGCTCAGAGCGCTCGGTTTCTGAGCCAGAACAGTCGGTCAATTTACCGGGTAATGCCGGGCCACTGGTGACCTTTTTACGCACCACTTTTTTAGCTGCTCGCATACGTTTCTGCGCATTGCTGATACACAACTCCGCCAGGGCTTCGGCGGTGTCTGTGTGCTCATTTAGCCACAGACTGAAGGCATCTTTTACAATGCCCGAAACAAACGTAGCGCAAGAGCGTGATGATAGTTTTTCTTTGGTTTGACCGGCAAATTGCGGATCCTGCATTTTCACCGATAATACATAGCTGCACTTGTCCCACACATCGTCTGGAGTCAATTTCACGCCGCGTGGTAACAGGTTGCGGAATTCACAAAACTCACGCATGGCTTCCAGCAGGCCCTGACGCAGGCCGTTGACGTGTGTCCCACCTTGCGCAGTTGGGATCAGGTTCACATAGCTTTCGGTAATGGACTCGCCGCCCTCAGGCAACCAGTGTAATGCCCAGTCAACCCCTTCGGTTGAACCGCTGAAACTGCCCACAAACGGGCTTTGCGGCAAGGTCTCATACCCTTTCGCACTGTCTTTTAAGTAATCTTCCAGACCCGACTCGTAGCACCACTCCTGCGTTTCTTTGGTTTGTTTATTGATAAAGCGAATACGCAGGCCAGGACACAATACCGCTTTGGCTTTCAGCAGATAATTGAGCTTGCTGAGCGAAAAGTTAGCAGAATCAAAATAGCTGGCGTCAGGCCAAAACTGGACTGAGGTGCCGGTATTGCGTTTACCAACCGTGCCTGTGACTTCTAAGTCTTCGACTTTATCGCCGTGCTCAAAGGCCATCTGATACACCTGAGCATCGCGCTTAACCGTGATCTCAACCCGGGTCGATAAGGCATTCACTACCGAGATACCTACCCCGTGCAGACCCCCGGAAAATTGATAGTTTTTATTAGAGAATTTACCACCAGCGTGCAGTTTGGTCAGGATCAGCTCGACCCCCGGGATCCCTTCTTCAGGGTGGATATCCACGGGCATGCCGCGGCCATCGTCGATCACCTGCAGCGAGTTATCTTCATGCAAGATCACATCGATCTTACTGGCATGACCGGCCAGGGCTTCATCGACACTGTTGTCTATCACTTCCTGACCCAGGTGGTTCGGTCGTGTGGTGTCGGTATACATGCCAGGTCGGCGTTTCACCGGCTCCAGGCCATTCAACACCTCAATGGCTTCGGCATTATAATTCTGCTGACTCATAATTGGATCTGATTTTCTTCGCTTGTATTGGTGATGTTAAGAAACCTGACTAGGGTCTCAAAGTAACGCTCAAAACCCATAAAACTATGGTCCCCGCCAAATTCAATGTGGCCGGGGCTGGCGCTGAAGTAGTTCACCGCCTCTTGATAGGGTAACACTTCATCGCCGCTTTGTTGTAGCAATAAAATATTTTCTGGTGAGTGCAGAGACTCAACGTAGAGCTGACGCAAAGTTTCAACATGCTGGTGCGTCAGCGTGTAATGCTGTTGTTGGTAAGGATTATACTGAGGACCGAGATAATCATGCAACAATTCAAATGGTCTTACCGCCGGGTTCACAACCACAGCGCGCAAACCGTGCTGCTGCGCCAGATAGGTGGCGTAATACCCGCCCAGGGAGCTACCGATCAGCGCGGTGTCTGCATCTATTAATTGCTCAAGCTGCACAATAGCAACCGCCGGATCGTAGTGCAAACGCGGCGTCAGATAGCGACAGGGAAACGCTTGCTGCGCAAGCCACAGCCTTAACTGCTGCGCTTTGAAGGACTGCTCTGAGCTATTAAAGCCATGAATATAAATTAGTTTGTGAGCCATTTGACCTCAGTATGCAACCCCTGTGCTGTCCAGTGAACTAGGCGGTAAGCAGGGCCAGTGTTGTGCTGCTGCCAGTCACTTGTATGCTTAGCGAACTGGATAGAAGTCGCCGGCGTGGCGTAGACAGGTAAAGAACGAAACGACTGGCTATACGCATTATGTACATGACCATGAATAAGCGCCTCAACGCGTTGGCTGTTGACCAACGTATTCAGCAGTTGAGGCCCATTTTCCAGCATGTGCTTGTCAAGATAACCGTCAATCGGCAGTGGGTGATGATGACAAAAGGTCAAAACAGCGTGATCACCGTCACTTAATTGTCGCTGCAACTCCGTCAGGTGTTCAGCCTCACACCAGCCTGCAGGCGTTGGCCCCTTGCTATTGAGCAACATAATATCACCCAGTTCGCATTGTAAAAGCTTGGCAGCACTGATCTGCCCTTCACTGATCTGTGTCAGCAAAGTCAGATCATCGTGATTCCCCGGTACCCAAAACAACGGACATTCAAGCGCCGATTGCGCCACCAACTCAGCGAATAATGCATACGAGGCCGCACTGTGGTCCTGAGTTAAGTCACCGCCAAATACCACTCCATCCAGTTGCTCCTGCGCCAAAGCATTGAGCACCCTGATGAAATGTTTCGCCGTATTGACTTCAAAATAGCATCCATCGCGGCTGCCAAACAGGTGGCTGTCTGTGATATGTGCCAGACGTAACTCTGCCCCATAAAACTGATGACGTTGTTCAAACCAAGCCATTATTGACATCCCAGTTGAGTGGTATCCGGCCACTTTCGAGACACGCCATCAGCCAGTCCGCTAAAAACGCATTGAGCTGGTATTTTTCATCTTTATGATGCATGTCCGGATTAGGGTAGCGATAAGATGGCTTAATGCGCTGGTGAAAATCGTGATGGATCACCTCTGCCACTTTGGCATCGTGGTAAAGGCGCACAGACAACACAAAATCATCCAGATGGGCGCTGATCTGTTGTTTCTGAACCACCGCAATATCCGTGGTATAGCGAGCAATACCATCAATGCGGATCTGATAACTTGCGGCCCCAAGGTGCAACTCCCGACTATTTCCGACGGTTTCTTCAGGCAGCAGTTTCAGTGCCCGCAAATAATTGCGCTCACACAGGGTAATGTATTTCGGTAAAGACTGGATGTATTCTTTTTGCATAACCGCTGATCAAACGACCTCACTTTATACCGGCTGAGATTGCCACTGCGCCAACATCTTGGGTTTGTGTAACGCCAACCATTGTAGACTAATCACAGTGGCAGCGTTATCAATTTCCTCACTTTCCAGTCTCGCCATGGCATCGCTAAAGGGTATCACATGCACTTTGATGTCTTCCCCTTCTTCTGGTAAACCATAAATGCCCCCCGCCTGGCTCAGATCAGCCTTAGCTAGGTACAAATACAAACGCTCCGTCGTGCCGCCCGGACTGGACAGGTAAGATGTCATGTAATGCAGCTCATCTAACTCAAGTCCAGCTTCTTCCATCGCTTCTTTGCGCACCACCCCTTCATAATCCAGACTGCCCTCAGCCATACCTGCAATGCATTCGAGTAGCCATGGAGAGTCTTTGGTTGCCAGTGCTCCAATGCGGATCTGCTCGATAAGTAATACCTGATCCGTCACAGGGTCATAAGGCAACACCGCCACGGCATGACCGCGCTCTAGTATCTCACGGTGGATAGTCTGGGACTGACCACCGGCAAATAACGCATGTTTAAAGCTATACAGGTCAATTTTAAAGAATTCGTCATAACACCGCTTAGGCGCTTCTAATGCGACGTCCTGATGATTAAATTGTGCAATTGGTTTCATGTTTCATCTCATTTTTTTCTTGATCGGGGTTTAATTTTTAACCCTGAACCCCCATCATAGGTATTCTCGAATTTTATCTTATTTTACTGCTCGTTACCTGCCAGAAGTCTCAGGTGGCACAGTATTATATTCTGTTACACTTGTTCTGACCGATTTACTATTTTCCTTATATGGGAATTGACTAAAACAAGGTAACATGCCGACAACGAAAAATTGTCTAAGGACTGAGCAAACAATGAAAAAAAGCATTCTATCTCTGTTTATCGGTGTTGCCTGCGCCCTGTCCAGCACAGCTTCACAGGCAGAAGATCTGTTGCAAGTGTACGAAATTGCCACCGCTAACGATCCAACGGTATTAAAAGCTAAGGCCCAAGCCGACGCACAAAAATATGCCCAAGATTCCGCGTTAGGCGATCTGTTGCCTTCATTGGGTTTTTCAATGAGCTACACCGATAACGATGGTGAGTCTACATTACCCGGTCAAAACGATGCATCAGGCTACACCGTAGTGGATACTTGGAGTGATTCAATCACGCGTAGTATCACTCTGAACCAGACTATTTTTAGTATGGCCACTTGGCAGAATCTGACCATTGCCGAGAAACAGGCGATGCAGGCGCTGACCAGCTACGAGCAGCAGCAACAAGACCTGATTGTGCGTGTTGCGCAAGGCTACTTTGATGTACTGAGTGCACTGGACAACCTGGAATTTGTACAGGCTGAAAAACGCGCCATCGAGCGTCAGCTAGAGCAAACCAAGCAACGCTATGAAGTAGGTCTGACCGCCATCACAGACGTACATGAAGCTCAGGCTCAGTTCGACCAATCTGTGGCCAACGAAATTGTTGCTCAAAACACCGTTGAAACGGCTCGCGAAACCCTGCGTACCATCACAGGTAAGTACCATGCCAAACTGGATAAGCTAAATACTGACAGCTTTTCTACCGTGAAGCCAAACAGACAGTCCAACGACTTCATTACCTTAGCTAAAGAACAAAACCTGTCATTACAGGTCGCTAAATCGGCGCTAGATATTGCACAGGATCAAATCGACCTGGCGCAAGCAGGCCACTATCCAACGCTGAGTTTACAAGCGTCGTATTCTGACTCTTTGGGTAACACGGAAGGCGCTGAACTGTCACCTCGTACTGATGGCACCAGCATCGGCCTGAGTTTCAATGTGCCCATCTATTCGGGTGGCAAAACAGTCGCAGCAACCGATCAGGCACGCGCCCTGTACGTAGCAGCCAGTGAAGATCTGGAAGCCTCTATGCGTAACGTTACACGCTCGGTGATCACCTCATATAACCAGGTGATGTCTGACGTAGCAACCTATCGCGCACTAGAGCAAGCGGTTGTCTCAGCAGAAAGTGCATTGCAGGCGACAGAAGCGGGCTTTGAAGTAGGTACTCGTACTATTGTTGATGTACTGGTAAGCACCCGTAACCTATATAGCGCTAAGCGTAATCTGGCTAACTTGCGTTATCAGTATGTGTTATCAACACTGAAGCTGAAACAAGCGGCTGGTACACTGAATCGCAGCGATTTAGAGGCCATCAACAAAGGCTTAGTCGCAGGCTAACCCAAATTTCGCTCGAGCAAAAAACCGGTGCAAGCCGGTTTTTTTCTGTCTGCGATTTACCCTGCCAAATAGGTCGCATCAGGTCCGCGCTCATCATCACTCTCTTGAGCTGTTCAGCCGATATCGCTAAACTAACCGTTTGAAGTTTGAAAGAGAGTGCACCTTTGGTTAACAACCCCACCTTTAAGCTGGCATTTTTAGCCCCAAAATTCTGGCCAACCTGGCTGAGTGTGTTTTTTCTGTATGCTCTGTCCTGGCTACCGCAAGGTATTCAGTTGTGGCTGGGAAAAATGCTCGGTCGCCTGGTGCACCGCCTGTTAAAAAAGCGTCGCCGTATTGCGGATGTCAATTTACGCTTATGTTTTCCTACTATGGATGCGCAACAGCGTGCTGATATGGTACTGAAAAATATGGAAAACACGGGTATCGCTACCTTCGAAACCTCCATGGCCTGGTGGTGGCCCCAATGGCGACTAAATCGGGTCGTCGGCTCAATAAAGGGAATAGAACACGTTGAGCAAGCACAAGCCAATGGCAAAGGTGTTCTGTTGCTAGTCCCACATATGCTACACCTGGAAATGCTGGGCAGAGTGCTGGGTATTGCACAGCCGGGGATCGGTTTTTACCGCCCACACAACAATCCACTGATGGAGTACTTTATGACCAAAGGTCGCTTGCGCTCCAATGAGTACCTGATTGGCAAGCGCGATGTCAAAGGTTTATTACAGGCGCTGAAAAACAAAAAAATGTGCTACTACCTGCCTGATCAAGACTATGGTCGCAATCGCTGCGAATTTGCGCCTTTCTTTGCCGTGCCCGACGCTGCCTCTACAACAGGAACACTGCTCTTTGCAGGAAGCAAAAATTGTGAGACATTAAGCTTACATGGCGTTCGTGATGAGCAGGGTAAATACCACATAGAAATCCAACCTGCGCTAACTGACTTCCCAAGTGACGACCCGCTTACCGACGTCACTCGAGTCAATCAGCGTATGGAGCAGGCCATTAGTGAGGCCCCGGAACAATACATGTGGCTACACCGACGCTTTAAAACACGTCCGAATGAAAATGCGCCATCGTATTATGAGTAACCGTTAGCATAAAGTGTGTCGTGACAGTATGGCTAAAAAACGTTCAAAACGCTTATCAAATCTGTGGTTCTGGGCCAAACACCTATCGTTAGGCGTGTTGTTGGTGTGGGCCGCCTTTTACTTTTTGTATGGCAATGTCCCGTCAATGGAATTTCGTGACACTACCAATGCCGCCGCACGCGGATTTACCCAGTTTTACGAAGGGTTTAAACGCAATTTTAATGAGCGCAATACAGAGCGTGAAAAATACGTACTGGACTTGGGCAAACCGACTTACCCATTGGATGATGCAATTGCGCAGCGTGGCCTGGTAGTCAAACCAGCACCACAGCGTTGGACCGGAGAGATCCAACCGCGTCGCTTTGATAGTGGCGATACCCTGCGTAGCGTGCTGACCAACTATGCCAAACAAGAAGACATCGAGCTGTTCTGGTACCTGGACAAAGATTATGTGGTGAAACACAATTTCCGTGTCGATACCAACTTTGTTTCGACCCTGTACCAGGTCGGCACCGCCATTAACGATGATTTTGAGTTTGAAGTATTCACTTTCTTTTGTCACCGCCAGCGCGCCGCCATCATCACCCAAAAGCCCTCTCGCTTTGTGCGTGAAAACTGCCGTCGGTTAACCAAATAAGCTTTCTGGCCGGAGAAAAGTCTCTTCTCCGGCTACGATTAACCCAACAGGCGCTGCCAGGCGACCTTCACTGTATCGACCCACTCAGCCACCTCATGCATGGCCACACTGCGACCGCCTGCGTTAAGGCTATGCAGGTGATAACGATCGCGGAACTCACAATATGCCTCAGTCAGGGCCGACTGGGTGGCATTGTCAATCACTCCGGCATGATAGGCCATTTCAAAGATCCGAATATTATCGGGGAATCGTGCCAGTTCCGGATGGGCATGCGCGTAGTTGAGCACCAGGTACTGCGCAATAAACTCGATGTCCGTCATCCCGCCAACCCCTTGCTTTAAATCAAACTCCACCTCAGTGCTCTTGTCCAGATGCCCGCGCATCTTTTCGCGCATCTCAACAATGTCTTTGCTCAGTGTGCTGGTATCGCGATGCTGACACAGTATCTCATGGCGGATCTCATTAAACCACGTGACCAGTTCGGGCTCGCCCAGCACCATACGCGAGCGTACCAGCGCTTGATGCTCCCAGGTCCAGGCTTGCTCCTGCTGATATTGATAAAAACTCTCAATGTTAATCGCCAGCAGGCCCGAGTTCCCTTCCGGTCTCAAGCGGGTGTCAAGTTCATACAAAATGCCGGAATTAGTACGGGTATTGAACAGGTGCATTAAGCGCTGCGCCAGTTTCAAATAAAACTGACGTGATGAAATCGATTTGTCCCCGGTGGTGACACTGTTACCATCGCGATTATGCACAAACACCAGATCGAGATCTGAGTTGTATCCCAGCTCCAGCCCACCCGCTTTACCATAGGCCACCACGGCAAAACCTTTGTGCTCTGCATCAGCCCCTTCGGGTACCCCATAACGACTCACCATTTGTTGCCAGGCGATATCCACCGCTTTGGCGATAATGGCTTCGGACAGTGCAGTCAGGTGATCGCTGACTTTCATGATATCCAGCACCCCAGTGGCATCTGCAGCGGCAATCCGTAATGCCTGAGTTTGCTTAAACTGACGCAGCGCTTCCATTTGTAATTCAAGATCTTCACTGTCGATACGTAAAAAGTACTGCTGAACTTCACTATAATAGGCGCTCAGCGGCAGCGGCCGGTACAATACCGCCGGATCGATCAACTCATCGAGCAAGATAGGATAGCGTGCTACCTGCTCAGCTATCCAGACACTGTGCGCACATAGCTTAATCAATTGCTGTAATGCCCCACGATTTTCAAACAGTAATTCCAGGTAAGCCGTGCGCGAAGCGATTTTCAGGATCACCTGCAACACCCTGTCGAGTATTTCAGCCACCGGGGCTCGGGTTATTTCGCTGAGCAAAGCCGGCATCAGTTTATCCAGCACATCTCTGCCGCGCGTGCCCATTTGCGTTTTACTCAATCCGAGGTGAAATTGCTCCAGGGACTGCTGCCAGGCTGCACTGACAGCCTCTGGTAACGGCGATTCCAGATAGCTGATATCGCGTTGCTCCCAGGCAGAGACATATTCCGGTGCCAGCGCCTCGCCAAGCTCAGGCTCTTCCCCTATAACCTGAGTAAACTCAGCCCGTACCGCAACCTGGGCCTGCTCGAGCATAGCCAATACGTCGCTATACTGAGTGCACTCCATCAGTACCGCCAAACGCTGCTGACCTAGCTCATCATCCGGCAGAGTCTGTGTCTGACAGTCATCAAACGCCTGTAAATATTGTTCTGTGCGCCGCAGTAACAAATATTGCTGGGACAACACTTTACCGACTTCCGGGGGGATCAAAGACAACTGCTGAAGTTGATCTAACGCCGACAATAATGATGGGGTTTGCAACTCCGGTTCACGGCCTCCGCGGATCATTTGCAACGCCTGAACAATAAACTCCACTTCGCGGATCCCGCCCGCGCCGAGCTTAATGTTATTCGTCAGCCCTTTGCGCCGAACCTCCTGAGCAATCATGTGCTTCATCTTGCGCAAGGACTCAATCACCGAGAAGTCAATATAACGACGAAACACAAAGGGGCGGATCAGGGTTTTAAATTCATCCCAGTACGGGTTTTCTTCACCAAGCAGACGCGCCTTGAGCATCGCATAGCGCTCCCACTCCCTACCCTGATCCTGATAGTAATCTTCCATGGCAGCAAAGCTCATAACCAAAGGGCCACTGTCGCCAAAAGGCCGCAGGCGCATATCAACACGAAACACCTGCCCATCGGCGGTACATTGATCGAGCGCAGCAATGAGTTTTTGCGCCACTTTTGTATAAAACACCTGTGCCTCAATACTGCGGCGTCCACCTTCAGTCGATTTGGCAAGCGGATAGGTAAAAATCAGATCAATATCCGAAGAAAAATTCAGTTCACCACCACCCAACTTACCCATCCCCAACACCAGCATAGGCACAGGCGTTTGATGTTCATCGCACACCTGACCATTGCTTTTGGCAACACTGGCTTGTGCCCAACGGTTTGCCCAATCGATCAGCGTTTCACTGAGCCGTGACTGGTAGGCAATACTGTCAGCGATTGAATTCCCCTCCACCAGGTCAAGCCACATCAGCTTAAGCCAGTAGCGCTGACGGTATTCACGCAGTTGCCTGAAGCAGCTGGCTTCATCCAGTTCCGCGAGCGGTTCCGTGAGTGGTGCCGGGCAAGCTCTTTGTTGCATTTGTTCGTGATCCAGCAACCACTCAATCCAGTCTGGATGACGCTGCAATATACGATACGCAAAATCACTCAATCCAAGTAGCCTGAGCACGGCTGGGTTGCTTGTGTGTTGGGCAAACAGTGCCTGACAGCGTTCCTCTGCCAGCTCCCCAAGAGCCTGGGGCAAGCCACCGAAATCCATAGAAAAATCTCCAGTGCAATTGCAAAAAGCGGTGTTATAGTAAACTTAATTGCCATCACCATACACTTAGCATGAGTTATTTGTCTTTAGCCAATATCAACTTTTTCGCCATCTTAGTCAGTTTTATTGTTATTTGCCTGTTCACCATTGCGCTGCGTTTGTACGTGCAGTTCAGCGCCAGACAAATGCTGGAAGATGAACTGGCCAAGCGAGACAACTTTGCATTGGGGATCAGCTATGCCACACACCTGGCCGTACTGGTGATCTGCTGTGCTTACGTTTTCAATGACACCGGCATGATGGTGTTGCAGGCCGAATCATTGCGCAGCGGCATTATTCTGCTGCTGATCCTGGTGTTTATTTATTTTGGCCAGCACATTCATCGCAAGTGGATCCTCCATCGCTTCAACGAGGAACAGGCAATCCTAAAACAGAACGTCTGTGCTGCGGTAGTCGACTCCGGCATGCTGGTCGGCAACACCATTTTGGTGCTCGGACTGTATCATTGGATCCACCCTCAGGGCTTTGGTAACTTACTGGTGGTCACCCTCAGCTTTTTGGTGGTGCAGTTAATGTGCGCGTTGGACAGTAAAATCCGTGAATGGCGCTTTGCCCGCTACAATCAGGGCGCATCCTTACAGCAAAATTTCAATCTGGCTAACACCTCGATTGGGATCCGCTACGCGGGTAAGAGCATTGGCCTGGCATTGGCCATTTATGCGGGTCTGCACAGTGCCCCTTATCATGGTGCCAAAGTGGTCGAAAACCTCTTTGTAATTGTCATGCACTGTGGCGTAATGTGGCTGTTACTATACGGTATCAGCCATTTGTTATTGCAGCTGGCGTTGCCCAGAGTGGACATTGGGCTGGAAGTCGACCATCAGGATAATATCGGTATTGCCTGTCTGGAGTTTGCTGTTTTCTGCGCAATAGGCTATTTACTTATTAACATGTTCTCAATGTAACCAGGCTTGTTAGTGCGTTTAAACCTAGAAAACTTCTTGCTGGTCGACAGCAACTGGGAATTCAGCAGAGAGTTTGCGGCACACCTCAAGGCGCAACATCCTGATGCGCCCAGTGAGCTGCTGATTGCCGGTGACAATACCAAGCAAATGCTGAAAATGATGTTTCAGGAGCAAGTCAAAGACTATTGCTACTGTGACTTTGCGAATGAAATCAGCGTTTCGGAACTGGCGTCCTATCTGCATGAGCATCACAAAGTGAAAGGGGTGTTAATTTATGCACTCGACTATCATCTGGCAGACGAGACTCAGCGTTTTATCTTTAACTCGCTCCACCGTCAGCGTATTACGGTTGAACAAAGCGACCGGGGATACGTCTATCATCCACTTCGTGATCCCTTTAACAACAACCACCTGACCTGCCACTCAACCGTCTCTGCGACGACCCAGGATTCCGTGCTCGACTTCAGCCAACATCACACGGACAAAGCCGAATAGGTGCTGGACTCACTGTACATAACCCCTTACCATTACGGCTATTTAACAGCGGAATAGTCCACCATGCGCATACCTCATATTTACCAGCCTTCCGACCTTGTTATTGGCGAAGCAATTGACCTTGGCGATGATGCCGCCGGGCACGTTGCCCGTGTACTGCGTATGGGTGAAGGTGACAAACTCAGCTTGTTCAATGGCCAGGGCGGCGAGTATCTGGCAACCATCAGCGAAGTCAGTAAAAAGAAAGTTCGGGTAATGCCTGAGCAATTCATTGATAAGCACGTTGAGTCACCACTGTCCATTCATCTCGGTCAGGGCATTTCTCGCGGCGACAAAATGGACTTTACCATTCAGAAATCAGTGGAGTTGGGGATCACTGAGATCACCCCCTTATTCACTACCCGCTGCGGTGTTAAACTCAGTGGCGAACGGTTGGCAAAGAAACATCAGCAATGGCAGAAAATCGCCATCGCAGCCGCGGAACAGTCTGGACGAAATACCATAACCACCATTCATCCGCCGATTTCAATTGATGACTGGCTGGCACAGGCGAGTGACGCTTTAAAGCTGACACTGCACCCCAGAGCCGAACACTCCATTAAAACCCTGCCTGCCCCTGAGCATGGTATCCGTTTCCTAGTTGGTCCTGAAGGCGGCTTTACCGACGAAGAAATGGCTGCCACAGCCCAGCAAGGCTTCATCGATATTCGCCTCGGCCCGCGCGTATTGCGCACAGAAACCGCAGCGCTGACCGTACTCAGCGCATTACAGCTTGAGTTCGGCGACCTGGCCCTTTAAAAAGTCAGTTTCGCCCTTATATCCTAATCAGACACTTAGCAGTTGAATTGATTAACTTTACATAAGGTAACCCCAATGGCAGCGAAACTCGGGATCATCTCAGATCCAATCAGTGGCTTTAATATCAAAAAAGATACTGGCTTCGCCATGATGCTGGCAGCACAGGCACGTGGTTATGAGCTTTACTACATGGAAATGCAGGATCTGTATTTGTATCAGGGTGAAGCCCGGGCAACCGCCGCGAAGGCTACCGTGTTTGACGATGAACAGCACTGGTATGAACTGGCAGACAAAGATGATATCGCACTGAGCGATCTGGACGTAATTTTAATGCGCAAAGATCCCCCGTTTGATACCGAATACATTTACGCGACCTACATGCTGGAGCGCGCTGAACAAGCCGGTACATTGGTGATCAACAAACCGCAAAGTCTGCGCGACGCCAATGAAAAGCTGTTTACCGCCTGGTTCAGCGAGCATACGCCAGATACCTTAGTGACACGCTCTGCGTCTCAGATCCGTGAGTTTTTGACCAAGCACGGAGATATCATTCTTAAGCCGCTGGATGGCATGGGTGGCGCCTCAATTTTCCGGGTACGTCAGGATGACCCGAACATAGGCGTGATCTGTGAAACCCTCACCGAACATGGCAGTCGCTTTGCGATGGCGCAAAATTACGTGCCAGCCATTAAAGACGGCGACAAACGCGTCCTGGTGGTCGACGGAGAAGTCATGCCCTACTGTCTTGCCCGCATCCCACAAGGGGGCGAAACACGTGGCAACCTCGCCGCAGGCGGTCGTGGCGAAGCGCGCCCTATCAGCGATAGCGACCGAAAAATTGCAGAAGCGGTTGCCCCTGTCCTGAAAGAAAAAGGGCTGATTTTTGTCGGTCTGGACATCATTGGTGACAAGCTCACCGAGATTAATGTCACAGCGCCAACCTGTGTTAAAGAAATTGAGGCGGCGTATGATATTTCGATTATGGATAAGTTTTTTGATGCCATTGCAGCAAAACTCGACCATACTAAAGGGTAATTAAAAGGGGGTCTCGCTATGCAATCACTCGCAAATCATTTTTTGGTCGCTATGCCAAATTTGCAAGATCCCTTCTTTAAGCACACAGTCACCTATATTTGTGAGCACAACGAAGAAGGCGCAATGGGCCTGGTCGTCAATCACCCCATTAACGTGACTGTGGGTGAACTGCTTGATCAGATAGAAATTGATAACGATAAATCCAGTAACGCGGCAAGCCAGTCTGTGTTTGCCGGTGGACCAGTACATACTGACCGCGGCTTTGTATTACACACACCCAAACCCGGTTACGCGTCTAGCCGGGAACTCAGTTCAGACATGATGATCACCACTTCCAAAGATGTGCTGGCCTCACTGACCTCACATAACTGTCCGGATGCCTTTATCATTACCCTGGGTTATTCAGGGTGGGAACAGGGACAGCTGGAAAAAGAGATCCTGGAAAACTCCTGGTTGATCATTGAAGCCGATCCGGCCATTATTTTTAATACGCCCCCAGAAAAACGCTGGGAAAAAGCAGTCGAAATGCTCGGTATCGATGCCGGGCAACTGAGCACCGAGGCGGGACACGCCTAAAACAGACCACCCCAGTTAATAGCCTGTCGCCCTTACATTTGTTGGCGACAGTCTGTATGCACTTGAGAATACACCATGAGTAATAACGATAAAACAGCACCCGGCCAGCGTACGGTCATAGGCTTTGATTTTGGTACCCGAAGCATCGGCCTGGCAGTCGGTCAGGAAATAACGGGCACCGCCAGCAGTCTGGGGGCAGTCAAAGCCCGTGACGGAATTCCCGACTGGCAGGATATCGCCCCGTATATCGAACAGTGGAAACCCGATCTGCTGGTTGTTGGTTTGCCATTAAATATGGATGGCACGAATCAGGATCTGACCTTCCGCGCTAAAAAGTTTGCCAACCGGCTGCACAACCAGTTTCGCTTACCTGTCGAGACTCAGGATGAGCGCCTGACCACGGCAGATGCCAAAGCCCGGCTGTTTGAACAAGGGGGTTATCGCTCGTTGGCAAAAGACAAGATTGATGGCATGTCGGCCATAATCATTCTGGAGAGTTTTTTTGAGGCGCAATGGGGTTAAGTACCCGATAGCGTTGCAGATCAGGGATAAATCCGGCCTGCTGATAGGCCTGACGGATCCGACCTTGTGACCTGAGTTGCTTTAAGCCACTTTGCAGCGCCTTAAATGCACGCTCTCCGTCAGGGTGAAGCCGCGACACCACAAAATGGCGGCTACCATCAAACTGCACCACTAAATTGGGATGGGCCACTAAAAGAATATCATCCAGCCTGAACTCATTATTCAGGCTTGGCATTAACGGCATCAACATAAAATCCACCCACTGGCGATTAACCATTTGTGCTTGTGACGCCCAGACAGGCTCATTCATCAAATGCTTAAGGCCCAGGCTGTTCAAGGTTTGCCAGTCTGTTCGCCAGCGACTGGTAGACACGGCACTCAACTCGCGCAATTCATTTAACTGAGTGATCCGTGCCACTGCCAGATTCTCGGGGGCATAAAAAATCCCGGCAAAATACTCTCCCCGGCGGATCACTGCATCGCTAATAAATAGCTTATCCACTTTTGCCTTCGCATCATCCAACCAATAACTGTCAAAGCTGAGCAGCAACTTACCCTGCTCCAGCAAATTAGAATGGCGAAAGCTCACATTGCCCGGCCGATAGGTGAATGATTTTTTAAATCCGCCCAGTGCCAGCGCCTGTTGCACCAGCACCATATCAACAACGTCTCTGCGCACATAATTGCCCGAAAACTGGGAAACTTCGAGCGGGGCGCGGCCATTCAAAAAGCGCAGATAATCGGCATACACGTCATCGCGGATATACATATCCACCACATTGTGAGCGGCAGATTGCTCAGCAACACGTTCACTCGCCGTTGCCGGAAATAAAGCGGCTAAGCAACACAGGGCCAATATGGCCCCGTGCCTGGCCCAATCAGCGCTTTTTATCGTCCAGGCCGTCAACGGTCACCCCTTGCAAGAAGCCCGCTCCTTTTTGCTCATTGTTTTGCAGTTTAATCATCAGGCGCAGGTCATTTGGTGAATCAGCATGATGCAGGGCATCCGCGTAGTTGATCCTTTGCTGCTTATACAAATCGAACAGCGCCTGGTCAAAGGTTTGCATCCCCATTTCCTTCGACTTAGACATAGTTTCTTTAATTGAGCCAATGTCACCTTTCTTAATCAGCTCAGCCACCATAGGTGAATTGAGCAACACCTCAATGGCCGCTACACGCCCTTCCCCTTTAGCTGATGGAACCAGTTGTTGCGCGACAATGGCCCTGAGGTTAAGCGCCAAGTCGTACTTTAGCTTATCGTGCTTCTCTTTTGGTACCAGGTGCATAATACGGTCGATGGCCTGGTTGGCATTATTGGCGTGTAACGTTGCAACACACAGGTGGCCGGTTTCAGCAAAACTTAAAGCATATTCCATGGTCTCACGAGAGCGTATCTCACCAATCAGAATCACATCCGGCGCCTGACGCAGCGAGCTTTTCAGTGCCGACTCAAAGCTCTCCGTATCCAGCCCGACTTCACGCTGAGTAATAATGCTCTTGCGGTGCTGATGCACAAATTCAATGGGATCTTCGATAGTCAGTATATGACCGCGTTGATTACGATTGCGATAGCCCAGTAAGGCTGCCAGAGACGTCGACTTACCAGTGCCGGTACCGCCGACAAATAGCACCAGACCACGCTTAGACATGATCACATCAGTGAGCACCGAAGGCAGGCCTAAGTCAGTCACCTCAGGGATATCCGTGACAATACGCCGGATCACCATACCCGCGCAATCGCGTTGCCAAAAAGCAGAAACCCGGAAACGACCTATTTCATTGGCCACCGCAAAATTGCACTCTTTCTCACCATGAAACTGCTGTTTTTGTTTCTCGCTCATGGCTGATTCGACCATGACCAATGCCGCCTCAGCATCCAATTGGTCATCATCCAGTGCACGCAGCTCACCATCGATTTTGGCGCTCACGGGCAGACCGGCAGATACAAACAGATCCGATGCCCCTTTGTCTTTCATCGTTTGCAGATAATGTACAAGCTCCATCATAGCCTCCCGGGATTAATAGGTGGTGCCAAACTGGCTCTTATCATGGGCTTTCGCCTGGGCATCCTGATTGGTGATCAGGCCGCGGTTAACCAGGTTAGTCAGACACTGGTCCATGGTCTGCATACCGTGCATCGCACCGGTTTGTATAGACGAGTACATTTGCGCAATTTTATCTTCGCGAATGAGGTTACGAATAGCCGGGATCCCCATCATGATCTCATGTGCAGCGACCCGACCACCGCCCACTTTTTTCACCAGCGTTTGTGAAATAACAGCTTGCAGGGACTCAGATAACATAGAACGCACCATGTCTTTTTCCTCTCCCGGGAAAACGTCAATGATACGGTCAATGGTTTTAGGCGCCGAGGTGGTGTGCAAAGTACCAAACACCAGGTGACCTGTTTCAGCCGCAGTCATGGCCAATCGGATGGTTTCCAAATCACGCAATTCACCGACCAGAATGACATCCGGGTCTTCACGCAACGCACTGCGTAACGCGGCGTTAAAACTGTGTGTGTCACGATGCACTTCACGCTGATTGATCAGGCTTAATTTGTTATCGTGAACAAATTCAATGGGGTCTTCAATCGTCAGAATGTGATGATGCTTGTTACTGTTGATATAATCCACCATGGCAGCCAGCGTCGTCGATTTACCCGACCCGGTTGGGCCCGTAACCAGTACTAAACCACGCGGGCAATCAGAAATCTTCCGGAAAATCTCCGGTGCGCCCAGGTCTTCCAGAGTCAGCACTGAGCTGGGGATGGTCCTGAACACCGCCGCCGGACCACGGCTGGCGTTAAAAGCATTAACACGAAAACGAGCCAGATTAGGCACTTCAAATGAGAAATCTACCTCAAGATTTTGCTCATAGTCCTTACGCTGGTTATCATTCATAATATCGTAAACGAGGCTGTTAACGTCCTTCGCTTCCAGTGCAGGAATGTTTACCCGGCGCACATCGCCATCAACCCGGATCATCGGTGAAACTCCCGATGAAAGGTGTAAATCCGATGCTTTGTGTTGCACACTAAAGGCCAATAATTCAGTAATATCCATTTCAGACTCCACAACGAGCAAATAATAATATGGTTACAATAGCAGAACGGCTGAACAACGCCTATGATCGCATAGCAAAAGCACAGCAAAAGTGTGCCACAGACCACGAGGTCGCATTACTGGCCGTATCGAAAACCAAACCTGTCGAACTCATTGAACAAGCCTATGCGGCAGGTCAGCGCTTATTTGGTGAATCCTATGTCCAGGAAGCCGTCGATAAAGTCCGCCACTTTCAACAGCAAAAAGACATTGAATGGCATTTCATCGGTCCCATCCAATCTAATAAGTCGCGCCAGATCGCCGAACATTTCTCCTGGGTGCAAAGTGTCGACCGCCTGAAAATTGCACGTCGCTTGAATGAACAAAGACCTACTAACCTGATGCCGATCAAAGTGTTAATTCAGGTGAATATCAGTAACGACGAACAAAAATCCGGATGCGCGCTGGATGAACTGGACGAATTGGCCGCATACATTGATAGCGCGCGTCAGCTTGAACTGCGTGGGTTGATGACAATTACAGCGCAAACTGAGGACGTACAACAGCAATTGCAATATTTTAGCCAAATGAAGGCTTGCTTTGATAAACTAAAGGCTCAATATCAACAGCTGGATACCTTGTCGATGGGTATGAGTGGCGATCTGGAAATGGCCATTCAAGGTGGCGCGACCATGGTGCGTATCGGCACGGATATTTTTGGTAAACGACAATAAGGTGACACACTCCTAATGGCTAATAAAACGATCGCATTTATCGGCACTGGTAATATGAGCTATGCCATCATTGGTGGCATGATCAAAAACGGATTTGCCCCACACAGTATCATTGCAACCAACCGCAACGCTGACAAGCTGGCTAAGGCTCACGCCGATTTCGGGGTGCGTACCGAACAGGATAATCTCAAAGCGGTTGAGCAAGCCGATGTCGTGGTGCTGTCTGTGAAGCCGCAAATGATGGCCGAACTATGTCAGACGTTTGTGGATGGTGGACTGGATCTCAGCAACAAACTATTTGTTTCTGTCGCTGCAGGGATAACAGTTAAACGCCTGCGCGAAATGTTGGCAGAAAATGTCAAACTGGTGCGTTGTATGCCCAATACTCCGTCCTTACTGGGACGTGGTGTTTCAGGTCTGTTTGCCGCAGATATCAATGATGAGGAAAAAGCCTATATCGAACAGGTCTTTTCATCAACGGGCATTGCCATCTGGCTGGAGCAAGAATCACAAATCAACGATGTCATTGCCGTTACGGGCTCCTCACCCGCCTATTTCTTCCTGTTTATGGAAGCCATTGAAGAAAAAGCCATTGCACTGGGCTTTTCACCAGAGCAGGCACGCGCACTAGTGCAGCAAACCGCACTGGGTGCCGCAGAAATGGCCCTGTCTCAGCAAGACATCAGCATTGCGCAATTGCGTGCTAACGTCACCTCAAAAGGCGGCACGACCCACGAAGCCGTTGAACATTTGAAAGCAAACCAGTTACCGCAAACCGTGGCCGATGCCATGGACGCCTGCATTGCGCGGGCCGAGGAAATGGAACAACAAATCTAGAGGACATACAATGAACGCCATGCATTTTTTGGTAGGGATTATTTTTGACCTGTTTTTGATGGTCGTACTGTTGCGTTTTTGGCTGCAATTGGTCAAAGCAGATTTTTATAACCCGCTGAGCCAGGCCGTAATTAAAGCAACATCGTTTGCCGTGAACCCGCTCCGTAAGCTTATTCCCGGACTGGGCGGTTTAGATCTGGCGTCTTTGGTTGTGGCGCTGTTGGTTGGTTTTGCCAAGGTGTCCGTATTGATGCTCATGCTGGGCGGATACTGGGACCCAATGGGTGCTGCTATTGATGGTGCGTTAACCGTGGCCAAAGAAGCCTTTTCATTAGTATTCTGGGTGTTAGTTATCCGCGCTATTCTCAGCTGGGTGGCTCAGGGCTACAACCCAATCGCTGCGGTCTTTGATCAGCTCACTGAACCTATGCTACGTCCAATTCGTAAAATAATTCCGCCACTGGGTGGTCTGGATTTATCGATCCTGGTCGTTCTGATTGGTATGCAGTTCTTACAAATTTTAATGATGGATCTGCTACGTTAAGCACTCGGAGTCGTCACAATGAAAACCTTATTTACACTGATTTCAATACTGGCCGTGCTACTATTAGCACAACCAGCGCATGCCACCAATGAACAAGGTGGGCAATATAAACAACTGGGTGACTGGCAGGTCCATTACATCGCCTTTCCGTCGACCTTTATTCAGCCTAACATTGCCAGTGCTTATGGTTTAACCCGTAGCAACAGCAAGGCCATTATCAACATTTCAGTGCTGGCTGATGATGCCAACAACACCGCACAACGCGCCACCTTAACAGGCCAGGCGCGCAACCTGATAGGCAATAAAACCACTTTGACTTTTAAAGAAGTGGTGGAAGGTGACGCCGTTTATTACCTGGCGCAGATGGATGTTGACCACGAAGACACCTATCGCTTTGAAGTCACAATCCGTCAGGGGAATACCCGACACGTGCTTAAATTTCAGCAAAAGTTTTATGTAGATTAATATGACCAGACAAATTGTTCTTGCCACCGGCAATCAGGGTAAAGTAGCCGAGCTTGGCAGCATGCTTAAAGACCTGAATATCGAAATCCTGCCACAAAGCCAGTTCAACGTGAGCGAAGTGGCAGAAACGGGCACTACTTTTGTAGAAAATGCCATCATCAAAGCGCGTCACGCCGCTAAAGTCACAGGATTACCCGCCATTGCGGATGATTCTGGTTTGGAAGTCGATGCCCTGCAAGGGGCACCAGGTGTGTACTCAGCCCGTTATGCCGGTGCGGATGCCAGCGATCAGGATAACATCGAAAAATTGCTTGCAGCGATGAGCGGCGAAACACTGCGCACAGCACGCTTCTGGTGCGTACTCGTCTATATGCGTCATGCCGATGATCCTACCCCGGTCATTTGTCAGGCTAGCTGGGAAGGCCGTATCACTGAAGATCAGCAAGGTTTACAAGGCTTTGGCTACGACCCCGTATTCTGGGTTGAAGCAGCTCAGTGCACTTCAGCACAATTGAGCAAAGCGCAGAAAAATGCCCTTAGCCATCGCGGCCAGGCATTGCAGCAGCTGCTGGCACACTTTGAAGGCCAGCTGTGAATCTCCCTCCGTTAAGTTTATACATTCACGTCCCCTGGTGCGTGCAAAAATGCCCATATTGCGACTTTAACAGTCATGGCCAGAAAGGCGAGATCCCTGAACAGGAATATATTCAGCACCTGCTCGCAGATTTACGTGCCGACCTGCACCTTGTACAGGGGCGCACACTGCATAGCATTTTTATTGGCGGGGGCACGCCCAGCCTGCTCAGTGGCGAAGCATACACCCACCTGTTGGGCGAAATCGAAGCACTGATTGGCTTTAGTGATGACATAGAGATCACACTTGAAGCGAATCCTGGGACGGTAGAAACCGACCGCTTTAAACATTATGTTGCAGCCGGTATCAACCGTATCTCCATCGGTGTACAAAGTCTGCAGGCGGATAAGCTCAAAGCACTGGGGCGCATTCATGGCGAGCAGGAAGCCCGCCACGCCGCGTTAGAAGCGCACGACGCGGGTCTTAATAGCTTTAATATGGACTTGATGCACGGCTTACCAAACCAATCCGTTGCAGATGCCTTGAGCGACCTGCAGCAAGTCATTGACCTCAACCCCCCGCATTTATCCTGGTATCAGCTCACAATTGAGCCAAACACACAGTTTGCGTCTAAGCCACCTAAGCTGCCCCAGGACGAAATTTTGTGGGATATTCAGGAGCAAGGGCAAGCTTTGTTGGCCAAACATGGCTACCATCAATACGAGATCTCAGGCTATGCTAAAGCGGGTTATCAGTGTAAGCATAACCTGAATTACTGGCAATTCGGCGACTACCTGGGCATTGGCTGTGGTGCACATGGCAAAATCACTCAACCCGATAGCAGCCAGATACTGCGTACCGTAAAAGTTAAGCACCCCCGTGGCTACATGGATCTTAGCAAGTCGTATTTATACGACAGCTGGCAGGTAGAGCCAGCCGATCGGCCATTTGAGTTCTTTATGAATTGTTTCCGCTTACATGCGCCTTGTGCTAAACAGGATTTTTGCGATTATACCGGCTTAACACTCAGCGATATTGAGCCCGCGATTAACCGGGCACTTGAACAAGGGTTGTTGATTGACCAGGGAGATTCATGGTTGGTAACAATTAAGGGCCACAGATATTTGAATGACCTGCTAGAATTGTTCGTCTGATACCTGTTCATAGGATAAGATTGAACAGGTGAATTCGCCCAATAGATGAAAGACATCTTTCGCGATACAGTTTTGTTGGTAACATTGCACCAACACCCGAATCCAATGGAATAAAATAAAAAAGGTAACCCATGCGTAAAATGACACTCCTTGCCGCAGCCGTGGCAGCAGCGCTTCTATCTGGTTGTCAGCAAACAGCAGAGCAACCAACCAACTCCGCTAAAGCGGAAACAACACAACAAGTAGTCCAGAGTGAAGTCGAGAAGGCCAATGCCTTTTTCGATGAAGTCTTCATGCGCGGCGTAATGCGCAGCCCGGTTTATCAAACTTACCTGGGCATCAAACAAGACTATGACAAATGGGACGATGACTCAGAAGCGCGTCGGCTCGAAGATCTGGAGCTAACGAAGAAAGACCTGGTTGCCCTGCAAGCCATTGATCGCAGCAAACTGGATGGCCAAACTCAGGTCAGCTACGACCTGTTCAAGCAAAACCTTGAAAATGAAATCGCCGACTTCCAATGGCGCTTCCATAACTACCCGGTTAACCAGATGTATGGTACGCACTCAATGCTACCGGCATTTTTGATCAACCAACATCAGATCACAGACGTAAAAGACGCCAAAGCGTATATTTCACGCCTGAACGGCATTCCTGCTGTCTTTGAGCAGTTGATCGTAAACCTTGAAGTTCGCGCTGACAAAGGGATCATCGCGCCTAAGTTTGTTTTCCCACATGTCATTGATTCAAGCAAAAACATCATTAAGGGTGCCCCGTTTGTTGACGGTGAAGATTCAACCTTACTGGCTGACTTTAAACGCAAAGTAGAAAAGCTGGAAATTGCAGACAACGAAAAGCAAGCGCTGATCGCTGAAGCAACTGACGCATTAAAAGCAGCCGTGAAGCCAGCTTACAGCAAACTGATCAGTTACCTGCAACAACTTGAAAAGCGCGCTGACACCCGTGACGGTGCCTGGAAGTTCCCTGATGGTGAGAAATACTTCAACAACGCACTGGCACGTACTACGACCACAGACTTAACTGCCGCAGAGATCCACAAAATCGGCTTGTCTGAGGTTGCACGTATCCATGATGAAATGCGTGAAATCAAAGAAAAAGTTGGCTTCAAGGGCGATCTGAAAGCCTTTATGGAATTCATGCGCACCGACAAGCAGTTCTACCTGCCAAATAGTGAAGAAGGGAAAGCCAAATACCTGGCTGATGCCACGGCGATGATCGACAACATGAAAGATCGCCTGGACGAGCTGTTCATCGTGAAGCCTAAGGCCGACATGATCGTTAAGCGCGTTGAAGCCTTCCGTGAAAAATCAGCGGGTAAAGCTTTCTATCAACAGCCTTCTCCGGACGGTTCACGCCCGGGTATCTACTACGCAAACTTGTATGACATGGAAGCCATGCCAACCTATCAGATGGAAGCGCTGGCTTACCACGAAGGTGTACCTGGTCACCACATGCAAATCGCCATTGCGATGGAACTGGAAAACATGCCTAAGTTCCGTAAGTTCGGTCGCTACACCGCTTACACTGAAGGCTGGGGACTATACTCTGAGCTGGTACCAAAAGAAATGGGCCTGTATGAAGACCCGTATTCTGACTTCGGTCGACTGGCCATGGAACTGTGGCGTGCCTGCCGCCTGGTGGTAGACACAGGTATCCACGCAATGAAGTGGACTCGCCAGGAAGGGATTGATTACTACGTGAACAACACGCCAAACGCGAAATCAGACGCAGTTAAAATGGTAGAACGTCACATCGTGATCCCATCTCAGGCAACAGCCTATAAGATTGGTATGCTGAAAATTGTTGAACTTCGTGAAGCGGCCAGAAAAGAACTGGGCGATAAGTTCGATATCCGTCAGTTCCACGACGTAGTACTGAAAAACGGCCCGGTACCACTGAATGTACTGGAGCAGTTCGTCAACGATTGGGTTGCCAGCAAAAAAGCGTAACCAGCCCTGATGACCCGTTACTCTGGCGACACCAGCTTAAATTGTGTGTTCGCCAGAATGATGTGTAAACAAGCCCCGCCATGTGCGGGGCTTTGTATTTTAATCTCCCCGCCCAGCTTTTGCGTCACCAGGTTATAAATAATACTGAGACCCAGTCCGGTCCCGCCCGAATGTCGTTTCGACGTCACAAAGGGCTCAAAGATCACAGGCAGCAGTTCTTTGTCTATGCCCTGCCCGTCGTCTTTAAAATAAAAATGCACATAGTCATTCACTATGTGCGCCGACACAATGATGGTCAACGGTCTGTCCGGGTGTTTGCCGTGCAAAATACTGTTATTCAGACTGTAACTGATAATCTGATTGAACACATTGGGGTAACTACTGAGGATCAGGTTATCCGGTATTTCGACCTCAATTTTGTATTCATCCTCCGATAAATCACTGCGATAGCAATCAAACACGCCTTCTACCAGGGTTTTCAGATCAAACTCCATTTCCGTATCATAATGCTGCTGCGCCGATACTTTTTTGAAGTCATCAATCAGAGATGCCGTGCGATGTAAGTTATTTTCGAGCAAAAACAACGCCGATTCAGCTTCTCCGATCAGATTGGTCAGGGTCTGTTTCTTCAGCTGCCCACTGTCCAGATCACGGCGCATGCTCTCCACCTGTTCTTTGAGATGCGACTGGCTGGTAATGGCAATACCCAGCGGTGTATTCAGCTCATGGGCAAAGCCACTCACCATGTTACTCAGACTGGCCATTTTAGCCTCTTCGATCAGCCGCTGCTGAGCCGCGCTGAGTCGTGCCATCAGTGTCTCAATAAAGTCCAGCAGCTCGTCCAGGTGGTGACCAATCTGGGCAATTTCGTCTTCGCTGTTCAGGTTAACCCGCAAAGAAAAGTCTTCATGCTTAGCCACTCTGACCAGCACCCGACCGATCGCCATTACCTGCTCAGACACCCGGCTATTGAGATAGTACAGCAGTAACAAGCTAAAACCACTGCTCAACACGATCGACAATAAGCTGATCAGGATCAGCTGTTGCTGCTCTTCCTGATAAGCGCTGAAGAGTTGCTTGGCCACTATGGTAAAGTGGCCGCGAATAGCCAACTTCAACTCGCCCAGCTCACCACGCACTCCCTGATTGTGGTCCAGCCCCTGCTTTTGCAACACATTGGTATAAACGATGAAGCCGTTCTGATATTGCTCAAGCGTCATTAAATAGGCATCAGCACGCGCCGGAAATTGCGCCCGGATGCGGTTCTTGGCTTGCTGGATCAAATCACCATGCTGATTGAGGTAGCTTCTGTCCAGTCTCAGCAAAAAGTCTTTTTCCCGCCGCCTCAACTCCAGCAACAGAATTTCTAATTGCGGATCTTGTGCTTCTTTGGCCAGTGCCTGCAGGGCATGCGCTTTACTGCGAAACTCACCATAAACGCCATCGTCTTTGTCGTAACCCAATAATGCCTGCATGGAGGCCAACTGTTCATACAACTCAGCAAATCGGTTAACCTGCTCATCCAGTTTAAACATCAGCTCAAGATGCTGATGATCGGTGACCAGTAACACAACTAACTCGTTAAAGCTATCGCGGTATGCATAGCGATAATCATCAATGGACAGCAGTGAGGCTTTTTGTCTTTCAATCACAAACCGCTCTTCCTGATCCAACAAGCGCTGGATCTGGGTTTGTAATTTGAACAGATGATCATTGAGCTGCTTGCTGTGGTCCAGCTCCCGATAAAGAAACCAACTCACCGTCGCAATGATCACCGCCGCACCAACTGCGGCCACTTTAAATAACAAAAGTGACTGTTTTAGCTGCACAAATAAGTTCCCGACTTGCCCCGTTCTTCCTAAGCTTAGACAACATCGGCGGGTTCGGCGAGCCCAGCCAGCGACTTTGCCTCATTCCCCTTTTTGGTTTCATATGTACCCACTTAATATACACCTCAAACTTATTGTCCACAGCCCGGTTTTCCATTTATTGCAATGCCGTCTAGACTTTAAGACTGTGGCTTATGCAAATCTGATGTTGTCTGGGCTGTCGTTACCATAAGTGAAGGTATGAGCAACTTGAGTAAATCCGAAAGTCCACCATCCCCAGGTCGACGTACCTTTATACGCCAAAGCACCGCACTACTACCGCTAGTCAGTGCGTGGCCACAAACAGTAATAGCACAACCTCAAACCTGTCCTGGCGCTCGCTACAAACTGATATTTGCTTCGCCCTATAACAGCGAACTCTGGCTCTCATCACCTCATATGCATCAGCAACTCAAACACAACATTGAAGACTTTTCTAACGGTAAGATTTGTGTCGAAATCCGCGATAAAGGCAGCCTGGGGGTCGGTCATGACCTGGCGGTACAAGTTTCACGAGGCGTGATCCAGGGGGCGCTGCTGAGTGTGTCTAATCTCTCTCCCATAGTGCCTAAACTGGATATCTTGAACATTCCATTTTGGGCCGCTGAATCTCAGGCTTACCTGAATCTGATCACTTCCGATTTGTGGCAGCAGCAGGTGACCGAGCAGATCCGCGCCCAGGGCGATGTCGCGATCCTGCTGTATCATTTACCAGGCGCCAGAACACTGACCTCCACCCGTCAGTATGGCAAACTGCTGAAAACACCCAGTGATATCATTGATGTGGTTTTTCGCGTGCCCGTCAGCCAGGTGCTGAGACAATTTTATCAGCTGTGCGGTACCACCCCCGTCCAGGTCGCCTGGCACAAAGCGGCGATGCTGGCCGCCAACAAACGCTTTGATGCCCTCGACCCATCTGTGACTGGGTTATACAATGGACCCAATGGCCTGAATCAACATATCGGGGCCGTCTCTTTAATCAATTCAGTTCAGGATGGCTGGGTGTCAGTGATCAATCAAAGGTGGCTTAAATCCTTACCGCGCAAGCTGCGTATTGCCGTCTGGGAAGGGGCAGAAAAAACCTTTGTGCAGCATTTACCTATGGCCCGTCAGGCTGCACTGTACTGCCAGCGCGGCCTGCTCAGAAATAGTGCCACGATTTATTATCCAAGCGCCGATGAGATGGCCAGCTGGCAAGAGATTGGCGGTTATCAGCGCAGAGAATGGCACGCGACTAAGGTGGCATTGTTAGGGAAACTCAGCGCCTTTGATGCCTTTGTGGCAGCCACTCAGGTCAACAATGGGCTGACTTTCCCAACTTAATGCAGTTAATTATGCTGTTGCATGTGCGCGTTGAACTGTCGCAACGCCGGCTTTTTCATCAGGCTATAGCACACAGGCAATACCAATAACGCTAACACCAACGCACTCAACATGCCACCCACCATAGGCGCGGCAATCCGGCTCATAATTTCAGACCCCGTGCCCGTACCATATAAGATGGGCAGTAAGCCGATAATGATCGTCGATACTGTCATCATCACAGGTCGAACTCGCAGCGCAGCGCCGTGCAACAAAGCCTCGATATACTGCGACTCACTGACAGGCGCCTGGCGTGATTGCGCCTCACTTTGTAAGTCTTTAAAAGCTTGTTCCAGATATACCAGCATGATCACCCCTATTTCAACCGCGACACCGGCCAGTGCAATAAAGCCGACACCAACGGCAACGGAGAAGTTAAAGCCTTGCAAGTACATTAACCACAAGCCCCCGATGGTAGCCATGGGCAAAGTCAGCAGGATCAACGCTACCTCTCCAAATCGACGGAAATTGAGATATAAGAGCAACATGATGATCGCTAATGTCAGCGGCAGTACGTAGCTGAGCTTTTCCTGTGCGCGGATCATATACTCATACTGGCCAGCCCAGTTCAGTGAGTATCCGGCAGGTAAATCCAGTTCCTCGGTGACCACACTACGTGCCTGTTCAACATAACTGCCCAAATCAACCCCATCGATATCAACAAAGGTCCAGCCATTAATCCTGGCATTTTCACTTTTGATCCCCGGCGCACCGCTTTCTACGTAGACATCCGCGACATCACCAAGGGCGATCCGCTGCCCTGTGGGCGTCACGATAGGCAAACGAGCCAGCTGTTCAGGCGAGCTGCGGTAATCCTGTGGATAGCGCAGATTAACCGGATATCGCTCCTGTCCTTCCACAATTTGTGTGACATTCATGCCGCCAATTGCGGTGGCCACAACCTGCTGTACGTCAGCAATATTAAGTCCAAAGCGGCTAGCCTGCTCGCGACGAATATCCACTTTGATATAGCGCCCACCAGCAACGCGCTCTGAATACACCGAAGCGGTGCCAGGCACTGTTTTAAGAATGCTTTCAAGACGCTGGCCCAGAGATTCAATCACGGCCAGATCCGGACCTGCAATCTTGACCCCCACCGGCGTTTTGATCCCCGTTGCCAGCATGTCGATACGGGTTTTGATTGGCATCACCCAGGCATTACTAACTCCTGGCAGTTTTACCAGGCGGTCCAGCTCTGCTTTAAGCTTGTCGGTCGTCATCCCCTCTCGCCATTCGCTACGTGGCTTAAGCTGAATAAAGGTCTCAATCATAGTCAATGGCGCCGGATCGGTGGCCGACTCAGCACGCCCGACTTTACCAAATACATTCTCCACTTCCGGCACCGTGGCAATAAGCTTATCTGTTTGCTGTAACAGCTCACGCGCTTTACCGATAGAAATCCCCGGATACGTGGTTGGCATATACATGAGGTCGCCCTCATCCAGGGGCGGAATAAACTCGCTGCCAATTTTATTCAGCGGGTAAAACCCTACCACGGTCAGCGTCACTGCCGCTAACAACGTGGTTTTAGGAAAACGCATGACCTGACGAAGCAACGGCATATACGCAGCAATCAGCAAACGGTTAAGCGGATTTTTGCGCTCAGGCGTGACTTTTCCCCGAATAAAATATCCCATCAGCACCGGCACCAAGGTAATGGCCAGTCCGGCCGCAGCTGCCATGGCATAGGTTTTGGTATACGCCAAAGGTGCAAACATGCGCCCCTCCTGCGCCTCAAGAATAAACACCGGTAAGAACGATACGGTAATGATAAGCAAGCTGAAGAACAAGGCAGGCCCGACTTCAGTCGCCGCTTTTGCCACTATTTGCCAGCGATTGTCATCGGTTAACGGGGTCTTTTCCATGTGCTTGTGGAGGTTTTCTATCATCACAATGGCGCCATCCGTCATCGCACCAATGGCAATGGCAATGCCGCCAAGCGACATGATGTTGGCGTTAATCCCCTGAAAGTACATCACGATAAAGGCCACCAATATCCCCAGCGGTAAGGTGATCACGGCCACCAGCGAAGAGCGTAAATGGAACAGGAAGGCCACACAAATCACAGCTACGACCAGCAACTCTTCAAGCAGTTTCTGCCATAAATTATCCACTGCCCGCTCAATCAGCTGACTGCGATCATACACAGTAACGACCTCAACCCCCTCAGGTAAGGACGCTTGCAACTCAGCGAGCCGGGCCTTCACGCCAGCAATGGTTTGCTGAGCATTTTCGCCAAAGCGCATCACCACGACGCCACCGACTACTTCGCCTTCGCCATTGAGTTCGGCAATGCCCCGGCGCATTTGCGGGCCGAGCGTGATCTGTGCCACATCTCCCATGGTCAGTGCGGTCCCTTGTGCATTGAGGCCAAGAGGGATCTGAGCAATATCAGTCACGGAGCGAATGTATCCGGTAGCCGTGACCATATATTCGGCTTCCGCCATTTCAATCACAGACGCCCCGGTTTCCTGGTTGCCCCGTTGCAGTGCCTGCTGAATATGGCTCAAAGGCAACCCATAGGCACGCAGTTTATCCGGGTCAACTTGTACCTGATATTGCTTTACCATGCCGCCCACCGACGCGACTTCGGATACCCCCGGTACCGTTTGTAACTCGTATTTCAAAAACCAGTCCTGGAGGCTGCGCAGCTGACTGATGTCATGCTGACCCGAGCGGTCGGTCAGGGCATAAATATACACCCAGCCTACGCCGGTCGCGTCCGGCCCAAGTTGTGGCTTGGCAGTTGATGGCAATAAGTTGGCTGCCTGACTAAGGTATTCCAGTACCCGGCTGCGCGCCCAGTAGAGATCGGTGTCGTCATCGAAAATCACATACACATAGGAATCACCATAAAAGGAGTAACCCCGCACTGTGGTTGCGCCGGGCACCGACAACATGGCGGTGGTGAGCGGGAAAGTCACCTGATCCTGGACCACCTGTGGCGATTGACCCGGATAACTGGTTTTTACGATCACCTGCACATCCGACAGATCCGGAATGGCATCAACCGGCGTTTGCTTAACGGCAAATAAACCGCCTGCCACCAGCATCAAAGTGCTCAGCAGGACCAGCACACGATTGTGCAAAGACCAGGTTATGACTGCTGCTATCATGATTGTCCTCCTGGCTTAATGGTGTGCATGATCAGACATAGCCGGGGCTTGCTCACCGTGCTGCATCTCGGTTACAACAAAGTCATCCCCCACCTCAAAGGTAAAGATTATCTGATCACCAACGTTAAACGCCTTCAAGTCGATATCCTCGGCTATGACGAAGTCCATCGTGGCCGGGTCACGCCCCCATTTTTCAATGGCGCCGCGATGGATAGTGGCGATGCGAGACTCGGCGTCTATTGCCTTGATGTGGCCCCCCACGGTCGCCGTTGGTAGGGTCTGTTCAGCCATTATATGAATGGTAGTGATTTCATACCCGGCATCCGTTTTCGTGACCTCAAAATGAAGCGACTGTCCGGTTTTAAGCGCACTGCTATCGAGCTTATCAGCCAGCTGAAAGTCCATGGTCATTTCTGGCCATTCCCACTCGGGCACGGCATCATGGGTAATATTGATCAAGTTTGACTGCGCCTCATAGTGATTCACCGTACCGGCCATCCAGACCTGAGTCGGTTTTGCATCAGCACTCATGCGCTTAAAGTCGGAGCTTTTGCTGGACTCTGAATCAATCAGAAACTGAGCCGATGTAACGACCCGATCATCCTGTTGCAGCCCCTCCAGGATCTCAGTCTGTTCTAGGCCGACCCGGCCTAAAGTCACTGCGACCGACTTAAAGCGTCCCTCGCCCAGCGCAACAACCACTCTGTCCTGCTTACCGGTGCGGATCACCGCCTCGCTCGGCACCAGCATGGTGTCTGCTTTGCTGCCCGCCTGGATCTGCACCTGAGCAAACATATTGGGTTTCAGCTCCCGTGCAGCATTGTCGAACTTGAGCCGAACCCGCAGCGTCCGGGTCGTTTCATTCAACGTCGGGTAAACATAATCTACGCTGCCCTGCCAACGCTTACCGGGTAAATAATCCAGTGTCATCACAACCGGCTGGCCAGCCTTAACCAGCGCAGTATCCCGCTCGAACACTTCGGCTTCCACCCAAACCTGATCCAGCTGAGCAATGCTCATCAGGGTATTGCCCGGATTGACGTAAAAACCTTCACGGATCTTCAGATCGGCGACTACACCGCTCTGGCGGGCATAAAAAGTAATGGTCTGGCGTACCTGACGCTGCGCTTCTAAACGGCGAATAAAATCAGCCGACAATTGCAATGCCATTAAACGCTCCCGTGCTGCTTTGATCAGCGCGGCATTGTTGCGCTTCAGGGCGATCAGAAACTCTTCCTGAGCATTTACCAGCTGCGGTGAATAGAGCGAGTACAGAGGCTGCCCCTGCTCCACCGGCTCTCCGGCGGCTTTGATGTATAAGGTTTCTACCCAACCATCAACGCGTGGATGAATGTGCACCAGCTTATCTTCATCATATTGTATGTAACCGACTGTCGAGATCATGCTATGCAGCGGACCTGTCTCCACGAGAGCCGTTCTCACCCCCAGGTTATTCACCACTTCAGGTGAGATAGTGACCGCCCCGGCCTCTTGCTTCTCACCCTCTGCATAGACAGGCACCAAATCCATGCCCATCGGCGATTTACCGGGCTTATCACGGCGGTAATTACTGTCCATTGGTGCGACCCAGTAGAGTGGCTGCTTACTGTTATCTTCGCCTTGCGGCGTGTCAGACGGAGCTGTGCTCATCGTCATCACAACATAGCTCAGTGCGCCCCCAGATAGTCCAGCCAGCAAGAGTTTAAGTGTGTTATTCATGTGCAGCTCCTGGCTGGTAAGTCGTGAGGTAATAATTCAATCGAGCAACGGCTTTCAGCGCATCTACGTCAATTTGTTTTGCGGCCACTCTGGCATTCAACTGAGCGATCCGAGCACGTACCACTTCAGCAAAGTCGCCGCTGTCATTGGTGTAAGCAGTCAGTGCAGCTTCGGCCTGTTCATAGGTTTGCTGTAACAATTGCTCCCGATACAAAACCTGACGCTCAGACAGGCGCCTCAGCTGGCTTGCTTCTTTTTCAACCTGACCTGACAAGTCTCTGAGCAACAACAGCTTGTCCGTTTTGATCGCTTCCTGATCAGCCTGTGAGGCACTCAGCCACTGATCCTGACGATTAGCGGTAAACAAAGGCACATCGACGCTTACCCCCACTGAAAAGAAATCTGCCCGACTGCTGCCATCGGGCATATCACTGCGATGACCATAACTGGCGTTCACGCCCCACTGCGGTTTATATTGCTGACGGGCAATCGCGACACCTTTAGCGGCGACCTCAATACGCACGTCCTGCGCCAACACCACAGGGTGACTGGTTAGCCGGTTCAGCAACCGCTGCGGATCCGGTTTGCCTTGCACAAACAGCGTTGGAACCGCAACCTGAAGTGATGGAAGCCCCTCTGCTAACCGGGTATCCGACCAGGCCGTTTGTGTCTGGCCGCTTTGTAGCCAGGACATCAGCTGAGCACGCGCTGCGTCGCGTTTTTGATACTCGACATTGAGACGATCATCCAGCTGCACCAGCTCCAGCTGAGCGCGGATCACATCCTGTTGACGGGTACGCCCCACGGCATTGGCATAGCTGGCCTTGCTCACATCAACCAGTTGCTCAAAAAGTGCTTTATCCTGCTCAATCAAAGCAATGGTGCGTTCTGCGAGGTACGTATCGAGCCATAATTGACTTACCTGAGCGCGGATCTGCGCAGTGCGGTCGGCGCGCAGCAAGGCATATTCGCTACTGGCAATCGTCAGCTGCTGACGTTTCAGTGCCAACTCGTCACCCCGGCCAAACTGCTGACTCACGCCCACTTTGAGCTGCGTCATTGCTTCACGGTCATGCTGCCAGCCATCTACAGGCAGATTCATCATAGATAAAGCCACTTTGGGGTCCGGCAAGGTACCGGCAGCAACGCTTTGCGCTTGTGTTGCGCGCTGCTGGTAATGCTGCTTTTGTAATATCGGATCCTGTTTCGTTGCCAGCTCAATTGCTTTTTGCAATGACAGTCGTTCTGACGCCTGTACGGCAGTGACACTCAATGTCAGTGCACTCAACAGTGCCAAACTGGCTACCTGGATAATAAGAGGTTGCATCAAAACTGCTCCTTATAGGTATTCACCTGCGCATAGATCTGGTGACTGCCGTCTTTCATCAAAAGCAGAACCTGATAGGGCATGAAGCGGCCGCCCACCTCCATACCCGGCGATCCCAGCGGCATCGCTGGCACAGCAAGACCGATAGCGTCCTTCTGGGGATTGGCTAAAAATTGTTGAATAAACCTGGCCGGGACATGCCCTTCAAATACCCAGCCATCGTGACTGACTGCGGTGTGGCATGAACGATAACGCGCAGCTATCCCATACCGTGACTTAATTGCACTGAGCGATGTCAGTTCCCGCCCTTGTGCGTTTACACCTTGTTCAAGCAGGTGCGACAGCCATTTTTTACAACAGCCACAGGTTGGCGTTTTATACACAGTTAAAGCCTGCTTCGGGCTGATCTGAGCGTCACTACTCGGGCTCAGCAACCAAAACAAACAGGCACTCAGAAATAGGAAATATTTTTTGGTAATAAAAGACACACTTGCCTCCGTCTCCTTCTGGCCCACAGCAGCTCAATATGGCATATCCGGGTCAGAATCAATGTAAACATCACACTGCAAAATGCAGTGAAATCATCAAAAGAAGGTGGATAAACAGGCTCAGATGCCGAATTTCAGACGCACTTCACCTGGGTCAGGCAAAAATGGGGGGACGATAAAGAGATCGAGCGACAGCAACCGGGGGTTGGTTTTCCTGCCATAAAGCAGCCGTATAGCTAAGGTCTGCTGCCAAAGAGAATTCAGCCACAGGCAACAGTTGGGCGCTACCGCAAGCATGAGTCAGACATACACACTCACTGTCATCGTCGCAGCAATCCATTGCGTGCTGCGAATGGCTCATCATATTTGACTCACTGTGCGACATAGGGTGATTATCCATTGACGCATGCTGATGTGTCATCATGGTCCCAGGCATGTCGTGGCCCTGCATATGTGCTTCACACGCCACCACAGCATTCGCCATGCCTTGCACAACAAAGGCAAACAAAGCGAGTATCATCAGTAATGTTGCGGTGAATTTATTCATAAGGCCCTCAGGGTAACGGGCCAGATTCTCACATAAACAATAAAAAAAGAAAAGCATCGCATAATAATAGCGATAAATTGCCTATACTAATTGTGACAGTGGTTTTTGGGTAGTCAGTTTGTGTGGTTGGGTAGTCAATTTGTGTGGATAATACAAAGCCTTCTTTTTTTACTTGTCGTTGCGCAGCTTTTCTCGCCCGTCAGGGCACAGCAAATCAGCAAAGACGCGACGCCCCCGGAGCTTCATATCACCCTCCCTGTCCGCCAGGTTAAGCTGCAAAAGTACATCAGTGAGCTGCTGCATGTCTCGCTGGCAGACCTTGGTTATAACCTGACTCTCACCATGACCCCTAACCCTTTGTATAAACGTGAATCCCGATTGCTAAACAGTGGCCAAATCACCATGATAATGCGGCTGGCAACACCGCAACGCGACGCCACATTTCATAAAATTAATGTGCCACTGACACAAAGCTTGATTGGCAAAAGGCTGCTATTGATCCATCAGCGTACCCAGTCACGCTTTGATGCCGTGCGATCACTGGACTCCTTTCGGGACAGTAAATTAGTCGGGGTCTTTGCGCCCGGCTGGTACGACACGCAGATCTGGCAGGCCAATCAGCTGCCTTACATCGAAAGTGCCAGCGACCACGGCACGATAGTGCGTATGCTCACAGGCGGTAATCGGGGGTTTGATTACTTCTCACGGGGCATCAATGAAATAGATGATTACCCATTGAGTAATGGTTTGATCATCGAGCCCAATCTGGTACTCAGCTACCCGCTGGATTTTCATTTTTATCTGCACCCGCAAAACAAAGCCCACATTTCCATTCTCACCCGAGCACTGGAACGTGCGCAAAGGAATGGTTTGCAAACCCGTCTGATGCGCAAACATTTTGGTTACTTACAACAACGCCACCGGTTGTCGGAACGACGCATTATTCACCTCGCACTCCCCGCCGCTGATCAGGCCGTACAGCCGCCCCTGACAGCACACTAAACTTTTAAACTCGCCAAGATTGAGTGCTGTAAACTACACCTAACTCATTGAATAAATTATTTGCGTTATCTCAGGGTAATTCTCGAATAGCTAAGCTAAAATAGCGTTAAATTTTATTTGGAGTATCTTTTCAATGAGTATTCATGTAATCAAACACCCACTTGTACAGCATAAACTTGGCCTGATGCGCGAGCACGGGATCAGCACAAAAAGCTTTCGCGAGTTATGTCAGGAAGTGGGCACTTTGCTGACTTATGAGGCAACCAAAGACATCCCATTAGAAGATATTACCATCAAAGGCTGGCAGGGTGATGACCTCACCGTACAGCACATCAAGGGCAAGAAAATCACCGTTGTGCCTATCCTGCGCGCAGGATTGGGTATGATGGAAGGCGTGATGCAGTTGATCCCAAGCGCTAAGGTCAGTGTGGTCGGGCTGCAACGCAACGAAGAAACACTTGAGCCTGTGCCTTACTTTGAAAAGCTCGTTGGTAACATTGAAGAGCGCATGGGCCTGGTGATTGACCCTATGTTGGCCACCGGTGGCTCAATGATTGCCACAATCGACATGCTGAAGAAAGCGGGCTGTAAAGAGATCAAAGTGATTGTGCTGGTCGCCGCGCCTGAAGGGGTGGAAAAAACCCTGGCAGCGCACCCAGATGTCGAGATCTTCACCGCCTCGTTGGACAGTCACCTGAATGAGAAAGGTTACATAGTGCCTGGACTGGGCGACGCCGGTGACAAAATTTTTGGCACTGTGTAGGACGCCCTGAATGTCCAACACTCCCCTTAATTCTCTGACATCGCTCAAGACCATACTGAGCGGTGCTCAGATGCTGTTTGTTGCCTTTGGAGCACTCGTGCTGGTGCCACTACTGACCGGCTTGGACCCCAATGTCGCGCTGTTTACCGCAGGCCTTGGTACTTTGGTGTTTCAGTTTGTCACCCGCGGACAAGTGCCGGTCTTTCTGGCGTCTTCCTTTGCGTTTATCGCCCCGATCATTGCCAGCGTGCAGGTGTGGGGGATCCCCGCCACTATGGGTGGGCTCATGACAGCCGGCTTTGCTTACATCCTGCTAAGCTTGCTGGTACGCTTTAAAGGTGCCGATATTCTGCATAAGATCTTACCCCCCGTGGTGGTTGGCCCGGTCATTATGGTCATCGGACTGGCCCTTGCGCCTGTTGCGGTGAACATGGCCATGGGTAAAAGTGGTGACGGCAGTGCTCAGCTGGTTGCCTACGATCAGGCATTGCTCATTTCATTGTCCTCACTGATAGTCACCTTAATCGTGGCAGTGACAGCCAAAGGAATTTTCCGCCTTATCCCGATTCTGGCGGGTATCATCACAGGTTACGGCTTATCTCTGGCATTTGGCATCGTACAATTTGATGCGGTGCACAATGCCAGCTGGCTGGCCGTCCCAGCCTTTGTCTGGCCAGAGTTTTACTGGCCGGCCATTCTGTTCATGGTGCCTGTGGCCATTGCCCCGGCCATTGAACATATCGGCGATATGATGGCGATCAGTAACGTCACAGGTAAAGATTACCTCGAAAAACCCGGCCTGCACCGCACTTTGCTGGGAGATGGCTTGGCAACCTCAACGGCTTCTTTGTTTGGTGGCCCACCCAATACCACCTACTCAGAAGTAACCGGCGCCGTTATGCTGACACGCAACTTCAACCCTCAGGTCATGACCTGGACAGCGGTGATTGCCATCGTGCTGGCATTTGTCGGTAAGATGGGCGCTGGCTTGCAAACCATTCCAACACCTGTAATGGGTGGGATCATGACCCTGTTGTTTGGCTCAATCGCGGTCGTCGGTTTAAACACTTTAGTGAAATCAGAAACCGATCTCAGTGCCCCCCGCAATCTCAGCATTATTGCACTGATATTGGTATTTGGTATTGGTGGAATGCAACTGGGCAGCACGGAATTTAGCCTGCAAGGGGTGAGCCTTTGCGCCATTTTGGGCATTGTGCTTAATTTGCTACTACCCAACCCTAAACAAGAAGCCTAACTTAAGTTGATAAAAATGCTCAGCATATTGTAATAGTCTACAGTGCTGAGCATTTTTAAATAGAGAAATAAAATAAATAGCTATCTATTCACCCAATATGCTGTATAGTAATTGACAGCTCAAACAGCTGAGCTATTAATGAATATTTAGTACAAGCTTTCCCAGTTTCTTTTCGATTTACTTCGTCATATTTACCCTGCGATATCTTTTCCTTCATTACAGATTTAGTAGCTTCAATTTAAATTTTTTCGATTATATCGAGGTATATATGTCTAATAAAACAACTGGTTCAGTAAAATGGTTTAACGAATCTAAAGGCTTTGGCTTTATCACACCAGACAATGGCGGCACAGATGTTTTTGTACACTTCCGCGCAATTGAAGGTGATGGTTTTAAAACTCTGGTTGAAGGACAAAAAGTTGCTTTCAATTCAGAACAGGGCGCCAAAGGCCCACAAGCTGCCAACGTCACCGCAGCTTAATCTAATAATAAAGAGATATGGTGTGTAAAACGCATATCTCTTTATTGACCCCCAGAAAAATAAGTCAAAAAGTTTTTACCTATTTCTGAACCTCCCATATAGAAAACCGGCATACAAAGTTAATCGTTATTACAGCATTATCAATTTGACAGGCCCGTATTTCTCATAAACCCCATCTATCAAATTGAGAGTAGCATGCGAAAATCATCAAAAAAGACAGCGAGTAAAGGACGAAAAGTAAGTTTTGAAGAAAAACTTGAAAGAATGGTGAATGAATACCGCCAGGAAAAAGAGAGCCTTGAATTATTAAGTACAGAGACATCTGAATATCAAAGTCAGCTTGAGAAGTGTAATCGGCTTTTTGCCAATGTAGAGCGCTTTGTTGGCCGAAATCGCTAACTTACTTGCTCTTGATTAGGCTTTACTACGCACTGAAGTTTGAGCTTAGATGAAAATGGAGAGCATTCTGAGCCTGCCACTGACTAGCCAAAGGATTTTCTGACCCGCTCTTCAAACTCCATTTCTTGATCACGAAATGACTTAAGCAACTTATAACTGAGCGGTAGCCGCCGGTGTGGCCGTGTCGTTTTTACATTGCGATAACTCGGATGTTTGGAGAGATCAATCACCCCCATGGACCAACGCGAAAAGTTACGCTTTGGCAGGTCGTTAATGATCAACGCGACCACTTCGGTATGCCTTGGATCTTGTTGAATATTCTTATACAAACGCTCAACATGATCTCTTTCACCTTCAATCACTTGCATGAAGTGATGTCCATCATAAAGTAACATGCCGGAAATGCCATTGAGCTGATTAGTCGATTTGCAAAAACGATTTAACTCAACCAACTGCTCATCAGACAGAGGTGCAGTTACAGTGCTGACATAAATAAGCTCTATCAAGGCCATGGAAACCCCCTTGTTCACCCTGAAGATAAGCATAGTCGAACACAGTTATTGCGCAAAACCAATCAATGGAACAAAAGGGCCGGCCTGAACACCTTATACGTATCAATAATGTAAACGCTAATTGGCCGGACACGGCTGCCAGGACGCTATAGGCCCAATCGCTTAATTTGCGCTTGCGATAAATATACGTTATGGAGCTGTGGGGAGGACAACGGGGCCAGGTTCACCCGGCCTCGTCAGTATAGAAAGGCGTGCTCAGCGTGCTAAATTAAAAACTCGCAATCAGTCTGTCTGCTAACACAAAATACTGATTAAGGTGCTTTTTAGTCTGCTCTTTACGGTTTCTTTCTGAATTCAGGTGGATGTTTTCTACCACAACCGCAAGATCATCTGCGAGCTTTTTGTTGTCGCCGATAAGGTTAAATGTGAAAAATTCAACGCTTTTCTCAAGCGTATACGTGATCACGTGGATCTGCTGTAACTCAGCTTCGTCCAGATCTCGTTTGCTTCTAATTTCTGAGGTTTTCTCAATGAAAATCTTTCTTGCATCTTCGATGGAAGTCACGTCTGCCACTTTAAGGTGTTGAATAGATTTTTCGCCCGATTCATCACTCGCTTGTACCGTTGTTGAAAAAACAGCAGCCATAAGTAATACAATTAAAGTTCTCATTTTATCTCTCTATTGTTGAAGTATAAGGGTCAATAGGGCGGTTTTTAATTGTTGGGTACTGATAAAACCGGCAACTGGAGGTGTATTTTAACAATCCCTGAACCTCTTTAAAAGTTGTCGGGATTGCACCTGATAGCCAGCGCGCGTTGCGATATTAAAACGTCACAGGCCAAAAACCGCTTTGCTCTGATCTTACTAGACGTTCAATACTGGAAAAAATTTATCATTTTCTCAAAAATCGCCGATTATTGGATTTGAGCCCGCCTCAGATAAAGGTTTGAGCTCACCTTACTGACATAATGATCTGAGTGAAAACAGCATTGGTAACTGCTGGCTAAGGTACACGTTCAGCGAGCAAAGAGGAGATTGAATTAACCCACCATGCGCTCAAGTCCAAACACTGCTTCTAACTTCAGCATGGTTCTTTGAATCTCAGCTATAAAAAACCCAGCTAAAAAGCTGGGTTATAAAAAGTGGGTCCCGTGGGCGGACTCTTAACTTGCATCAGTGCCACGCCCGGCGTGGGGCTCAAGTCCGACACCACACTCGGCTAAACATTAAAATTCAGGCATAAAAAAACC
>NZ_JAKRFU010000080.1:0-2479 GCF_022347845.1 Pseudoalteromonas sp. McH1-42 | reverse complement strand
TTTTGGGTTGTATGGTTAAGTGACTAAGCGTACACGGTGGATGCCTTGGCAGTTGGAGGCGATGAAGGACGTACTAACTTGCGATAAGCCTAGTTGAGCCAGTAAGAGGCACTTGAGACTAGGATTTCCGAATGGGGAAACCCGGCCCTTTGGGTCATCATGCAGTGAATACATAGCTGTATGAAGCGAACGCGGAGAACTGAAACATCTAAGTACCCGTAGGAAAAGAAATCAACCGAGATTCCGAAAGTAGCGGCGAGCGAAATCGGATTAGCCCTTAAGCTTTAATGTAGTTAGTGGAACATTCTGGAAAGTATGACGATACAGGGTGACAGTCCCGTACACGACAACTTATTTAAAGTGAAATCGAGTAGGTCGGAGCACGTGAAACTTTGACTGAATATGGGGGGACCATCCTCCAAGGCTAAATACTCCCAACTGACCGATAGTGAACCAGTACCGTGAGGGAAAGGCGAAAAGAACCCCTGTGAGGGGAGTGAAATAGAACCTGAATAGGGGAGCCGTAGCGAAAGCGAGTCTTAACTGGGCGCTTAAGTTGCAGGGTATAGACCCGAAACCCGGTGATCTAGCCATGGGCAGGTTGAAGGTCAGGTAACACTGACTGGAGGACCGAACCCACTAACGTTGAAAAGTTAGGGGATGACCTGTGGCTAGGAGTGAAAGGCTAATCAAACCGGGAGATAGCTGGTTCTCCCCGAAATCTATTTAGGTAGAGCCTCGGACGAATACTTACGGGGGTAGAGCACTGTTAAGGCTAGGGGGTCATCCCGACTTACCAACCCTTTGCAAACTCCGAATACCGTAAAGTACTATCCGGGAGACACACGGTGGGTGCTAACGTCCATCGTGGAGAGGGAAACAACCCAGACCGTCAGCTAAGGTCCCAAAGTGTATGTTAAGTGGGAAACGATGTGGGAAGGCTAAAACAGCTAGGAGGTTGGCTTAGAAGCAGCCATCCTTTAAAGAAAGCGTAATAGCTCACTAGTCGAGTCGGCCTGCGCGGAAGATGTAACGGGGCTAAACATACCACCGAAGCTACGGCCGGGTGAAAAACCCGCACGCCGGAAGACCAAGGGTTCCTATCCCATGTTAATCAGGGTAGGGTGAGTCGACCCCTAAGGCGAGGCTGAAGAGCGTAGTCGATGGGAAACGGGTTAATATTCCCGTACTTGGTATAAATGCGATGGGGGGACGGAGCAGGCTAGGCAAGCATGGCGTTGGTTGTCCATGTGAAAGGCTGTAGGCTGGTGACTTAGGAAAATCCGGGTCGCTAAGGCTGAGAGTCGAGACGAGCCACTACGGTGGTGAAGTTGTTGATGCCCTACTTCCAGGAAAAGCCTCTAAGCTTCAGTTTATATCGAATCGTACCCTAAACCGACACAGGTGGTCAGGTAGAGAATACTAAGGCGCTTGAGAGAACTCGGGTGAAGGAACTAGGCAAAATTGTACCGTAACTTCGGGAGAAGGTACGCTCTTACTTGTGAAGACTTCGCGTCGTAAGCAGGCGAGAGCCGCAGTGACCAGGTGGCTGGGACTGTTTATTAAAAACACAGCACTGTGCAAAATCGTAAGATGACGTATACGGTGTGACACCTGCCCGGTGCCGGAAGGTTAATTGATGGGGTTAGCTTAGGCGAAGCTCTTGATCGAAGCCCCGGTAAACGGCGGCCGTAACTATAACGGTCCTAAGGTAGCGAAATTCCTTGTCGGGTAAGTTCCGACCTGCACGAATGGTGTAACCATGGCCACGCTGTCTCCACCCGAGACTCAGTGAAATTGAAATCGCAGTGAAGATGCTGTGTACCCGCGGCTAGACGGAAAGACCCCGTGAACCTTTACTACAGCTTGGCACTGAACATTGACCCTACATGTGTAGGATAGGTGTTGAGGACAGTGCCTGGTGGGTAGTTTGACTGGGGCGGTCTCCTCCCAAAGAGTAACGGAGGAGCACGAAGGTTGGCTAAGTACGGTCGGACATCGTACGGTTAGTGTAATGGTAGAAGCCAGCTTAACTGCGAGACAGACACGTCGAGCAGGTACGAAAGTAGGTCATAGTGATCCGGTGGTTCTGAATGGAAGGGCCATCGCTCAACGGATAAAAGGTACTCCGGGGATAACAGGCTGATACCGCCCAAGAGTTCATATCGACGGCGGTGTTTGGCACCTCGATGTCGGCTCATCACATCCTGGGGCTGAAGTCGGTCCCAAGGGTATGGCTGTTCGCCATTTAAAGTGGTACGCGAGCTGGGTTTAGAACGTCGTGAGACAGTTCGGTCCCTATCTGCCGTGGGCGTTTGAGAATTGAGAGGGGCTGCTCCTAGTACGAGAGGACCGGAGTGGACGAACCGCTGGTGTTCGGGTTGTCATGCCAATGGCATTGCCCGGTAGCTACGTTCGGAATCGATAACCGCTGAAAGCATCTAAGCGGGAAGCGAGCCTCGAGATGAGTTCTCACTTT
>NZ_JAKRFU010000079.1:0-1062 GCF_022347845.1 Pseudoalteromonas sp. McH1-42 | reverse complement strand
CGTGAAGATTATGCGCGGATGCTATGCAGCACCTCAATCAACTTTGACCTGTCGGCCTTTGAACTGTTTTTACCTCTGACCCGTGGTGGCAGCTGTGTGCTGGTCGACAGTGCCCTGAGTCTGCTGACGACGCCGGTGGAGGTCACATTAATTAATACGGTGCCCTCGGCGATTAAAGCCCTGCTGGAGCAGGGAGGCATTCCGGCGGGTGTACGGGTGGTGAACCTGGCAGGTGAGCCGCTGGGCCGCGACGTGGTGAATCAGTTACTCGCCGGTGAGCACTGTGAGCGGGTGTATAACCTCTACGGTCCGTCAGAAGACACCACTTATTCAACCTGTGCGCGCTTTACTCAGCCCCTGGACGAGGCGCCGAGTATCGGACGGGTGATTAACAACAGTCAGGCGTTCATCCTCAATGATAAGCTGGCGCTGCTGCCGTATGGCACCACCGGGGAGCTATACCTGGGTGGTGACGGGCTGGCGCGGGGTTATCTGAATCAGCCACAACTGAGTGCCGAGCGCTTCATCGATAATCCATTTTATGATGCCAATGTGGCAGGCAGCTCAAAGCGCCTGTACCGCACCGGCGACTTAGTGCGCTATCAGGCGGATGGCAACTTAGCCTTTGTGGGACGCGCAGACGATCAGGTGAAGATCCGGGGCTTCCGGGTGGAGCTGGGTGAGATAAGCGAACAGCTGAGTCGTCAGGCGGCCATCGACAGCGCGGTGGTGCTGGCGAAAAATGGAGCCAATGGCTTGTATCTGGTGGCCTATATTCATCCGACTCAGACACTGGACGAGGCTGAGCACACCGACTTCATCACGGCTGCACTGACGAGCCTGGCAGCGTGTTTACCGGAATACATGGTACCAAGACTGGGCAAGGTGGTCCCTGAGTGGCCGCTGACAGCCAGTGGCAAGATCAACAAAAAGGCGCTGCCGGAGGTGGATGCCACCGCACTGCAGGGCCGTTACGTAGCGCCGCAAACAGACACAGAGCAGGCGGTATGTGAGATTTGGGCGCAGCTGCTCAATGTAGAAGCCAGCCAGATAAGCACACAG
>NZ_JAKRFU010000078.1:0-1062 GCF_022347845.1 Pseudoalteromonas sp. McH1-42 | reverse complement strand
AATCTGTACGAGTGCCCACACAGATGATTGCTTCATATTTTTAAAGAACAGTATAACTAAACTTCGTTAGTTACCGCAGCCTCGCTGCGAAGTGGAGCGTCATATTAACCGCTTCACCTTTAAAGTCAACTAGAAAATTTAATTTTTCTTAATTAAGCTTTCCGTTTGGCTTTCCCTTCACTTAACTCGTTGCTTTTCAGCGCTGTGCTCCGTGTCGGTGGATGCGCATTATAGGGAAATCGAAAACCATTGCAACCCCTTTTTTGATCTTTTTTTATTAATAAAATGACCTCTATTTTCACCCTCAGAATATACATAAATTAAAAACAAGATATACACACCACACTGTGGATAAGATCCCATAATTACGTCATTACACCGGCCATATTGCTCACAGCCAGCTTTCAGTATCGTCCTCTGCCGGGAGTATTAGAAACTCATATAATAAATAAACTAGAAAAGTTTAATCGCGAGGGCGTCATTGCATTTCTTTACTAGCTCAATAATAAACAATATAACAAGCAAGCGATCTCCTGGTAGCAGCATCAAATCATCCTAATTCTATTTCGCACCTGACGCCACAGTGTCGTCGTCCTGCACTCGATGTAGGATCTTATAGAATCTTTTGGAGGTGTTATTAATCATTGCAGTTGGTGGCTAAGGAAACTTCAGCGCTGCTGGCATCACTCGATATATAGATACATGGTTGCATGAATAGACATGGGCGAAAATAACCTAATTACGTGTCGGGTAATCATTGTCAGGTCGATGTGTCATTCATACTCATCATGTGACCTGTTAATAGTTCACGGATCAAGTGCGGGACTTTGTTCAACCATTTTCTTGGTGTTGCCTAAACCTGAAGAAAACTTCAGCGTTGTTCGTCATAAGAGATATCTGGATATATGGTTACATAGATGCACAGGGCGAAAATAACTTATACCAATTTGCTTAATTAAGTGATCTATTTTGAGGCGAGAAAATAGGGTCGATAACAAGGCAAAAATTTTGCTATTTAGTTGTTCTAAATAAGAAGTTTTTAACGCCGTTAGCGTCCTATTT
>NZ_JAKRFU010000077.1:0-1146 GCF_022347845.1 Pseudoalteromonas sp. McH1-42 | reverse complement strand
CCGCCAGACACAAGTAGACAGTGCACTGGTGCTGGCTAAGAACGGCCCGGCAGGCACCTATTTGGTGGCGTACGTCCAGCCAGTTGAGACCATCGCAGAACAAGCACAGCCAGAGTTTATGACTCAGACGCTGGCCACGCTGGCACAAACCTTACCGGATTACATGGTGCCTAAGTTGGGTGTGGTGATTGACGACTGGCCACTGACTGCCAACGGCAAAGTAAACAAAAAAGCCCTGCCTGAAGCAGATAGCAGCGCGCTTCAGGATACCTATGTGGCACCTGAAAATGACATTGAGCAGACCTTGTGTGAGATCTGGTCTCAGCTGTTGGGCATAGCGCATCAGGATATCAGCACGCAAAGCCACTTCTTCGACCTGGGCGGCCATTCGCTGCTGGTCGTGAAGCTGGCAACTCAGGTGCGTGAAACCTTCAACATTGAGTTCAGTATTCAGGAGCTCTACGACGCAACCAGGATCTGCGATCAGGCAGTCCACATTGAATATTTGCAGCTTAAGTCTAATCGCGACACGCAAACAGAAGCGTGTGAAGAGCTGGAATGGTAATCACGGCGTCCGACATTTAATCGACAGAATTTTAAGAAGAAAACAATGAATACAATTAAAAAGTTAATCATAGAACTAGAAAAACAGGGCGTCAGTTTTTATCTCGACAATGGCAAGCTCAAGTCAAAAGCCAGACAAGGTGCAATCACACCTCAGATAGCCGCTCAGGTAAAACAAAATAAGGCGGCATTGATTGAATTTTTAGCCTCAGAGCAACAGCAAAATACTCAGGTGCGCGCTAAAGTCACGCCCAGAGTCGCATCGGATATCGCGCCGCTGTCTTTTGCCCAGCAGCGCCTGTGGTTTATTGATCAGCTCCATAAGGGCTCGGCGCAATACAATATGCCGGCTGCCTTTGATGTCAGCGGTACGCTGGATCTGACAGTGGTGGAAGCAGTGTTACAAACCATCATTGACCGCCACGAAGTACTTAAAACCGTTTATCGTGATGGCGAGCAGGGCGCGGAGCAGCTGATCCGTCAGGACGCCCGCTTTACCCTCAGTTATGACGATGTGCGGATGTGCAACGAAGCGAAGCAGCAACAGGCCATCGCCACAGCCATGACGCAACAGCTAAATCA
>NZ_JAKRFU010000076.1:0-1151 GCF_022347845.1 Pseudoalteromonas sp. McH1-42 | reverse complement strand
ACTGTACGGCCACCTTCACGGATCGCGAAACGTAGACCTTCGTCCATCGCGATTGGAACGATTAGCTCAACAGTCATCTTGATGTTGTCACCAGGCATTACCATTTCTACGCCTTCTGGAAGCTCAACGTTACCAGTTACGTCAGTTGTACGGAAGTAGAACTGTGGACGGTAGCCTTTGAAGAATGGAGTATGACGGCCACCTTCATCTTTAGACAGTACGTATACTTCTGAAGTGAACTTAGTGTGTGGGTTGATTGAACCAGGCTTACAAAGAACCTGACCACGCTCAACTTCATCACGCTTAGTACCACGTAGAAGAGCACCGATGTTCTCACCTGCACGACCTTCGTCAAGCAGCTTACGGAACATTTCAACACCTGTACAAGTTGTCTTCGTAGTTTCTTTGATACCTACGATTTCAACTTCGTCGTTCACGTTGATGATACCAGCTTCAACACGGCCAGTTACAACAGTACCACGACCCTGGATTGAGAATACGTCTTCGATAGGCATGATGAAAGGCTTATCGATGTCACGCTCTGGCTCTGGGATGTAAGAATCTAGTGCTTCTGCAAGCTCAACGATCTTGTCTTCCCACTCTTTCTCGCCTTCTAGCGCTTTAAGAGCAGAACCCTGGATTAGAGGCAGGTCATCACCTGGGAAGTCGTACTCAGAAAGAAGTTCACGAACTTCCATCTCTACTAGCTCTAGTAGCTCTTCGTCGTCAACCATGTCACATTTGTTCATGAATACGATGATGTAAGGTACACCAACCTGACGAGAAAGTAGGATGTGCTCACGTGTTTGAGGCATAGGACCGTCAGTTGCAGCAACTACCAGAATCGCGCCGTCCATCTGAGCAGCACCAGTGATCATGTTTTTAACGTAGTCAGCGTGTCCAGGACAGTCAACGTGCGCGTAGTGGCGAGTTGGAGTGTCATACTCAACGTGTGAAGTTGAGATTGTGATACCACGCTCACGCTCTTCTGGAGCGTTATCGATTGATGCGAAGTCTTTCGCTTCACCACCGTATACTTTTGCAAGTACGTTAGTGATTGCTGCAGTTAGGGTAGTTTTACCGTGGTCAACGTGGCCGATAGTACCAACGTTAACGTGCGGTTTCGAACGTTCAAACTTTTCTTTTGCCAT
>NZ_JAKRFU010000075.1:0-1160 GCF_022347845.1 Pseudoalteromonas sp. McH1-42 | reverse complement strand
AATGCCTGGTGACAACATCAAGATGACTGTTGAGCTAATCGTTCCAATCGCGATGGACGAAGGTCTACGTTTCGCGATCCGTGAAGGTGGCCGTACAGTTGGTGCTGGTGTTGTAGCAACTATCGTTGAGTAATCAACAGTAGTGATGCAATAAGCATTGTGAAAAAGGCCATTCTCTAATAAAGAGCGTGGCCTTTTTTAATGCCTGGAATATAGCGATGGAAAATGCGGTGTGGAAGTACATCCTTGTAGCGGCGCCCATCGCGCATCTCGATAATTGCTCCTGCATTATTCTACTTCCCCACATCCATGTGGGTCCTTGCGCTCACCTTCTCATGCTGCGAAGCAGTGGTGACTCTAGGCTTCCTGCCTTACGCTCTTCGAGCCAGCATAGCTGTTCAAAAATATTCCAGATATTTTTGTCGTTCATTCGTCGCCCTTGCGCAAAGGAAATGCCAGTGCAAGCACTGTGTCATTAGCCCTTTGCACGATAGATGGCTCTCTCTACAGGGTAATGTTGGTGCTTGTAGCTACAATCGTAGAATAATCTACAGGTTACAGTAACACTTTGAAAAAGGTCGCTTAGGCGGCCTTTTTTAATGCCTGAAATATGAGAATGGATGGTTCAGTGTGGAAGCACATCCATGTAGTGGAGCCCATCGCGCATCTTGGAAATGGTTTCTGAATAATTTTCCTCACCCACTTACGTATGGTCGAGTCCGCTCTTCTAGCCTGTCATAGCTTTTAGTAATATTCCGAACAATTTTTGTCGGCCATTTGCAATCCTTATGCAATGTAAAATACGGCTAGGCATCCAGTAGAAAGTAATATTGGATGTTCATGCGTTATCCCGGACAGGTTTTAGCTCGGTAAATAGTCAAAAATGCGCTTTTTGCTGTAATTTTGTCCGAATGCACTGTTTTTCTCACTTTTCTTCAAAAAAGGGGTTGCGCTGGGTTTCGATTTCCCTATAATGCGCATCCACCGACACGGGGCATAACGCTGAAAAGCAACGAGCCAACGAGTTGGGAGTCAAATAAAACTTGATTCTGAAAGTTTTCAAAATTAAGTGTTGACATAAAATGGGAAGTGATTAGAATGCACAACCCTCAGCGCTAACAGCGCGGCGACATTAAGTCGCACCGTTCTTTAAAAATATG
>NZ_JAKRFU010000074.1:0-1206 GCF_022347845.1 Pseudoalteromonas sp. McH1-42 | reverse complement strand
CAGGGAATGCCCACCCAGAGTGAAAAAGTTTGCCGTGACGCTCAGCTGCTCAGCGGGCTGTGCCAGCAATTCGCCACACAGCGTAACCATTAATTGCTCACGCTCCCCCTGCGGCGCCACATAAGTACCCTGCAATGCCGACGTGTCAGCTTCAGGCAGGGCTTTTTTGTTAACTTTACCGTTGGCGGTCAGTGGCCAGTCATCAATCACCACACCCAGCTTAGGCACCATGTAATCCGGTAAGGTTTGTGCCAGCGTGGCCAGTGTCTGAGTCATAAACTCTGGCTGTGCTTGTTCTGTAACAGTTTCCACTGGCTGGACATACGCCACTAAATAGGTGCCTGCTGGGCCGTTCTTAGCCAGCACCAGTGCACTGTCTATGTCACTCTGGCGGCTCAGCTGCTGAGCAATCTCACCCAGCTCAACCCGGAAACCGCGAATTTTAATTTGGTCGTCGGCACGGCCCACGAAGGCCAGGTTGCCATCGGCCAGGTAGCGCACTAAATCGCCGGTGCGATACAGTCGCTCCGAGCTGCCTGCCACCTCGGGGTCGTAAAATGGATTGTCAATAAAGCGCTCGGCCGTCAGCTCAGGCTGATTCAGATAACCCTGTGCCAGACCGTCGCCGCCCACACACAGCTCACCCACACTGCCGTACGGCACCAGACTCAGGTCATCGCTTAGCACCAGGGCCTGATCGCCATTCAGTGGCGTACCTATGGCAATGTCCTGACTCTCATGCAATGTCGGTATCGCGTAACAACAGCTGAAGGTGGTGTTTTCCGTCGGGCCATAGCCGTTGATGACTTGTGCCTGCGGCAATGCTTGCTGCACCCGCATCACATCGGCGCCGTGGACTATGTCGCCACCAGCCAGCACATAACGTAAAGAGGTGCGACCGTCACAGTGGTGACTCCACTCACTGAACAAACCGGCCGTCAGCCACATGCTGTTAATGGCCTGACTATCAATCAGTGTGTTGAGTGCATGAATGTCCAGCTGGTCTTGCGGATACAGCACACAACGTCCACCATTGAGTAAAGGTCCCCACAACTCTATGGTTGCCGCATCAAAGGCAATGTTGGCGCTGTGCAGGAATACCGTGTCGCTGTCCAGGGTCATAAAGTGCGGCGTGCTAATAAGACGCTGTACCGCACGATGCGGGGTCAGCACGCCTTTGGGCTGACCGGTTGAGCCTGAGGTATA
>NZ_JAKRFU010000073.1:0-1288 GCF_022347845.1 Pseudoalteromonas sp. McH1-42 | reverse complement strand
GGCCATCCTTAAAGCAGGCGGGGCCTATGTGCCGCTGGACCCGGATTATCCCCAGGAACGTCTGGCTTACATGGTCGAAGACACCGGCTTGTCTGTGGTGCTGACTCAGCAAAAAGTCGCCGGGATCCTGAATGATTTTAACGTCACGGCTGTGCTGCTGGATAACGCCAGCCAGTTTGCAAACTATCCAATCAGCAACCCGGATGTGGCGCTGACCCCGGATAATCTGGCCTATGTGATGTACACCTCAGGCTCAACTGGTAATCCTAAGGGCGTGATGATAAGTCATCATAACCTGATCAACTTTGCCGCTAACTGTGAGCAGCGCTACGAAATCACCGAAGCCGACAACGTGTTGCAGTTCTCAACTATGAACTTTGATATTTTCGTCGAGGAATGGCTGGCGACTCTGACTCAGGGCGCTACTTTGGTGCTGCGCGACGAAGACGTGTCGCTGAGCCGCGAGGCCTTTATCGCCTTCTGTGACAGCCATGCCATCAGCGTGGCCAGCCTGCCAACGGCGTTCTGGCATATGCTGGCGCTGAGCGAAGCGGAGCTTGAATCCCTGGCACTGCGACTGGTGATTGTCGGCGGTGAAGCGCTGGATAAACAATCTGTAGCTTCTCTTAAACCGGGCTTTGTGCTGCTCAATACCTATGGTCCGACCGAGACCACAGTTACTGCATCGGGCTATGCCATCAGCGGTGGTTACGATGACCCACGTGCGGTGCCCATTGGCCGCGCCAACGTGAATACTGCGACTCTGGTGCTCAGCGAGCAGCTGACGTTATGCCCGCCGGGTGTTGTGGGCGAGCTGTATGTCAGTGGTCAGTGTCTGGCCAGTGGTTATTTGCATCAAAGCGAACTCACCGCCGAGCGTTTTATTGATAATCCGTATTTTGATCCGGCTAATCCAGCGTTGAGCGCGCGGTTGTATAAAACCGGTGATTTGGTGCGTATCGGCGCTGATGGAGAAATCGAGTTTGTTGGACGCAGCGATGATCAGGTCAAGATCCGTGGTTTCCGGGTGGAACTGGGTGAGATAGAAACCCAGCTGATGAGTCATGCTGACGTGGAGTCGGCGGTGGTACTGGCCGAGACTGGTCAGCAAGGTGGTAAGATACTTCGCGCCTTCATTCAAAGTGAGCAAGACAGCAGCCTGATTGACGCACTGCAACAGCACCTGAGCGGCAACCTGCCGGATTACATGGTGCCGTCGGCTTATAGCTTTGTTAGTCAGTGGCCGCTGACGGCCAATGGCAAACTGGACAAGCGAGCACTGCTGGCC
>NZ_JAKRFU010000072.1:0-1294 GCF_022347845.1 Pseudoalteromonas sp. McH1-42 | reverse complement strand
GGCCAGCAGTGCTCGCTTGTCCAGTTTGCCATTGGCCGTCAGCGGCCACTGACTAACAAAGCTATAAGCCGACGGCACCATGTAATCCGGCAGGTTGCCACTCAGGTGCTGTTGCAGTGCATCAATTAAGTCGTTGGCCTGCTCGCTCTCTGTCTTCACAAAAGCACGCAGCACCTTACCACCCTGCTTACCGGCCTCGGCCAGTACCACCGCAGACTCCACGTCAGCATGACCCATCAGCTGGGTTTCTATCTCACCCAGTTCTACCCGGAAACCACGGATCTTGACCTGATCATCGCTGCGTCCGACAAACTCGATTTCTCCATCAGCGCCGATACGCACCAAATCACCGGTTTTATATAAACGCGCGCTCAGTGCCGGGTTAGCCGGATCACAATACGGGTTATCAATAAAGCGCTCGGCGGTGAGTTCGCTTTGATGTAAATAACCACTGGCCAGACACTGACCACTGACATACAGCTCGCCCACAACACCCGGCGGGCATAACGTCAGCTGCTCGCTGAGTACCAGAGTCGCAGTATTCACGTTGGCGCGGCCAATGGGCACCGCGCGCGGGTCATCGTAACCACCGCTGATGGCATAGCCCGATGCGGTGACTGTGGTCTCGGTCGGACCATAGGTATTGAGCAGCACAAAGCCTGGTTTAAGAGAAGCCACCGATTGTTTATCCAGCGCTTCACCGCCGACAATCACCAGTCGCAGTGCCAGAGATTCAAGCTCCGCTTCGCTCAGCGCCAGCATATGCCAGAACGCCGTTGGCAGGCTGGCCACGCTGATGGCATGGCTGTCGCAGAAGGCAATAAAGGCCTCGCGGCTCAGCGACACGTCTTCGTCGCGCAGCACCAAAGTAGCGCCCTGAGTCAGAGTCGCCAGCCATTCTTCGACGAAAATATCAAAGTTCATAGTAGAGAACTGCAACACGTTGTCGGCTTCGGTGATTTCGTAGCGCTGCTCACAGTTAGCGGCAAAGTTGATCAGGTTATGATGACTTATCATCACGCCTTTCGGGTTACCGGTTGAGCCCGAGGTGTACATCACATAGGCCAGATTATCCGGGGTCAGCACCACATCCGGATTGCTGATTGGATAGTTTGCAAACTGGCTGGCGTTATCCAGCAGCACAGCCGTGACGTTAAAATCGTTCAGGATCCCGGCAACTTTTTGCTGGGTCAATACCACAGACAAGCCGGTGTCTTCGACCATGTAAGCCAGACGTTCCTGGGGATAATCCGGGTCCAGCGGCACATAGGCCCCGCCTGCTTTAAGGATGGCC
>NZ_JAKRFU010000071.1:0-1337 GCF_022347845.1 Pseudoalteromonas sp. McH1-42 | reverse complement strand
GGCTATATTCAGACCACTGAGCGCAGCGGCGTGCTGCTGTTCAATATGCACCACATTGCCTCCGACGGCTGGTCGATGCAGGTGCTGATCAACGAATTTACGACACTGTATCAGGCATACAGCCAGGGCGAGGACAACCCGCTGGCGCCGCTGAGCATTCAGTATGCAGACTACGCGCAGTGGCAGCGCAGCCATTTAAATCACGAGGTGCTGGATACGCAGCTGAGCTACTGGCAGCAGCAACTGGCTGACTTGCCGTCGGTGCACAGTCTGCCGTTAGACTACCCGCGTCCGGCACTCAAGCAGCATCAGGGTGGTCAGGTGAAAAGCACCCTCAGTGCACAAGTGGCGCAGGGGCTGAGTGCACTTGCCAGTGCACAGGGGCTGACGCCTTTCATGTTACTGCACGGGGCCTTGTCGCTGTTGCTGTCCAGACACAGTAATGCCCGGGACATCGTCATCGGGACACCGGTGGCCAACCGCATGCAGGCCGAGCTGGCACCGCTGATTGGTTTTTTTGTTAACACCCTGGTGCTGAACGTCAACACCGACCAGCCGAGCCTGGCAGATTATCTGGCCCATGTAAAAGCCGTCCATTTAGGTGCTCAGTCACATCAGGATGTGCCGTTCGAGCAGCTGGTTGAACAGCTGAATGTGCCCCGCAGCAGTGCCTATACGCCACTGTTTCAGGTGATGCTGACAACCCGTACCGACTATGCGGTAACGGAGCAGGCTACCAGTCAGGGCTGGTCTTTAGGCGAGGCGCAGCTGAGCCCGCTGGCAGAGGATGCGGTGATTGCCAAGTTTGACCTGGACATCGACCTGACACTGAGCGATGCCGGGGTAGAGATGTGCTGGACCTACGACAAGGCTTTGTTCAGCGCAGCCCGGATTGAGACGCTGAGCCGTCATCTGGGTACCTTACTGACAACCCTGGCAGAGCAGGCTCCGGCCACCTTGCTGGCGCACGCTCCGGATACCCTTGCGATGTTGTCGGCAGCCGAGCAACACACGCTGCTGTCAACACTGAACGACAACACACTGAGCTATGACACCACGCAGAGCATTCATGGCTTATTTGAACAACAGGTGCAGCGTACGCCACAGGCAACGGCACTGATTTTTAACGGGCAGCACATCAGCTATGAGGTGCTGAACCAGCGCGCCAATCAGCTGGCGCATTATCTGCTGAGCGAACATCAGGTGACACCGGAAACGCCGCTGGGCGTGTGTAGCAGCCGCTCGATTGAGATGGTGGTGAGTATCCTGGCAATATTAAAAGCCGGTGGGGCGTATGTGCCGCTGGACCCGAGTTATCCGGCCAGCCGGTTAGGCTA
>NZ_JAKRFU010000008.1:0-296426 GCF_022347845.1 Pseudoalteromonas sp. McH1-42 | reverse complement strand
TGAAAGGCCTCACGATGCACTGGAAGACATGACCCCAGTTGGCTACCTTGAGGCTGCATAATTCTACTAATGAGCTGTACTAGGTTGGGTGGAGTTACACAGTGGCTTACGGGGTAATGATATTGTCTCTCGTTATGGAGGAGAGGAATTTTCATTAATACTTCCTGGGCTAGATATGAAGGATGCGAAGAGAGAATTAGAAAAGCTAAGAAGGGAAATTAAAGATGAGCAGATATGTGATAAGGGTATTTGTATTAATTGTAGTGCGAGTTTCGGTGTGACAATGTTAAGTGATAAGCGGCAAAGTCTAACCGAACTATTTAACCAAGCAGACAATGCACTATATCAAGCAAAAAAACTAGGTCGAAATCGTATTTGTGAATATAATCGAAAATAGCTGGCTTTTTAGAAAAACCTACATGCTTCTTAGGTAGTGCGCTATTAAGTTTATATTTAACTACTTCTCAAACTGCTTGAGTGTTTCCGAAGGGAGCTCACCAAAGCGGTTTTTATACGCAAGTGACATTCTGCCCAAATGGGTCAACCCAACAGACATTGAGAGATCCAGTATTTTTGTATCAGATTTAGCCGTTAATAATGCTTTTCTTAGCCGCATGAGCCTGAGATCAAGCAAGTAACTCATTGGTGTCTTTTGAGTATGTTTCTTGAAGCTGTAGGTCAGACTTCTTGAACTGACTCGTGTTACCTGTATTAGGTCTGCCATGGTAATCTTTTTGTGTATATTTTCATGCATATAGGTATCAGCACATTTTAAAACTTTAGGTAAAGGCGGGTGATTAGAAGTGTTGATTAATGCTTGTGCGCTGTTATCTAGCACCGTCAGAAGTAGTGTTTTAAGATACTGATCTGCGTCTTTGGCGTATTGAGCTCGTAAATCGGCGCTTTTTATCGTTTGCAAACTTTGTATTATTCCGCCTAATGCTGTTTTAACACACTCTACAGCAGCCCGGTTTTCAATAGAGACGGGAAAACACAACCCTTTTTCAGTTTTAAAACCTACCATCTTGCTAAGTGCTGATTCTAAATGGTCAGCACGGATCTGCAACACCAGGGCAGTTATGCCCTCAGGTAAAGTAAAGTGGGGTTTTATGCCTGGAGAAGTGATGAACACACCTTGATTTGTCACTTTTGTTGTCTGTTCTTTGGACGCGATTAGAAAATAACCTTCCATTGGAAAATCGAATTCATAGTTGTCAGGGTTTTTATAGTGCTTTACTTCGGTGGAACCCGTGATACTGATTTCAATCAGTTGAAAATCCCCAAATTGATAGACCCTGTCTAAATAATTGAATGCAGATTTTTCTGTATTCAGGTGATGAAAACCAAAATGACTTCTTAGTTGAGTAGAGGCGTCAAATGCGCTCTGCGTTGTGTACTCTTTTGGCACATATGCTTTGTTCACAAAATACTCCAAGTGTCGGTATTGGGATGAGTTTGTTGTTATTAGGATATAGATGTTAATTCATCAAGTCTAATATTGGCGCTCTGAATTTTAGCTCCTTCAATAAGTGATCCCTCAAACCATATTCCTTTAGAGATCACAGTCGCAATTGTGGAAAACAACATAGGTCAATTAATGCAATTTGTTAGTACTTCAATGTATCAGAAACCATCGGAGGCTCATGATGTCAACTCAACGAAATAAAAACAGCCTGTTACTTGCGCTTATCATGTCGATTGGTCTCGTAGGATGCCAACCTATTGAGCGTCTGCCGATAGAGACTATCAGGCCAATTAAGGTCATGCAGGTTGGTTCTGGGGAGCAACTAGCTGCGGAGCAACTGCCAGGAGTTGCCAAAGCTACTCAGGAAGTTGAGCTGTCTTTTAGGGTCTCCGGTACATTACAAAATATGCCAATAAGAATCGGTCAGGAGGTGCGGATCGGGGATACATTGGCTGAATTAGATAAACGAGATTTTGAAGTTGCGGTAGATAATACGAAGGCGGCGTTAGCAAGGGCAGATGCCCAGCTTAAAAATGCCAAAATAGAATATGATCGAGTTACTCGTATTCAGCAAAGAAAACCTGGCGCTGTGAGTCAATCGACCGTTGACCTTCGTCACACAGCCTACAATAGTGCGAAGGCAAGTTATGCCGCTGCGATGGCCCAATTAAATGCTGCGGAGGACAGGCTTAGCTACGCAACGCTAAAAGCACCATTCGATGGTGTAGTGGTTCAACGCTATGTGGAAAATTACCAGGATATCAATGCCAATAGTCCAATTTTCCGATTGGTTGATATATCAAAGATAGAGATGGATATCAGCATTTCGGAAAACCAGATTTCGAACTTGCCATATGTAAAAAAACCAAGAGTCGTGTTTGATGCTTTTCCGGACATTGAAATCCCGGCACGCATTAAAGAGGTTAGTAGCGAAGCGTCTCAAACAACCAGAACATACAATGTTAGATTAATCATGGATCCACCTCCTGGCATTGATATATTACCTGGCATGTCAGGCGTCGCGATGGCTGATGTCGATTTACCCGGCCAGGAAAATCAAGTCATGATACCTGTGAGTTCAGTGTTTAGCTCAGCAGATAACAAAACCACCTATGTGTGGCGCTACAACCAAGAGTTACAGCAGGTGAATAGAGTAGCTGTAGAAACCGGAGGTATCGGCAATCAGGGCTTAGTTATAACAAGTGGATTGGCGCGCGGCGACCGGATCGCGACTGCTGGCATACACTTTTTAACTGAAGGTCAGAAAGTACGTTTACTCAATGAGCACGGAGTCAGATGATGAATCTTACTGAATTTTCTGTTCGGCACCAAGTCATTACCTGGTTTTCAGTTGCTTTACTGGCAATCGCCGGGGCATTGTCATTTTTTAAACTAGGGCAATTAGAAGACCCTGTTTTTACAGTGAAGACAGCGCTAGTTATGACCCCATATCCAGGAGCAAGTGCAGAGCAAGTTGAACTAGAGGTCACTGACAAAATAGAAAATGCAATTCAGGAAATGCCGGAGCTGAAGTCTCTGCATTCACGTTCGACTCCTGGCCTGTCTTTGGTTACCGTCGAGATAAAAGGAGAATACTGGTCTGACCGTTTGCCGCAAGTGTGGGATAAATTGCGTCGTAAGGTCGGAGATGTTCAGAGTGCTTTGCCAACAGGTGCAGCGCCTTCAAAAGTGATAGACGAGTTTGGCGACGTATATGGCATGTTAGTCGGTGTGATCGGCGATGGTTACAGCTATCGGGAGATGGATGAATATGTCAAAAAGCTAAAAAAAGAAGTTAGCTTGGTTAAAGGGGTCGCGAAAGTCGGGGTGTGGGGAAATCAACAACCTGCTGTTTATCTCGATGTATCTGAAGGTAAGCTGTCAAACTTGGGCTTGTCATCCGCAGAAGTGACAGGGCTTTTGAAGAATCAAAATTTGGTCGTAGACGCGGGGCATATTGAATCGGGACGATTTCGGCTCAATATTCATCCGAGTGGGAACTTTACTTCACCGCAGGACATTGGAGATTTGTTGGTACATATAAAGTCGCGGACGAAAGTCAATGAATTCATTCGTATCAGTGACATAGGTACGATCAGAGAAGGGTATATTGAACCTGCTGAAAGAATAATGCGCTTAAATGGCCGCCCAGCGATTGTTTTGTCTATTGCACCGCTTGAAGGGACTAACGTTGTTGAGGTGGGTAAACTGGTGGCTGAAAAGATAGACCTGATGGCAGCGCAGTTTCCTGTCGGGCTGGAAATAGAAAAAATCCATTGGCAGCCACAAGTTGTAGACGAATCAGTGCATTCTTTTTTGGTTAACTTTGGCCAGGCAGTGTTAATTGTACTCGTTGTACTAGCACTTGCGATGGGCTGGAAAATGGGAGTCGTTATCGGCTCAGCACTGGTACTGACCATTTTGGGCACTTTCTTCTTTCTCGCTATATTTGGTATCGACTTACACCGTATGTCTTTAGGCGCCCTGATTATTGCGCTAGGCATGATGGTAGACAATGCAATTGTTGTTGCAGAGGGCTATGTAGTAAAGCTGCAAAAAGGCGTAAGTAAAACGCAAGCGGCCCTGAAGTCTGCGCAGGCACCGTCTATGCCTCTATTAGGGGCAACGATAATTGCCATTATGGCATTTTATCCCATATTTGCATCAGAATTAGATACGGGTGAATACTGTAGAACGCTCTTTATCGTCGTGGCAATTTCTTTAATGGTAAGCTGGTTCGTTTCACTTACGCTAACGCCCTTGCAATGTATGCTATTTTTGGATGTCCAGACTAATGAACAAGAACAGGAAGGCAAGTTACTGTCATCCTTCCGCTCATTTCTTAAACTGGCTTTAAGAAGACGTCTGCTCGCAGTAAGTTGTTTAATTTTATTGTTAACGGTGGCACTTGGAACATTTGGCAATGTCAAACAGATCTTTTTCCCCAATTCGGCAATGACAAAGTTTATGGTTGATGTTTGGGGGCCTCAGGGTAGCCGCCTGCAGGCAACAGCAGATGAAATAGTAAAGATCGAACAATACCTCTTGCAGGATAGACGAATTAAAACAGTTTCGAGTTTTGTCGGTGAAGGCGCCCCCAGGTTTTACCTGCCCGTATCACCGGAAAACCCTAACTCAGCGTTTGGACAACTGATAGTCAATGTCCATAATTATGAAGACTCTGAAACCGTTACCAGCGAATTACGCGATTGGCTCGCAGACAATGTACCTGATGCAATGACTCGGGTCAGGCGGTATACAGTAGGTCCGGCAATTACCTGGACGTTTGAAGCCAGATTTATAGGGCCTGCTGATGCTGACCCGGCAGTACTTAGGGAGTTGGCGGAGCAGGGAGCGGCAATATTACGTGATTCTTCATTAGCAAAACACATATCAACAGACTGGAGGCAGCAGACACTCAAAGTTGTGCCTGAATATAGTCAAATCAAGGGACGGACCTCGGGAATAGCCCGTACCGATTTAGCGAGCACTACTAAGCGGTTTTATGATGGCAATACAGTTGGTACGTATCGGCGCGCAGACACACAGCTACCTATAATCGTACGTGAAAATATGAACAATCGGCACAACAAAAACTTAGACCTGCTTCAGATTGAATCTTCTATACCCGGCTCCGCAGTGCCATTGGATCAGGTCGTCGATGGCATTAGGGTGGAGTGGGAGAATTCGGTAATTTGGCGATATAACCGACATAGAGCTATTACCGTTCAGGCTTCTCCAATAGAAGGCATGACACCCGCTGTATTGAGGCAATCTGTGCTAGAAAAATTCGAGCAGATAAAGTTACCAGAAGGATATAAGTTACATTGGTTTGGGGAGCATAAGAGTACAACTGATTCTAACGAAGATCTTAAGCCCGGAATGCTGCCTATGTTTGGCGTGATTTTACTTATTCTGGTCGGTTTGTTTAATGCGATCAGGCCAATGTTGATAATCATGCTATTGCTTCCCTTTGTGATGATAGGGGTATCTGCTGGGTTACAGCTAACAGGTGCTGCTTTTGGGTTTGTTGCTATCCTGGGTGTCATGAGCCTTATTGGTATGATTAGCAAAAATGCAATCGTGTTGATTGACCAAATCAATTTAGAAAAGGAGCAAGGCAAAACACCGCATCAAGCGGTTATCGATGCAGCAGTGTCAAGAGTAAGGCCGGTATTTTTAGCAGCAGCGACCACAGTTTTAGGGGTAATTCCATTAATCCCTGATCTGTTTTGGCAGGGGCTAGCAGTATCAATTATGGCCGGTCTTTCATTTGGCACAATTTTAACTATGGTTTTTTTACCAGTGTTTTATTCGCTATTTTACAAAACACACAGTAAAGCCTATTGATTTTCTCCACTAAACTATATCGCTCTGCTGCTTAGAACAAATGGGTGCAGACATTGGCCGGCAGTTACCGTGTATTATCGGTAGCTGTCGGTTTAGGCTTGAGTCCAGCTTTTTTCATCCTTAATCAACAAGCGAATCAACCAGGTCTGCGTAGGGGCCCTTATGAGTGGTGCACATGTATTATATATTTTTAAGGGTATATAAATCGTTAGTCTGTTATTTTTTATATTGTATATTTATGCAGGATTGGAAAGAGCGCAAGAGAGCGCTCTTGTTTATAGTTATTAACCAGGCATACCATCGGTGCCACCGGTTCTGCATTGTTGTACAGAGTTAATGCACACATTAGTATGTGAACTGCCGCCTGCGATAAATCGTGTTGCTTGTTTGGCAAGCGTTTCGTTGCTGGTCAAATTTTTGAGCTTCTTCGTTTTAAGATTTAAATGGTTCATGCTTTCTCCTTAAGTATATTGTATGCAATTCGAATCTTGATGTATCAGAGCATGTCTGTGTACCTATTGTCAACCCTTTGTGGACAACAAACACTCAATTTAAAGGGGAATGGTTGTGCACAAATAATTAGGGGGTTTAGTTGGGTAAAGCAAAGGAGAAGAGGCGAGCTGCGAAAAAATGCTAACAGAAGAGGCAAACAGGTAAAGAAACCTGTTTGCCTGCGAGTACTATTCCAGCCCCTTTTTGCTATAAAGTGTGACTTTATCCGAAACTAAAGTCACTTTAATGTGTTTGCTATCGTTGCCCCAGGTGCAGTTGGTGTGCAGGGTTTTTTCTTCGCACTGATCTGCAGAGCCCAGAATTTGTTCCAGCTCAGTTTTGTCCATACCCACTTCGATTTTATCGTAGTTTTCCATGCTTACTTTAGAGCAGGCGGCCAGGCCGAGGAGCAGAGTCAGGGTTAAAATTTTTTTCATAGTAGTTTCCGTCAGTGTCTGTATTTTCTGATTTGGAAGATGATCCCCATTTTGGGATGATCTAAATAATGGATGTCGCCGCTATATACCCGGGTAAACTGAGACATTCTGGCGCTTTGCAGGTCGCCTTCATCACTTTTGTAATGATAGTCAAAGTTACTGGTAACATATAAATAATGCCGTATGTGGATTTTCATCCAACCCTGTAGCTGCCACAGGGTCGGATCTTGTTCCTTTTGCGCAACTTGTTTGGGTTCGCCGAGCAGGCTGATAAAGCCATCGTCCGGGGCACCTAAACGGGCCACATAGCTGGCGGGTTGCTCGAACTTTTGTCCGCCATAAACGAGTATGTTAGGGGCACGCTTTTTACTTTGGTCGGGAAAGCGCCAGCCGGTGTGCAGAATTGGTTCAAGCCCTTTCTTTTTTAACTTATTGAGCACGCTGTCAAACTTAAGCTGCTCTTGGTTGAGCAAGTAGATGCTTTGTTTATGGTCCTGCGGCTCTGCGTGGGGCGTAAGCGGCAGCTGTTGATACTGCGCCATATAGTCTACGCCATCGGCGCAGTGCCAGGAGGCATCCTGCTGCACAAAGCGACTGGTAACCGGGCGCGGATCAAAACGACTGTCACCATTGAGACAAGCCTGCTGGCCGGCACTGTTGTAGCCTTTAGTGAGCAGGTCAAGTGTTCGGTTTAAATCCAGCTCGGGATTTTCAATCGTAAAATCCTCTTGCAGTTGCTCGTTATCCTGCTGAGCAAAGGCGATCAGCTCAACTTCATACCAGCGTTTTGCGCTGGCCGAAGCTGAGGCCAGCAGCGCAGCGCTTAGTAATGTCAGGGAAAGAGCTGTCCTTATCATGCCACCGCCTTTTTCTGAAAGTCGTCAATCATTGCATTTACCAGTTTTAAACGTTCCTGACCATTTTTCTCTTCGATATTAAAGCGCAATTTGCTGGCACCTTCCATGCGGTACACAGTCGGGTTGCTTTGTATCAGAGCAATGATGAATGTCGGGTTAACCGTGGTACTGGCACTGAACTCAAAGTAGCCGCCTTTTTGGTTGGCTTCCACTTTGGTGATCCCCAGTTTAGCCGCTTTTGATTTCAAACGTTGAATGCTAAAGAGGTTTTTCGCGGCATCCGGCAGTAATCCAAAGCGGTCAATCAGTTCGACCTTTAGCTCGTCCTGCGTGTCTTCATCATTGGCGCTGGCAATACGCTTGTACATGCTCAGGCGCATGTTCACATCATGGATATAGTCATCGGGCAGCAATGCTGGAATTTTCAGGTCCACATCGCTTTGCTGTTGTAGCAGATTTTCCAGGGTCGGCTCTTTTCCGTCTTTTAGTGCTTGTACAGCCTGCTCAAGCATTTCCATGTAAAGGGTAAAGCCGACGGTTTGGATCTGACCGCTCTGCTCATCACCCAGTAGTTCACCCGCGCCACGGATCTCCAAATCGTGTGTCGCTAAGGCAAAGCCGGCGCCAAGGTCTTCAAGTGATTCAATGGCTTGAAGTCGTTTTACGGCATCTTTGGTCAGTGTCTGGCTGTTGCGGGTCAGCAGGTAGGCATAAGCCTGATGGTGGCTACGCCCGACCCGGCCACGTAACTGGTGCATCTGTGCCAGGCCCAGTTTGTCTGCGCGGTCCATGATGATGGTATTGGCAGACGGGATATCGATGCCGGTTTCTATGATGGTGGTACATACCAGCACATTGTGCTTTTGATGATAAAAGTCACTCATCAGCTGTTCGAGTTCTTTTTCGCGCATCTGACCATGCGCAATGGCAATGCTGGCCTCAGGCACCAGTGCGGCAATGTCGGCTGCCGTTTTATCTATGGTTTCGACATTATTGTGTAAGAAGTACACCTGACCACCGCGTTTAATTTCCCTCAGGATGGCTTCGCGGATCACTTCATCGTTGCGCTCCTGCACAAAGGTCTTCACTGCCAGGCGTTTTGCGGGTGGTGTTGCAATGATTGACAGGTCACGCATGCCACTCATGGCCATATTCAGGGTTCGTGGAATGGGTGTTGCTGTGAGCGTGAGTATGTCTACGTCGGCGCGCAGCTGTTTGATCTTCTCTTTTTGCCTTACCCCGAAGCGGTGCTCTTCGTCGACAATCAATAAGCCCAGGTCTTTATACTTGATGCTCTGTTGCAGCAGTTTGTGGGTGCCGATCACAATATCAAGCTGGCCGTTTTCAAGCTTGTCGAGGGTGTCTTTTTGCTCTTTCGTGCTGTTAAAGCGGGATAATACACCAACCTCAATGGGCAAGGAGGCAAAGCGGTCGCGGAAGTTCTCATAGTGTTGTTGCGCCAGCAAGGTGGTGGGCACCAGCACGGCAACTTGTTTGTTGTCATTTATCGCAACAAAGGCTGCTCGCATGGCCACTTCCGTTTTACCAAAACCAACGTCACCACACACCAGTCGGTCCATTGCCAGTGGCGTTTGCATATCACCCAGTACGGCGTCAATGGCGTTACGTTGATCGTCAGTCTCTTCAAACGGGAAGGTATCGCTGAATTCACGATAGGCCTGGCCGTCGAGTTTGAATAAATGTCCCGGTTTGCTTTGACGTTTAGCGTAGATGTCTAACAGCTCTGCGGCAACATCACGGACTTTTTCCGCGGCGCGGCGTTTGGCTTTTTCCCAGACGTCTGAGCCGAGTTTATGCAGCGGGGCAGAGGCTTCTTCTCCGCCGGAGTATCGGCTTAGCATGTGTAGTGCAGATACGGGCACATAGAGCTTGGCCTCATTGGCATAGATGATGGTCACAAACTCTGTGGCAACACCGGCGGCATCAATGGTTTGCAGGCCAAGGTATCGACCGACACCATGGTCCAGGTGGACAATAGGCTGGCCTTCTTTGAGTTCTGCCAGGTTGCGTATAAGTGCATCCTGGCCTTGATCGTATTTGTGTTTACGACGGCGGCGCTGTGAAACTTTAATACCCAGCAATTCTTGCTCAGTCAGAATACTTAAGGGCTTGTTTCCGTCGAGCATGACAGAGCGCTCGAGCGGACTGACAATCAGACCTACATCGTTGCGCGCACTGGCGAAATCAGCAAAATTATCGAACTCTTTGAGCTTCAGGCCACTTGGCTTGAGTAAGGTCATTAGAGATTCACGGCGACCATCCGATTCTACACTGAATAACACCCGGCCTTTATTCTTTTTCTGTACGGTAATGTAATCCAGCAGTGGCTTGTAGGGATCAGTCTGTTTGTGGTCAACACGGACATCAGTCACCAGGTGGGCGCTGAGATTGGTATGCCCGGCTTTGGTGCCCAGGCTTGCTTCACTCAGACGAATTCTGGGGTAACGCGAAAACCCTTCAAACAGAGTTTCGACGTTCTGATAAAGGCGCACTGGTTCCAGCAGGGGGCGCAATGGATCAACCCGTCGGTTCTCATAGCGATTGTTGACGTCTAACCAAAACTCGGAGGCTGCCTGTTCTATGTCACCCAGGTGCATAAACACGGCTTGTTCTGGCAAGTAATCAAAAATGGTCGCAATTTCTTCGTAAAATAGCGGTAGGTAATACTCAATACCGGCAGGCCAGTTGCCCCGGGTTACCTGCATATAAATGGAGTCTTGTTCGCTGCTCGCACCAAAGGTTTCCCGATACGCAATGCGAAAACGCTCAATGTCTTCGTCGTTGGTTGGGAATTCGTGAGCGGGTAATAAATCGATGGACTTTATTTGTTCGCTGGAGCGCTGCGTCTCAATATCAAAGAGTCGAATGCTGTCCAGTTCATCATCGAAAAAGTCGAGCCGGAATGGTGTGGTGCTGCCCATTGGGAACAGGTCGATAATAGAGCCTCTGACAGCAAATTCGCCGTGCTCCATTACTTGCTGTACGTTACGGTATCCGGCCTGAGCCAGCGTTTCTTTGAGCTTTTGTGCATCCAGTGAGTCGCCGACCTTAAACTGTAAGGCATTGCCATAAATAAATTCAGGAGGTGCAGTACGCAACATTAACGTGGACACAGGCAGTAATAATACGCCCTGATGCTGATGACGCAGGGAATTCAGGCTGGCAAGGCGCTGCGAAATGATATCCTGATGAGGTGAAAAGTGATCATAGGGTAAGGTTTCCCAGTCGGGGAAAACATGAACTTTGTCTTCACCCAGTAAGTAACCCAATTCAGTCTCAAGGCGCAATGCGCTTGGCGTATCAGGTGTTACCACCACAACCAGTGCATCATGTTGTCTGACGCCTTCACTGATGGCAATGGACATACTGCTACCGACCAGCTGGCCCCAATGGATTTTATCCTTTTGTGATTTGACCCAGGGAAGTTTGTTCCACTGCGCTGTTGCCATTCATATACTCCTGTTACTGCATGTTGTTTTTATTGCACTTAATGTAATTCGACTCGCGCTTAGCGATAATAAAGCAAAGCGGCCTGACGCTATGTCGAGGCCGTTTTGGGATAGATTAGTCCCGGTAAATTTTGCACAGGTCCTGATAATGGTCGATACGACGATCTCTCAGGTATGGCCAAATTCGTCTGACTGACTCACTGCGGCTCTGATCAAGTTCAACCACCAAAAGTTGTTCTTCAGATTCGCTGCCATGTGCCAGTAACTCACCCTGTGGCCCCGCGACAAAGGAGTTACCCCAGAACTGGATCCCTTCGCTTTGGCCACTTGGGTCGGCTTCGTGGCCAACACGGTTAACACTTAAAACGGGCAAGCCATTAGATACGGCATGGGCGCGTTGTGCGATCATCCAGGCGTCGCGCTGACGAATTTGTTCGTCCTGCTCGTCGCGCGTGTCCCAGCCTATTGCTGTCGGGTAAATCAGCATATCAGCACCTGCCATGGCCATTAAGCGCGCACCTTCCGGGAACCATTGATCCCAGCATACCAATACACCTAGTTTACCTACTGAGGTTTGAATAGGCGTAAAGCCCATGTCGCCTGGTGTAAAATAGAATTTTTCATAAAAGCCCGGATCGTCAGGAATGTGCATTTTTCGATACTGACCAGCAATGCTGCCATCGGCTTCAAAGACAACAGCTGTATTGTGATACAAGCCGGTTGCGCGTTTTTCGAAAAGCGAAGCGACAATTACCAGCTTCAGTTCTTTGGCAAGCTGACAAAATACATCGGTACTAGGGCCAGGGATCGTCTCAGCCAGGTCAAACAGGTCAGTGTCTTCAGTCTGACAAAAATACAGGCTGCGGTGCAGCTCTTGTAATACCACGAGTTTCGCGCCCTGAGCCGCGGCATCGCGGATCCCGGCAATAGACTTATCCAGGTTGTTTTGTAAGTCAGCGCTATTACTGTGCTGAACCAGTGCGACTTTCAACGTGTTGTTACTCATTAAAATTGGTCCTGTTTTAAAAATCCGGCGGGTAGCTGCATAGTGATACAGTGGAGGCTGCCAAACTGATGAATAATAGGCAGGCAGTCAATGCCAATGACGGTACGCTCCGGGTGCGCGCTTTGCAATTGAGTCAGTGCGCGGGCGTCGTTGTCATCGCCGTAGAGCGGCATCAAAACGGTATCATTGATGATCAGATAATTTGCGTAGGTGGCCGGCAAACGGTCGCCTTCATCATTGAATACGGCTTTAGGCCAGGGCAGGGCGACAAGGTTATATGGTTGGCCTTGTGGCGTGCGGAATGACTTCAGTTGTGTCTCCATCGCACTGAGGGCTGCAAAATGCTCGTCTTTTGGATCGTCGCAGCTGACGTACACCAGCGTATTATTAGGGGCAAAGCGGACCAGCGTATCAATGTGACTGTCGGTATCATCACCGGCCAGGAAGCCATGGTCTACCCAGAGGAACCGCTTGGCACCTAAAACCTCGCTCAGTTTTTGCTCTAGCTCGGTTTTAGTCAGGTGCGGATTACGATTTGGGTTAAGCAAGCACTCAGACGTGGTTAACAAAGTGCCTGCTTCGTCGATTTCAATCCCACCGCCTTCAAGCACCAGCTCTATAGCTTCATAGTGGTTTTGGGGGTTAACCACCTGAGCGTGCAGGTGCGCATTAATCTGATTATCGAGCTCAGCTGCAAACTTATTACCCCAACCATTAAAGGTGAAGTCTTTTACAGAGAGTCGACCTGACGCATCCTGCGTAGTCAGTGGTCCATGATCACGGGCCCATGTATCGTTACAGGGTGCAACCACGAACACGATTTGTGTCATGTCGACATCTGCTGCAGTGAGTTTTTGTTCTATATGTGCTTTTAGCTCGGCATTGTGCGCTACGATGACGACCTTCTCAACTTGAGAGATCTGCTGACACAAAGCGATATAAACGGGTTCAACCTGGGGTAATATGTCTGCCCAGTCAGTATTTTGATGTGGCCAGGTAAGCATCACGGCATCTTGTGTTGCCCACTCGGGTAAAAGTGTAAAACTCATGGTGTAATCAATCAAAAATAGTAGACGACTAGTTTAGCACTGACAGCTTAGCTGTCAGCTATTTTGTTCATTTTCGTCAGGTGACTGACGTTTTTTTAACTGCCGAGTTTGGGCATGCAAGCTGGCGCGGACCAACAGTTCCTGATCGTTATCGCGAATTTGAGTGAAGGCCAGGGTATAACGAAAGCCCGAATCAATCGCCTCTTTATCTATAACCTGGGCATAACAAAATATGGCGCTGGCTTCATGTTGCAAGAACACTTTGGTTCTGAAGTCCTGGCCAAGGTTATAGTCTTGCTCTAGTGTGGCTGTGATGCCACCACCACCATAGCTGTCACATCTGAGTAGTTCATCCTCAGGTTGTTCCGTGGCCAGAATATGACTCATGATCAGGTCGATTTTACGTGACTGAGCTTGCAGATACGCAGCCAAATCGCTGGCAACATCACCCAGGTTTCGCAATGGCCTCAGTGCATTTAGGTCCAGTTCATTAATTTCGTTTGCAAGCCTGAACAGAGGCGGAATGGCAGCTTCTAGTTGAGCCTGACTTTTGGGCACCATATTGGCGTCAACAGGGTACAGGTTAATCTGGTTGGATTCAGCAATCTGAAAATATTGCTCGAAAGTGTCTTTAAGGTCGCTATGCATATGCCGAAATGCTACTTATACTGTCTTTATATCCATATACTAGCGAGTTTTAACCTCACTCGCTAGTATTACTCAGTGGCAAGTTTACACCCTGAACTGTTCTAACATGTCTTCCTGCTTAGCAATTTTTTCTACCTGAGACTGCATTGTGTGGTCAACTGCTTTGGCTTCATCAAACACAGTGTCAGACAGGTTACGGATCTGCGAAGCATTATGATTAACTTCTTCCACTACGTGTTTCTGCTCGCTGATCATGTTGGCAATACTGACATTTAAATCGACAATGCTGGCAATAGACTGACGGATTGCATCCAGTGCCTCCCGAGTGTCATTGGCTTTGCTGACCGACTTTTCAACTATGGTCTGACTTTGATTCATAACTCCAACCGCACTTTGAGCGCCGCTTTGCAGCTGATCTATCATGGCTTTAATTTCGGTAGTTGCTTCTTGTGTACGTTGCGCCAGGGTTCTTACTTCATCGGCAACTACCGCAAACCCGCGACCAGATTCGCCGGCCCGTGCGGCTTCAATGGCGGCGTTAAGCGCCAACAGATTGGTTTGCTCGGCAATCCCATTGATGACAGATAATATCTGCTCTATGCCTGAGGACGATACTTCGAGTTCAGCGACAACATCAACAGCACGTTTGATCTGTACTGACAAATCCGTAATGGCGTCGGTTGATTCTGCAACTATGGTTTCACCATTGCTGGCGAGGTTATCGGTATTTTGAATCGCGTCGGCTGCCTGTTGTGCTGTGTTTGCAACTTGTTGTTCAGTGCTTGACATGTTCGCTGTTGCAGTTGTTAAGGTATTGAGCGCATTAAGCTGTTGCTCAATGGCCATGGTGGCCTGATTGGCACCGGTAGACGTTTGCCGGGCATCTTCTAATACTTCATGTCCAAGTTGCTGAATATCAGCAATGAGCGTTTGCAACCGGGAAGTAAAGCGATTGAAGTTTTCAGCCAGTGACGCAAATTCGGGCTCGTTAGATGCCTCAAGGCGAACTGTCAGATCAGCGTGACCCTGGGCAATGTTAGCCATGGCAACATTGATGTCTTCAAGGGGCTTAAGGAGGAAGTTAATGACCAAAGATAATACAACAACGGCTGCAATCACAGCGATGAGTGAAAACAAAGTGGCGTCCTGAGCCATAGTATCAACAGCAGCAAAGACTTTGTCTTTTTCGAGCGCGACCCCCACATACCAATCCAAACCTTCGACGTCCTTAAAGGTGATTAAATAGGTGCGGTTATTCATCATAACTTCTTGCACCGTTTGAGACACCTGGGTTCGGCCTAAAAATTGACTTGCTTGCTGACCGTTTAACTCGGTATCGGGGTGCGAAATAATGGTGCCATCTTTACTCACCATAAACGCAAAACCAGAGTCAAATAATTCGAACGAATTGATCATATTTCCGAGTTTGGCGAGACTGACATCAAAGAAAATCGCGCCATGGAAACGGCCGCCTTTTTTAACAGGTGTGCCGACAGATACCACAATTTCTTTGCTCACTGAATCGGCATAAGGTGCCGTCACAATTAATTGATTAGCTTGTTTAGCGCCTGCAAACCACGGACGCACCCGTGGATCCCAGGTTGGTCCAGGGTCCCATCCTGGATCGCTTGCAACATAGTTTCCGGTCGCGTCTTCACCATAGCCAATCAACAGAAATGTTTCTTTTAATTTGGGCTGTGAGATCAAGGGCAGGGCTTGTTTAAGTGAGTCGCTTTGTTCGACCAGTCCGGTGGTCAGTACTGCCAAATCAATAGCACCTTGCATCTGCGAGGTTACAGTGTTACTGATCCCCTGAATGATTTCTCCCACACTATCATTGACTTGTTGTTGTAAATTATCTTTCAATAAAAAATACTGTTTAAGTGATAGTAATAACAGGGCCAGAAAGAGCACTGAGGCTGAAACGGCTATTACCTTAAATTTGAACTTCACAGGCATATCTCCTAACTGCTTCCCTTTATAAAGGTAAATCATTGAGGGAAACTTTCAATTATTTAGGCATTTAAATACAGTTTTTATTAGTTATAAGCGGATCTGCAACAGATCTGCCATGGTTAATTATCTCGGCCTATCGTGTTCTTATTTGTAGGTGATGGGTGTGGGTTATCGCTACTCTGAAGATTCACCCCACAACTCGTCGAGCTCTTCGTCAGAAATATCCAGATAATCCATGACATCGTCTTTGATCACTTGCCACTCCGGGTTTTGTTCACTTACTGGGGTTGTTGCTAAATAGGATTTATGGCGGGCAATTTTTAAAATCGACAGCAGGTCATTACCAATGTTATCTAACTCCCCGGACGTAAGAATACCGTCTACGTCATGTTGGTAGTAAATAACGTTAATCACGATCTTTGGCAGGCGCCACTGCTGAGCGAGTAACGCACCTATGGTGCCATGGCTGGTGTGGTACTGAGCAAACTCAAATTGACTGGCTTCGGTCCAGCCGTCTGTCTTTGCTTTATCCAGTACGTTTTGATAGTCATCAAAGTGCTGGCATAAAATGGGGATCCCAACGCCATGGAATAAACCAAGCATGTAGGCGTGATTTGCCAGTGCAGGCCGGTTAAGGCGGTTACAAATGAGAGAGGCATGTTGACCAATATCGGATTGCGTTTCCCAGAAATCGCTTAGTGCAGCAGGTAAATCAACAGAGGACTTCAAAGCCACCGCTTTAACTAACGGAATAAGCCGTTTTAAGCCCAGGATCATGACAGCTTGTTCAATGGAGTCAATTTCGCGGCTGCGACGAAAGGCAGCTGAATTCACTACCTGCAAAATAGCCGCACTGATCGCGACATCGCTTTGCAATATCTCTGAAATTTTGGTGATGTTTGGTTCCGGGAGCTTAGCTTCTTCTGAAAACTGCAACAGTGCTTGTGGTCTTGGCGGAATATTGACCGTTTTTAAAATGAGTTTTTCTTGCTGGGTGAGAGATATGGCCATGCAACGCTACCTTTACTACCTGACTATTATAAAAAGATAGACAATAAAAAGCGGTGCAGGCAACTCTCTTCGAGTCTGGCGTATAAAAAGCAAAAAGCCCCGCATGAGCGAGGCTTTGTAAACACCAAAGTGTTTAATTATACGTTGGCAAGCGCTGTACGTGCTTCAACGTATTCCATGTTAAAGCCTTCAGCAACTTCTTTACATGTGATCTGGCCTTTAATAACGTTCAGACCATTCAGGAAGTGCTCGTCAGACAATAGCGCCTCTTTATAGCCCTGGTTTGCAAGCTTGATGATGTAAGGCAGCGTTGCGTTGTTCAAAGCAAACGTAGAAGTGCGTGGTACTGCGCCTGGCATGTTTGCTACGCAGTAGTGAACAACATCGTCAACGATGTAAGTTGGCTCTGCGTGTGTTGTTGCTTTAGAAGTTGCGATACAACCACCCTGGTCGATAGCAACGTCAACGATTGCTGCACCAGGCTTCATTGCTTTGATGTGCTCAGCTGTAACTAGTTTAGGAGCAGCTGCGCCTGGGATTAGTACGCCACCGATCACTAGGTCTGCTTCAACAACGTGCTTCTCCAGCGCATCAACCGTTGAGTAGATAACTTTAGCCTGGCTGCCAAACTGTGCGTTTAGGCTACGCAGAACGTCAATGTTACGATCAAGGATTGTTACGTCAGCACCCATACCAACAGCCATTTGTGCTGCGTTACGGCCAACCATACCACCACCGATCACAACGACTTTCGCTGGTTCAACACCTGGTACGCCACCCAAAAGCATGCCGCGACCCAGGTTTGACTTTTCAAGTGCCTGCGCACCAGCCTGGATTGACATACGACCAGCAACTTCTGACATAGGTGCCAATAGTGGTAAACCACCACGGTTGTCAGTAACAGTTTCGTATGCGATACAGATTGCGCCGCTCTTAACCAGATCTTCTGTCTGAGGCAAATCAGGTGCAAGGTGCAAGTAAGTGAATAGAATTTGGTCTTCACGTAGCATTGCGCGCTCAACAGCCTGTGGCTCTTTTACTTTAACGATCATGTCAGCTTGTTCGAAAACCTGTGCCGCTGTGTCACGGATTTCAGCACCAACCTGAATGTAATCCTCGTCAGTGAAACCAATACCGATACCTGCATTTGTTTCAACTATTACCTGGTGGCCGTGATTAATCAGTTCACGAACACTCGCTGGAACCATACCAACACGGTATTCGTGGTTTTTTATCTCTTTAGGTACACCAATAATCATAACAATTCGCCTCAATTAAGAACGGGGTAAAAATTTTCGACCATTATAGATATGGTTTGCTAGTATGTCCTACCTTTTTTAGTATAATGAATAGTTGATAACACTGTATTAAGTAAATATTCAGGATATAAAACTGATCATGCATACTCAGTTAGACAGAACCGATAGAAAGATTTTAGTTGAACTGCAAAAAGACGGACGAATTTCTAATGTAGAATTGGCAAGACGAATAGGGCTAAGCGCTACGCCTTGTCTGGAGCGGGTAAAAAAACTCGAACGCGAAGGCTATATAAAAGGCTATAAGGCAGTTGTTGACCCGGTGAAACTGGGTCAGGGCTTGTTGGTATTCGTTGAGGTCACAGTTAATAAAAATTCGCCAGACGTGTTCGATCAGTTTAATCAGGCGGTCAAACAACATGATGAAATTATCGAATGTCATCTTGTGTCTGGTAACTTTGATTATCTGTTAAAAACTCGGGTGACGGATATGTCTGAGTATCGCGGCGTTTTGGGTGAGATACTTTTAAAACTCCCCAGTATTAGTGAAAGTCGTACCTATGTTGTAATGGAAGAAGTAAAAGGGGAGCAAGGTGAAGTGATAAAACCTTGTGCACCCTAGGGAAATTCTTGCTAAGGTGTGCAAAAAGTCATGTTAGAATTAACGAAACAGTATTTAGGTATTACATAATGCGCTTAAATGGTATTCAGCGCCTGCTGGAGACTGGCCTGATTGTCAGTACGGCGGCAGCGATATTTACGCTGTGCGCACTTATCAGCTTTGACCCGGCAGACCCCGCCTGGACGCAAACAGGCGAGTTTATCAAGGTTAACAACGTCACAGGTGCTGCTGGTGCCTGGGTTGCTGATATCTTGTTACTCAGCTTTGGCTGGCTGGCATTTTTAGTGCCGGCTGTCATTCAGTTGTTTGGCTATCTGTTGTTCAAAAAACCACATAAGCTACTGCAGTTAGACTACACAACTTTGGGACTGAGACTGATAGGCGGCACGTTATTTATCACATCAGCCAGTGCTATCAGTAGCATCAATTTTGATGATATTTATAATTTTTCTTCCGGTGGGGTAGTGGGGGATGTGGTCGCCAGTGCCATGATGCCTGCATTTAACTTTACTGGAACCACAATCTTGTTATTGTGCTTTTTCTTTGCCGGTCTGACCCTGTTAACAGGGGTATCCTGGGTTGAATTTGTCGACTATATTGGCGAAAAAGTGGTTGCGTTCTGTAAATGGTGTTTCGACAAAATAAAACATCGTAGCGAACCCAAGTCAGCGGTCACGCTAAGTGATGGCAAAGAAGACAGCAAAGACGCTGGTCTGCCGAATAATGCTACGCTGGTCGAAAGTGCTGAGCGCAATCAAGCAGCTGTGCAAGTTGAAGCCGAAGCCAGTGAGCAGGTTATAGAAAATGTGGTTGAGGCCACAACCCCTGATCCCGTCGAGCAAATTTCGGATACTGATCAACAGTCCAATAAGAGTAAGCCTCAAAAACTAAAAGATAAGTTGTTTGGCGCAAAACCAGCATCTCAGCCCGAGCCCGAGATACGTCACTCAGAGGCAAGTGATTTAGCGATAGCCAATGACGATGATATCGCCGTAGCGCCCAGCGTGTTCGATGAGCTGGATGACATTCTTGAGCAGGAAATTAACTTCTCTGCGGTCGACGATGAAGCGTTTGATACGGTAGCGGCACTGAATGCACTGGACGATACTCCTGCGCCTGTTGAAACCAAAGTGGTATCACCTGCACGGCCATTAAAGCCGAAAGAAAAACCTGCATCAGGTTATCAGCCACCACCGAGCGCCAAAGAGCAATTTGAAGCTTTATTGGAAGCTGAACCTCCGAAAGATCCTTTGCCGTCACTCGACTTGCTAGACAGACCAGACAAAGCGAAAAACCCGATCTCAGAAGAAGAGCTCGAAGCGGTATCTCGACTTGTTGAGTCCAAACTATTGGATTTCAATATTCAGGCTAAGGTTATGGGAGTTTATCCGGGACCGGTTGTTACACGTTTTGAGCTGGATCTGGCACCTGGAATTAAAGTTGCTAAGATCACCGGCCTTGCGAAAGATTTGGCGCGTTCTCTGTCAGCCGTCAGTGTGCGTGTGGTTGAAGTTATTCCGGGCAAGACTTTTGTGGGTCTGGAGCTACCAAATAAAAATCGAGAAATCGTGCGTTTATCAGAAGTGATAAACGCCCCTAAGTTTGAGCAAAATGCTTCGCCACTGACCATGGTACTGGGCAAAGATATTGCCGGGCAGCCGGTGGTGGCCGATTTGGCCAAAATGCCTCACTTACTTGTCGCCGGTACAACAGGTTCAGGTAAGTCAGTCGGCGTTAATGTTATGATATTAAGCTTGTTGTACAAATCACCACCTGAAGACGTACGCATGATTATGATTGACCCTAAAATGCTTGAATTGTCGGTGTATGAGGGCATTCCGCATTTGCTGTGTGAGGTGGTCACGGATATGAAAGAAGCAGCCAATGCGTTGCGTTGGTGTGTGGGTGAAATGGAACGTCGTTATAAGCTGATGTCAGCGCTTGGCGTGCGAAATCTGAAGGGCTACAACCAGAAGATCCTGGATGCAAAGGAAGCTGGTCATCCAATTCTGGACCCCTTGTTTAAAGACACGGATGGCATGGCAGACGAGCCCGAAGAGCTGGATAAGCTGCCGAGTATTGTTGTAGTGATCGATGAATTTGCCGACATGATGATGATTGTGGGCAAAAAGGTAGAAGAGTTAATTGCCCGTATCGCGCAAAAAGCGCGTGCAGCAGGGATCCACCTTGTGCTGGCGACGCAGCGACCTTCCGTGGATGTGATCACCGGCCTGATCAAGGCGAATATCCCAACCCGGATGGCGTTTCAGGTATCGAGTAAAATCGACTCGCGTACCATACTGGACCAACAAGGTGCAGAAAACCTGTTGGGTATGGGTGACATGCTATATCTACCACCAGGCACCAGTGTACCGATACGTGTTCATGGCGCATTTGTTGATGACCATGAGGTGCATGCGGTCGTCAGTGACTGGAAAGCCCGCGGTAAGCCCAACTATATCGATGACATATTGTGTGGCGAAGCCACAGAAGATATTTTACTGCCAGGCGAGGCAAGTGAGGGGGAAGACGATGAGTCCGACCCACTCTATGATGAAGCCGTGGCGTTTGTCATTGAAACCGGTAAGGTCTCAGTGTCTAGCGTTCAGCGAAAATTACGCGTTGGTTATAACCGCGCGGCTCGCCTGGTTGAACAAATGGAAATGTCCGGCGTCGTCAGTGCGCCAGGGCACAATGGTGCCAGAGAAGTACTGGTGCCCAAAGGTGGAGCGAATTAATGAAGTTACAACCACTTATTCTGGCTTTATGTATGGTCGGGGCTAATCCGGCAGTATTTGCAACTCAAGCGAACGCAACGCAAACGGTTAGTGTTGCTGCACAGTCTTTGAAAGATAAGTTAAAAGCACTGGAGAGCTTTCGAGCCGAGTTTGAGCAAAGTGTGATTGATCAGGACGGACACCTTATCCAATCCGGTAAGGGCGAAATAGTACTGCAATACCCTGCAAAAATACGCTGGCAACAGAATGAGCCCGATGAAACTTTACTAGTTTCAGATGGGCTTCGTACGGTTTATTTTGACAGCTTTGCTGAGCAAGCAACGATTCTTAATACACTTGGTCTGATAGACACAACGCCCTTTGTATTGCTGACGACACAAGATCCAAAGCAATGGCAGAAATACCAGGTTTCAGAAATTTCTGGTGGCTATCGTATTGAGCCCATTCAGTCCGGTGCTCAGGTGGAACGGTTGGATGTTTTGTTTGCTGACGGTGGCCTGAAAATTGGCCAGTTGAACGTCACAGATTCTTCAGGTCAGATCTCCAGCTTTAAGTTCAGCGAGGCACAGATCAATGGTCCGGTGGATGCCGAGCAGTTTAAGTTTGTGATCCCAGAAGGGGTGGTCGTCGACGACCAGACACAAAGTGACTAACCTGGGTTTTGATTTTGCGCCCGATGTCAGGCCTTTGGCGGCGAGAATGCGACCGTCCAACTTAGACGGTTACATTGGGCAAAGTCATATTCTTGGTGCTGATAGTCCGTTGCGTCGGGCTATTGCTCTGGGACGTTGCCATAGTTTGATTTTGTGGGGGCCTCCCGGGGTAGGTAAAACCACACTTGCAGAGATCATCGCGCATCATGCGAATGCACAATTGTGCAAGTTATCTGCGGTTACAGCAGGCGTGAAGGAGATCCGTGAGCAAGTGCTCGATGCGAAGAATCGCCTAAGCCAAAGTAGTACTCGTACAATCTTGTTTGTTGATGAAGTCCATCGATTCAATAAGTCACAGCAGGATGCCTTTTTGCCACATATCGAAGACGGTACGTTTATCTTTATTGGTGCTACCACTGAAAACCCTTCATTTGCCCTGAACAATGCGATTTTATCCCGCGCACGTGTCTATACCTTAAAGCCGCTTAGTCTCGATGAGCTTACTCAGGTACTGCGTCAGGCACAGACTCAGGACAAAGAGCTTGGCAGCCTGCAAATTACACTGGATGATGCCGTGATAGATGCATTGTCTCGTGCTGCGGATGGCGATGCCAGAAAAGCGCTCAATCTGCTTGAACAAGCCATTGATCTGGGTGCCAATGGTGAAGGGCAAGTGTTAGTAGATGAAGCGGTACTAAAACAAGTCTTACCGTCGCACCTGGCGAAATATGATAAGGGCGGGGATATATATTACGATTTGATCTCAGCATTTCATAAATCTGTGCGGGGTAGCGATCCGGACGCCGCGTTATATTGGTATTGTCGGATCCTTGCTGGTGGTGGCGATCCGCTTTACGTAGCCAGGCGATTACTTGCGATTGCGACTGAAGACATAGGCAATGCCGATCCACGTGCCATGCAAGTGGCACTGAATGCCTGGGATATCTATCACCGGGTTGGTCCTAGTGAAGGAGAGCGGGCCATCGCACAGGCAACTATCTACCTGGCCAGTGCGGCCAAAAGTAATGCCGTCTACATGGCGTTCAATCAGGCTAAGCAGGATGCCGCCAGCGATCCTGACCTTCCGGTGCCGGAGCATCTGCGTAATGCCCCCACCAAGTTGATGAAAGAACTCGGCTTTGGTGAGGAGTATCGATATGCACACAATGAACCGGGGGCGTTTGCCGCTGGTGAATGTTACTTCCCTGCAGATATACAGCAGCGTCGTTACTATGAGCCCAGTGACAGAGGGTTAGAGAAACAAATTTCTGAAAAACTCCGTTACTTGCGTTCTTTGAATGAACAAAGTGTCCAGAAACGCTATCAAGATGAAGACAATCACTGATGGATTTGATTAAAACTTACCTGATGATTGCGACCGGTGGCGCATTTGGCGCCTGCCTGCGCTTTTTTATTAGTGATATCACCTTAAAACTCTTGGGTAAGGGATTCCCTTTTGGTACGTTGACCGTTAATATTCTGGGTTCACTGTTGATGGGCATTCTCTACGGATTAATTGATAAGCAGGTCATTGAAGTATCTCCGGCTAAAAGTTTGGTCGGGATTGGCTTCTTGGGTGCTTTAACGACATTTTCTACCTTTTCTATGGATTCTTTGCTGTTACTTCAGCAAGGCCAGATAATGAAAATGGTACTTAATATAGTGTTGAATGTCGTGATGTGTATTTTCATGGCCTGGATAGGCCTGTGCTTAGTCATGCAAAAAGGTTAAAAGAATAAACTATGTTAGATGCAAAGTATTTACGTCAGGACATTGAGGAAGCAGCAGAGCGTTTGAAAAAACGTGGCTTTGAGCTCGATGTGGCTGCTATTAACGCGCTGGAAGAAAAACGAAAAACACTTCAGACCAAAACGCAGGAACTGCAAAGTGAGCGTAACAGCCGTTCCAAAGCGATAGGCCAGGCTAAAGCAAAAGGTGAAGACGTTCAGCCATTACTGGATGCTGTTGCTGACCTGGGTGATCAGCTAAGTGCCGCAAAAACAGAGCAGGATGAAGTGCTGGCTCAGTTGCAAGATATTGCTGCAACCTTACCAAATTTACCTGCCGAAGATGTTCCAGTTGGCGCAGATGAAAGTGAAAACGTTGAGGTGAGCAAGTGGGGCGAGCCAAAAGCGTTTGACTTTGAAGTTAAAGATCACGTTGACCTGGGTGAGGCGTTAGGTAAAGGTCTGGATTTTGAAACCGGCGTTAAGCTTAGTGGCTCTCGCTTTACGGTAATGCGTGGTGGTATTGCTCGTCTTAACCGTGCATTGTCGCAATTTATGCTGGATACGCATACAGACCAAAACGGTTATACCGAAATGTGTGTGCCTTACCTGGTTAACAAGGCAAGCTTGTACGGCACGGGACAGTTACCTAAGTTTGCTGAAGATTTGTTTCATACGGAAGCATTAAGCGAAGACCAGGACGGCTACAGCCTAATTCCTACTGCCGAAGTACCTCTGACCAATTGCGCACGCGACGAAATTTTCGACGAGAAAGAGCTACCAGTTCGCATGACTGCGTATACGCCATGTTTCAGAAGTGAAGCGGGCAGTTATGGTCGTGACACACGTGGTCTTATCCGTCAGCATCAGTTCGATAAAGTAGAGTTAGTACAGCTGGTTAAGCCTGAAGATTCGATGGCTGCGTTGGAAGAGCTGACAGGCCATGCAGAAGGCATTTTGCAGGCACTGGAGCTGCCTTATCGTAAAGTCGTCTTGTGTACCGGCGACATGGGCTTTGGTGCGGCAAAAACTTATGACCTTGAAGTTTGGTTGCCTGCGCAAAACACTTACCGTGAAATTTCTTCTTGTTCAAACATGCAGGACTTCCAGGCGCGCCGCATGCAATCGCGTTTCCGCCGTGCTGGTGAGAAAAAGCCTGAGTTACTGCATACACTAAATGGTTCAGGTTTGGCGATTGGCCGTACTTTGGTCGCAATATTGGAAAACTATCAACAAGCAGATGGCTCTATTGTCGTACCAACTGTATTAAGACCATACATGGGTGGTCTTGAGAAAATCCAGTAAAACGCTTAACGCGTTGATCTAAGGCCGCATTCTAGCGGCCTTTTTTATTACAAATTAATGAATGTTTTTTTACGCTGATTTGTTAATGAACAATCTAATATTTCACTAGAACAAGATGACTTTTAAGGGTTATCTTTATTTTCTGCATTAATTTTCTGTTTACCCATATTTGTTACTTGCCAGTCATCGTTCGCTTGTTGCATGTGAAAACGATATATGATTTATTGTTTTTGAAGGTTTGGCCAATCCTGAATTAGTCGACCTGTGTCTGGCGAAAAAGCGCGTTCACAGTCGGCCGTTGTTTAACCATATGCAATAGTAAAAATGTTAGTAGTTAGATGAAATTCGAGCTATCGGCTGTCAGGCAGCCTGCGGCGAAGCACTGAATCAAAGTGTACAGAGGACCCTGTCGTGTTTCGTACGGATTGATATTTACGAATTTATTAACTATTTATTAAATGTGGATGTCGTCAAGACGAAAGCAACTCGAAAAATATGAAAGGTGAGGAATTTACCTATGAAGAGACAGAAAAGAGACCGTTTAGAAAGAGCACATGCCCAGGGATTCAAAGCAGGTTTAGCGGGCCGGTCCAAAGATTTATGTCCATATCAGCAAGTAGAGCACAGATCAGAATGGTTGGGGGGATGGCGAGAGGCCATAGATAACCGCAACATGTACAAAACCTAAATTCCTATAAATATCTAATGACTAAGCAAGGTCAAAAGCCCCTACGATGGGGCTTTGTTTTTTTGTATTTAAATCCTCCTACTAATCTTTCTTGTATCGTTGCACCATATTGGCCTCAAAATAGCGCGTGTAGACCCGATTGTTTCGATTAGGTGTTACTCAGCGTTGAACCCGTTGCGCTCTCTACCGTTGCTGCTAATGGGGCAGAGTGCCTAACTGTACAATGCATCAGTAACCTGAAGCTAAATAGTCAAGATCAGTACCAATTAACGTAGTAGCTATGAACCTATTCTTATTATGTGATTATGGAGTCGTCTCGAGCGCGATGAGCTGACGTGTTGAAGGTTTTTCAGGCTGAGCCTCAGGGATAAAGAAACTTGCGCCGAATGCTTATCTGGTGGCGCTGAGATTGCACTTAGTCAAAGTACAGAGCAATGATCTTTGGATGTTTATGTTTGAACAGGCACCACTGGGTGCCTGTCTAGCAAATCTTTCGGACAAAGGGTGAAATTACAGATTGGCAAAGTAATATAGCCCATAACCCACAAACAGTGCCGGTATGGCCGAGTAGAGTGTGGCCACGACCGCAGCGCCGGGGGCGAGTGCCAGGGCCGGAAACAATGCGTCTCCATCGTTTGCCACCGCGTTGGCTGCCAGTGCACTAAAAGGTAAAACTCCCTGAATATATAAGCTGGTTACCACTATCTGAGGGCCACAGCCTGGTAGCATGCCAATGGCTATTGCGATAAGGGGGGCGAAAACGGCGTATTGGGAAAACCAAGCAGCCAGATCTAAGCCAAACAGAGCGACAGACAACTCATAGAGCATAAAACTGGCGACAACCCAGGCCGTGACAAAATGCGTATCGTGGATCACCTTGGCAAGCTTGGAAGGGGGATCTTGCTCATCATCTTCCGCAGTGACTTCCCGATAACTTTGACCTTTAGAAGACAACGCCCAGATTGTGAGTGCAAACAGGGCAAGTGCCGCACCTGCCAGTTCAACGGGCTGTGTCAGTATGCCTAAATCGGTGTTAAATGCGATAAGCAAAGCTATCATCAGGCAAGGGAGAAGTACCCAACGCCATACAGGTTCACTGAAACGGATAGCACTAGACGGCGCTTTACATTCAATCACATTTTTACTCTGCGCATCGGGTTGGCAAAACCCGGGTTTGTGTAACAGGTTAACGACCAAACCACTGACTATGCCTACGGCAATACCCAAAGTGATGATTGTAAGTCCCTCAATTGGCTTTTTAGCCAGAAGCAAAAAAGCTGCATCCCCCATGGTTGCAGTCAGTACGGCGACCACTGACGCAAAGCTTGCCTGGCCTTTCGTAAATTGAGTAACCACTATGATGGCGCCACCGCAGCCAGGCAGAGCGCCAAGTACTGCGGCCATAGAGATTTCCAGTGCCGGGGATTTCGCTTTAAGATAGCTGAGTTCAAGTTGCGGCAGTCGGTCGACCAGAAAGTAATAAATAGCGAGTGTGCCGGCAACAAATACGCTTACCTGAAAAAACGCATCTGCAAGTGTGGCGATAGTCAGCTCACGGAGAGGTTCGAATAAAATCGCCAGACTGACTAGCATGGGAAGCAATAATCGCTTGTTTGCTATAAAGGAAGAGAGCGCTGATTTACCTCTGGTTGTGACAGAGTAGGATTGTGAGAGCATAAAAAGTGCAACCGGTTGAAAACACAGTTGCACTTTAAAATGTTATTAAATGAAAATCAATATCATTTGTATTTATTTGTTGCGCTGGAACTCCGAGGTTGCTTTCCAGGTTGGCCATTCACTTTGCTGTGAAATGTCATAACCGACCTGGAAGAACAATTGGAGATCTTGTACTGCACCGCTCAAATCCCACTCATCGCGGTAACGGTCACACGGTTGGTGATAACAACCACGTAGAACCAGACTCATGCGCTTACGATATTGTGCTGTGGCCTCATCACGCGCTTCTGTACCACCGCCAGCATACATTGCCGGCACACCCATGTTAGCGAAGGCGAAGTGATCTGAACGGTAGTAGCCGCCAGCAGCCGGGCGCGGATCACCAGAAACAACACGGTTTTGCTCTTTAGCAGCTGTCTCAAGCATCTCATCCAGTGATGACTTGCCGATACCGACGACGCTGATGTCTTTCACTTTACCCAGCAGGTTGAGGCTATCCATATTGATGTTAGCGACCGTTTTGTCCGCAGCAATCACCGGGTTCGCTGCATAGAATTTAGAGCCTAAGAGACCTTGCTCTTCCGCGGTAACCGCCAGGAATGTGATAGAGCGGTCTGGTTTTACGGGTAGTTTGCTGAATGCTTCCGCCACTTCGATCATGCCACCTGTGCCGGTTGCATTATCGTGCGCGCCATTGTAGATCTTATCGCCTTTACGGTTAGGATCGGTACCCAGATGGTCCCAGTGCGCAGAATAGATGATGTGCTCATCACTGTGTTTTGCGCCAGGCAAAGTCGCGATGAAGTTATAAGACGTTGACGTACTGATCTTGCTTTTCACGGTAACAGACGCGGTCAAATCGCCCATATCGACGTGATATGCGCCGGCTGCGGCTTTTTCTTTCGCTTGCGCGAAGTCCAGACCGGCTTTAGCAAATAGCTCTTTGGCAACGTCACTGGTAACCCAGCCTTCTACCGCGACACGATCCATGTTGTTGTTTTCTTTTTGGAAGCCAAACTGAGGACCACTCCAGGAGTTCTCAACAACACTCCAGGGATAAGAGGCAGGTGCTGTTTCGTGAACGATAATTGCACCAGCTGCTCCCTGACGGCTCGCTTCTTCATATTTATAAGTCCAGCGACCGTAGTAGGTCATGGCTTCACCGGTGAACAGCGCAGGATCTTTGCGTGCAAAGCCCGGGTCATTGACCAGCATGACAACCGTTTTTCCGCGCACATCCAGGCCTTCATAATCGTTCCAGCCATACTCCGGAGCGTTCACACCATAGCCGACAAATACCAGCTCAGAGTCTTTAATAGACTCCAGTTTGCTGATACGACCCGTACCCATTACCATGTCTTTCTTGTATTCGTAGTCTTTTCCACCAATGCTCAGCGTCATGTTTGGATCGGCTTCGATTGAGACCAGAGGTACTTCCTGGAAGAAGCTATCGCCATTACCCGGCTGAAAGCCAAGCTCTGTGAAATGCTTTTTCAGGTAAGCGAGGGTCAGCTCTTCACCTTTTGTAGACGGTGCTCGACCGCCAAATTCATCAGAGGCCAGGGTTTTGATATGTCCGGCCAGTTGCTCTGCATTGATGCTGTTATAAGCCGCATTTACGTCGCCTGGCTGGTTAGTTTGTGTCGCCATACAGCCAGCTAACACAGCAACAGAAAGTGCGCTTAGCGCTAGTTTTAGTTTCATAGTGTTATTATCTTCGCTTGTTGTTATACGCCGTTAGTATAACGTTATTTGTATTGATATTTCGACTTTTGGCGACAATTGACGGGTTTGTACAATTACTGAACAAAGTCGGCTGGGATAAGGCGGCTCGCTGAGGTAAAATGGCTGCTTTGATTTATGCCAGAGAAAGATAAACCGGCAATATGAATAAATTTACCGCGCCAGAACACTGGCATGCAGACCTGTTCAGTCAGGCGCCATTTGAGCATTTAGAAGAGTTATTTGCACTCAGTCATCACTCAGACTGGCCATCTTTCACTTGGCTGAATGAACAAAAAGATAGCACGCAAAGTCGCGACATTGTGTTTACACCAAACAGTGAGCTGGAAAGCGAAACTTTGTATTACGAGGAGATCATAGCGCAAACCCATCGCATTCCGACCCGTGAAAACAACTGGCACGACTTTTTTGGTGCCCTGATTTGGTGTCTCTTTCCGCAAACTAAGTCTTTGCTTAACCGTTTGCATATGCAGGAAATCGCAGAGCACGGCCTGAAGCAACGTAGTAAAAAGCGCAATGCCCTGACTCTGTTTGACGAATGTGGTGTCGTGCTCGCGATACCTGACTTGAGCTGGCAAAGTGCGTTAAGAGCGCATCAGTGGCAGGAGGTTTTCTATGAATACGGTGCGATGTGGCATCATAATCTGTTGCCATTTACCTTTGGTCATGCGAATTATGAAATGCTGACCAAGCCCTTTATCGGTTTAACGGGTAAAGTGGTTTGTATCGAAGTTGATGAGGCCTTTTATCATCTGCCTTTGCAACTTCAGTATCGCCATCTGGACCAGAAACTGGTTAATATGATAGAGCGTCAAGGGCTGTTAGATAATAACCAACAGATGTCGCCATTACCCTTGCTTGGGATCCCACAATGGTATCAGGGGCAACAGGATCTGGCTTTTTACAGTGATACCGACTACTTTCGCCCCAAGCGGCAGCCGGTTAAGAAAAAGGATACTCAGTGATACAGGTTGAAGGTTTAAAAAAACGCTTCAAGCTCAGCAAGGAGCACAACAAAAATAAAACCAGTAGCGATCCTCGAGAACGCAATGGTTATTTTCATTCTGTCGAGTCTGTTTCGTTTCAATGCCAGCAGGCGGAGGTACTTGGGTTACTTGGGCCCAATGGTGCGGGCAAAACCACCACCCTCAGGATGCTATCTACTGCGCTTACACCTGACAGTGGTGCAATCTTTGTCGGTGGACAGGATATCGTTAAAAAACCGCTTCACGGGCGGCGTAGTATCGGTTTTTTGTCTGGTACAACGGGGTTATATGGGCGACTGAGTGCGCAAGAAAACGTCGAGTACTTTGCCAGATTACATGGGCTTAAAGGCAAATCATTGAAAGCACGTTGTGAGCTGTTGTATGAGACACTGGATATGACCTCATTTCTTGATAAGCGGGCAGAGAGCCTGTCAACCGGAATGAAGCAAAAAACCAATATCGCCAGGGCCGTGGTGCATGAACCCCAGGTGGTTATTCTGGACGAGCCGACAACAGGTCTGGACATCATGACCAAACAAACCGTGCTGACATTTATCAGGCAGTTAAAAGAACAGGGCACACCCGTTATTTTTTCTACTCACCATCTGGATGAAGTGGATATGTTGTGCGATCGGGTGTGTGTGATTGATAAAGGTGTCAGTTGTTTTGACGGAGATTTGGCGACGTTTCGTGAGCAAGGAAAGAATAGGGAACTTAATCAGGCGTTTTTAAACATTGTTCGGGAGGCACAAGATGTTTGAGGTCATGTTCAAGGAGCTTCGAGAGCTGCTTAGAGATAGAAAAACCTTGTTCTTTGTGATTGCGCTGCCCATTGTAATCTTTCCTGTGTTGTTCGCTTTTGTGGCTTTTTTAACTTCTAAGGCAGCACTCGAAGCTGAGCAAAAAGTCCATACCTATTTTGTAGTCAACGAAGACTACGCACCTACTTTTTCCGACACCTTGTTCTACCACCGCAGCTTTAAACGATATGAAGGAGAGGCTCAGCTTGATAGTGTCTCTGCATTGCGTGACGCAGTCAGGCAGGGCATTATCGATGTGGGTATCTATATCCCGGCGGCGCCAGACAAACAGTTAGCTCAAGGCGAACAGAGCCGGTTTCAGGTGGTCTTTAATGATGCGCAGTCGATCAATTACATTTATAGTAGGATAAAAAAGGTTATTGATACCTATTCAGCCAAACTGACGGAGCAAGCGCTCAGTGAGCTCGGTGTGGATACCGATAAGCAAGGCGCGGTGCTTCAGCCTGTGCTGATGGAAAAAGTGGACACCGCTGATCGGCGAGAAAATATTGGCGAGAAAATCGGTGCTTTTATTCCCTATATGCTGATCCCGCTGGTACTAATGGGAGCCAGTTACCCGGCTATCGACCTCGGTGCAGGTGAAAAAGAACGTGGTACACTGGAGACGTTGCTACTGACACCATTGACTCGTACTCAGCTGGTTTTAGGTAAGTTCCTCACTATATTGATCAGCTCTATAGCCTGCGCTTTGGTGACTGTATCCAGCATGTCTATCTGGATTGGCTTAGCCAGCGGCTTTGGGGCGCTTGATTCTATCCTGAGTGCTTTTGCGAGTGTCACTCAATGGGATTTTTTACTTATTTTTGCATTGCTGTTGCCTGTGGCTATGATGTTGTCATCTTTGGTATTGGCTATCTCGATTTATGCGCGTAGCTTCAAAGAGGCGCAAAATTACATGGGGCCTTTGAGCATGTTGGTGTTTGTGCCCATCGTGGTGTCTGTTTTACCTAACATGGCGTTAAATGCCAAAACCGCCTGGATCCCTATCACAAATGTTGCGCTGGCGATTAAAGAAATCGTCAAAGGAACGGTGGACTACCAGGCCGTGGGTATGATTTTCCTGGCTTCAATCCTGCTCGCAGCCGCGCTACTGGCATGCTGTGTGCGCTGGTTTAGCCGTGAAGAGGTATTATTCAGATAAAGCGACGGGCTAGCATGGATAAACGCAGACTTTATCCATGCTAGTTGCTTAAGCGGCTTTCACATCTTGCGGCGAACTGGCTTCCGGTTCAACGACGGTCAGCACTTTCTTAATGTCTGACCAATGCAGTAGCTCAATGCGGCCTTGCTCATTTTCAACCAGCGCTGTGCAATTCTCAATCCAGTCACCATCGTTACAATATACGATGCCATCCATAACCGAGATTCTTGGTTGGTGGATATGGCCACAAATGATGCCATCGACACCGTGCTTTTTGGCTTCGTGTACGGCGGCTTGTTCAAAGGCATGAATGGCTTCACGGGCTTTATGGACGCGGTTTTTCAGCCAGGAAGCTAAAGACCAGTAATGACCACCGTATAATCTTCGGATCCGGTTAGTCCAGCGATTAAGAAATAGCAAAAAGTCATAGGCCGCGTCGCCGATAATGCTGATTAGTTTGTTATATCGGGTTGCGGAATCAAAGTCATCGCCATGTAAAAGTAAGAACCGCTTACCCGCTGACGTAGTATGTACGTAAGTTTTGTGCACTTCGACGTGAAACAGCGTTTTACCCACATAATTGCGAAAGGTTTCGTCGTGATTGCCAGGGATATAAATAACCCGGGTGCCATTTTCGGCTTTTCGCTGAATACACTCCAGCACCTGATAGTGACTTGGATGCCAAAAGAACTGACGTTTTAAAGACCAAAGGTCAACGATGTCGCCAACCAAATATAAGGTATCGCAGCGAGTACTGTTAAGAAAGTCCAGCAGGAAATCGGCTTTACAGTCTTTGTAGCCAAGGTGGACATCGGAGATCCAAATTGTCGGATAGTAGGTTTGTGTCATAGCCATGTTCTCGAGCGTAATAAGCCCTAAGTTAGAGACGGCGGATGACAAAAGCAGGGCAGTTACGAGAAGCTATTATGACAGCAAAGAGAGAAACAGAGCGCAACTGTGTACGCTCTGTCTGAAGGTTTATTTACCCAGTGCCTTAGCAATTTCTGCAACGGCAGAATCGATGTCCAGCATGAGTTTTTCACCTGTACGGCGGTTTTTCAGTTCAACCTGGTTGTTATCCAGGTTGCGCTCACCAATTACGAGCGTGTATGGCACACCAAGTAGCTCCATGTCGTTAAACATCACACCCGGGCGTTCTTTACGGTCGTCGAATAACACCTCAACGCCGGCCGCTTGCAGATCGGTATAGAACTTCTGTGCAATATCTGGAATACGATGTGACTTGTGCATGTTCATTGGCACAATCGCCAGCTCGAATGGGGCGATAGCCTGAGGCCACTTGATCCCGTAATCGTCGTTGTTTTGCTCAATCGCAGCAGCGACAATACGTGATACACCAATACCATAGCAACCCATGGTCATTACCTGGTTTTTTCCGCTTTCACCTAATACACCGGCGCTCATGGCTTCTGAGTACTTAGTTCCCAGCTGGAAAATGTGACCCACTTCAATGCCGCGTTTTATTTGTAGCGTGCCTTTGCCACACGGGCTTGGATCGCCTTCAACCACATTGCGAATGTCAGCAACCGTGTAATCTGTGACATCACGATCCCAGTTGATGCCGCTGTAGTGCACGCCATTTTGGTTTGCACCTGCGACGAAATCGGCCATTACCGCAGCGCTGCGATCAACGATAACTGGCATGTTCAGACCAACCGGGCCCAATGAACCTGGCTTAGCGCCAATGGCTGCAACTATGTCTTCTTCTTTTGCCATTTCCAGCGGAGCGTCTATCAGTGGCAGTTTTTCTGCTTTGAGCTCATTCAGCTCATGGTCGCCGCGCAGGATCAGAGCAACCAGACCACGTTGGTCGTCTTCGTCAGGTGCACCATAGACGATCAGTGTTTTAACACCACGGTGTGGTTTAACACCATGCTTTTCTTTGAGCTCGGCAATGGTGTTTGCTTCAGGCGTATCGAAAGTATTCAGTTCTTTCGAAGGCTCAGGGCGAGACTCTGATGGCGCAACAGCTTCTGCCTTTTCGATATTAGCGGCATAATCACTGTCTGTGCTGAATGCAATGGCATCTTCGCCAGACTCAGCAAGCACATGGAATTCATGTGACACGCTGCCACCAATAGAGCCGGTATCTGCGATGACCGGGCGGTAATCCAGGCCCAGACGCTCGAAGATGTTACAGTAAGCCTGATGCATTACCTGATAGGTTTTTTCCAGACATGCATCATCCAGGTGGAAAGAGTAGGCATCTTTCATCGTAAATTCGCGCGCGCGCATCACACCAAAACGAGGGCGTACTTCGTCGCGTACTTTAGTCTGAACCTGGTACAAGGTCAGAGGCAGTTGTTTGTAGCTGCTGACTTCACGGCGTACCAGATCGGTGATCACTTCTTCGTGTGTCGGACCCAGCGCAAATGGACGGTTATGTCTGTCATTGATGCGCAGTAGTTCCGGACCAAATTGTTCCCAGCGGCCAGATTCCTGCCATAGATCCGCAGGCTGAATGATGGGCATAAGCATTTCAATGGCACCGGCTTTGTCCATCTCTTCGCGTACGATGTTCTCTACTTTACGCAGTACTTTCAGGCCGGAGGGTAGCCAGGTGTACAAACCTGAGGCTAACTTGCGGATCATGCCCGCACGTAACATCAGCTGGTGGCTGATCACTTCTGCATCTGCAGGCGTCTCTTTTTGAGTCGCTAAAATATATTGACTGGTACGCATACTTGTTCCGTTCAAATGAAGATTGCTTCGGCCAACCGACCACGCAACCCTAAGTTGTTGTAGTATTTTTGTCGGGTTAGTTTAACAGCGCTAAAACCGCTTAAAAAGCTTTATTTATCGTGAAAAAGCGACTGTTCTGATGGCTGAAGAGTTTTTGCTCAATCCGGCTGGATATGAGTCACTTCCAGCACCTGGTTGTGCTCGCCGTCGACCATCCAGCGAATGTTGAAGTCATACAGATTCATACCATAACTTTGCGTATCTGCCTTCTTTTTCTTATACGCCGGGCGTGGGTCCTGCTTGAGCACGTTGGTTATGAAGGCTTTAAGCTCCGGGTAATCGCTTTGGGTATTAATAAAGGCTTCGGCTTGTTCGCTGAAACTGACGGTCATTGCCGTTTCAGGACGGGTATCGGCAAATCCGGCTGCCGCGTCGGTCAGCGCGTCAGAGTAGGGCAGATAAGGTTTTATATCAACAATGGGCGTGCCATCCAGTAAGTCAATACCAGACAGCAAAAGTGCAAGTTGTCCGTTTTTGTATTCAACGCCTTCGAGTTTCACCGCACTCATACCAATACCATTGGGACGAAAGGTGGCGCGAGTTGCGAATACGCCTTTACGCTCGTTGCCCCCCAGCCGTGGTGGCCGTACTAAGGCAGAGTAGCCTTTGTCAGCGGTTTCATGAAAGCGGAATAATAGCCAAAGGTGACTGAACTCTTCTATTCCTCGTACGAATTCTTCGCGGTTAAATGCGTCGCAAAATACCAGTTTGGCCTTTGCCTCTGGCACCAGGCGAGGTTGTCTGGGAATAGCAAACTTTTGTTTATATGGTGAGTGGATCACACCGATTGGCTGTATATCGAATTGCACGCTTTATTCCGGCTAGTAAATTTGCGCGTATTGTAACGATGTAATGCGCATCGAACAAATGCAACAGCAGATCGCTGTAATCGAGTGTAATTCCATAGACTTAGGTTTGTAGCTAGGATCGGGTTATTACATTATGTATTGGTTTGTTAAATGTTTAGTTTAGAAAGTACCCAGGTAGGTGGGCAACACACAGATTTAATCTCAAATATGATGGAGCCGACTTACAGCCGCCTGGTCAGCAATATTTGTCGCAAAGTGTTTTCGGAGCAATCGCCGGTGACGCCCCTGGTGGTTGAGCAGTTGCGTAAGCGGCGGGCATTCTTACAGCCTTTATTCGCTGGTGTGGGCGACGGCAGTGTGCGCGCTACCCAGTTCAATACAGCATTACAATGTGAAATAGAGTTAGTCGTCAATAAGGTGATGTCACAATGCGAGATGCCGCGTCATGAGTTGGTTAAGCACACCAATAAAACGGTATTTGAACTCGCCAGACAGGTCATCTAGCTATTATCAACGATATCCGGTACTACGTTGTTGAGGCGCTTCATCAGTTTGTCGAGGTTCCTCTGAACCTGTTCACTGCATTTTTCTAACTCAAAGCGTACTCCAAGTAAACAATCCTGCTCAGGTCCATCATTTGCTTCTATTCGCACTATGTTGCCATAGAGCGGGGATATGCTCAGTGCATGAGTCCCGTCAAAATTGTCAAAGCTGAGGTTAAATTCAGTGAGTTTGTATAGCTTCAGAGCATCAACATAATTGGTATAGACCTGCATACCGGTATGACTGATGTTATGTACTTTGGCTTCAAGTAGGGCATCAGAGGCGATGATCCGCATTGCATGTGAGGGCAGAGCCGAGTGTCTGACTGAATCTCGTTTACTGGCACTGTTCCAAGATTTATTGACTGCAGCTTCCAGTTTGTCTGCTCTGAAAGGTTTAACGACAAAATGACTCACTCCATTTTGTATTGCGGTAATAACAAAATCACGCTCGCCATTAGAGGTCATCATGATAAAAGGAATGTCTTTAAACTGGGTGCTGTTACGAACCTCATAAAGCAGCTCTTCGCCGTTTATTTCAGGCATCTGCCAGTCAGAGATAATAATGTCGACAGGCTTTGATTTTAGGATCTGGAGTGCCTGCTTACCATCGGCGGCCATCATCACCTGTTCAGAACCCAGACGTGTCTTAATGATGTTACGTACAACGTTGCGTACAGTGGTACAATCATCGACCACCAAAAATCGGACATTTCTCACTACTGCTTGCTCTATATTTGACCATTATTTAAGCCGGCGGCAATCATACCACAGCTCTTACCAGTAGGTAAGGGTTGGATTCGATAATTTTAAACCGTTCCAAATTGAGTGACTTACTCACAAGAAAATACCGATGAAAGCAGGTTATGTGAATAATTGTTTTGAAATGCCGCACAAAGTAACAGTTGCTCACAAGGTCCTCACTGAGTTTTGCATTATTTCAGCGCATTATGAAGCCGTGAAGTTCAGGGGCAGTCGGCCAGGCATCTTGTATTGGTCTCCAAAGTCCTCTGATTATTTTACCTCAGCGCTAAAGCAAACTTATAGAGACAAAGGAACTCATTATGATCGGGATAACAAAACACAACATGGTACGAGCACTTGGGCTGTGTCTGGCAATGACAAGTGTATGCAGTCTTGCTGAAGAGCAGGCAAACGACGATTGGGACGTAAAAATAGGCGCGGGTGTGCTTGTTGCAGATCTGCCCTGGCAGGGCGGTGAGAATGAGTTTGCACTCATTCCTATGGCAGACATTAAAAAAGGCAATTGGTTTTCTAATGAAGACAGCACCATTGGTTATCAATTTTTGAATATTAACGACGTCTTCAGCGCTTATGCGGGTCTGGGCTACCGTAACGAAGGGTATGACAGTCTGTTTGGAGACAATAGCTCTAACAGCAAAGTGTTTGAAGGCTATGATGCGCCCGATGGCGAGCTGGTACTGAATTACGGGGCAAAGTTTTTATGGTTTGGTTTATCCGGCCACACTGACTTGTCTGATGAATCAGATGCCACCAACTTTGCGCTGAGTGCAGAAGTTCCTTTGTATGAAAGCAGCCACGGGTTTGGTATTTCAGCACAGGCACAGGTACGTTGGCTCGATTCGGACTATGTGAACACCGTTTACGGAATAAGCGGTAAGAATATCAACGCATCAGTCGGCCGCACAGCCTATCAGACTGACGACAATGCGATAAACGTTACCTTTGGACTCAATGCGTATTATCAAATCACGCCTGAGGTAACATTAATTGGCAGTGTGAGCAGAACGGAGTTGGATGATGTTATCAGCAAAAGTCCGCTCGTTGGCGATGATACGATGGACATAGCCTTCATCGGTGCTATGTATCAGTTTTAGTATGTAAGTGGCTTGTGTAAGCGCTGGATCAGTCACCCTGATCCAGCGTATTTTGTAACAAAGATTCTGTTTGAATCGCAATTTCTTTCATCTGAATGGCATATTGCTCCAGCGCTTTTTGTTCTTTCGTTTTTGCCTCAAACTTGGCAACGGGAATAGGGTACCCAGCCTGATCCATAGCGATAAAGCTGATTATGCAGTGATTGGTTTCTACCATGTGTTGCTTTTGTGGATCGCCACATCGTACCTGGATGAATATCTGCATACTGGTTTTGCCGGTGTGTGCAATCCGCGCTGAAACTTCTACGATCTGGCCAACCAAAATAGGGCGATGAAAACGTACACCCGCGACGGATACAGTAACACAGTAGGCACCACTCCAGCCTGCTGCACAGGCATAGCCCGCTTGATCTATCCACTTCATCACCACACCGCCATGTACTTTGCCACCAAAGTTTACATCTGTTGGCTCTGCTAAAAAGCGAAACACGACTTCCGATTGCTGCGCCATGGGGCACCTCATTATCTCAACGTTTGCTTAAGTATAGAAAAAAAGGGGCATTTTGCCCCGGCAATTTAGGATAAAGGGTGTGAGCGGCAGGTAGCGGGCACCTGCCGGGTCGGATTACATATTTGGGTAGTTGGGGCCGCCGGCACCTTCCGGGGTCATCCAGGTGATGTTCTGACTCGGATCTTTGATGTCACAGGTTTTACAGTGGACACAGTTTTGTGCATTGATCACAAACTGTTTATCGCCATTTTCAGTCTCGCTGACTTCGTAGACACCAGCCGGGCAGTAACGTTGAGCGGGCTCTGCATACTGCTCAAGATTAACTTGGATCGGAATGGTCACATCTTTGAGCTGCAGATGACAAGGCTGCTCTTCCTCGTGGTTAGTATTGGATAAAAACACCGATGAAAGCTTGTCAAAACTTAACTTTCCGTCCGGCTTCGGATAGCTAATTTCCTGCGAATCTTTTGCCAGTCGAAGAGACGCGTGGTCCAGCGTGGTATCTTTGAGTGTAAATGGCAATGAACCTGAAAACAGGTTTTGGTCAACCATGTTGTAAGCACCGCCTAAGATACGGCCAAACTTGTGCATGGCCGGGCCAAAGTTACGTGACTGATAAAGTTCGTCATATAGCCAGCTGCTTTTAAAATTGTCAGCAAATTCGTTTAACTCAGCACGATGAGCATCTTCTCCCAGCGCCGTCACAATGGTATCTGCGGCAATGATGCCCGATTTCATCGCCGTATGGTTGCCTTTGATTTTAGCGAAGTTCAGAGTACCGGCATCACACCCTATTAGCAGACCCCCCGGAAAGTGCATTTTAGGTAACGCATGAAGGCCGCCTTTTGCAATAGCGCGGGCGCCGTATGCAACGCGCTCGCCACCTTCCAGCGTGTCTTTGAATACTTGCTGATGTTTCATGCGCTGAAACTCGTCAAACGGGCTCAGATACGGGTTTTTGTAGTTTAGATCAATGATCAATCCGATCACGACTTGGTTATTTTCGGCATGATACATGAACGAACCACCATGGGTTTCGCTATCGAGCGGCCAGCCCGTACCATGGACAACTTTACCTTCCTGATGTTTTGCCGGGTCAATTTGCCAGATCTCTTTAAAGCCAATACCGTAGTGCTGAGGGGTGGCGTCTTTATCCAGTGCAAACTGACTGATAAGCTGTTTGCCCAAGTGGCCACGACAGCCCTCTGCAAAGACAGTGTATTTGGCTCTCAGTTCCATACCGGGCATATAACTGTCTTTTGGCTCGCCATCTTTGCCAACACCCATATCACCGGTGATGATGCCTTTCACTTCATCATCTTCAACTATCAGCGAGTGAGCGCTGAATCCTGGGAATACTTCCACGCCCAGTTGTTCAGCCTGTTCAGCCAGCCAGCGGCAGACATTGCCCATTGAGACAATATAATTGCCGTCGTTTTTAAACGTTTTGGGGACCGCAAAGTGCGGGATGCTGGTGGCTTTGTCCTGATCTTTAAACAGGTAGATTTCGTCCTCGGTCACTTTTGTTGTGACAGGGGCATTTTTTTCGGCCCAATCCGGGATTAATTCGTCCAGCGCTTTAGTTTCAAAGACAGCACCAGACAATATATGTGCTCCGACCTCAGAGCCTTTTTCAACGACACAGATCATCAGTTCTTGTTGTTTTTCCTGTGCCTGTTGCGCAAGTCGGATCGCACACGACAGGCCCGCAGGGCCCGCGCCTACAATCACAACATCAAATTCCATGGTTTCGCGTTCGACCATTTTTACCTCACATAGATTGACGGTAGTTTAACTAAAACGAGGCTTTAGTTTTGTTAAGGTTAAGCTAAGGTTATTTTAGGTTGACGTTTACGTCAACAGGAAGTAGTCTGGTTTCATTAAATTGTTTTGTTGACGTGTACGTCAGCCAATAGAATAACCAGATGATGGAGTAACCATGAAAGTACTTGTGCCAATCAAACGCGTGATTGACTACAATGTCAAGGCAAGAGTCAAGGCCGACAACAGTGATGTTGATCTGACCAATGTGAAAATGGCAATGAACCCGTTCTGTGAGATCGCGGTAGAAGAAGCCATTCGCTTAAAAGAAGCAGGTAAAGCGAACGAAGTGATCGCTGTTTCAATCGGTGATAAAGCGTGTCAGGAGCAGCTACGCACCGCACTGGCCTTGGGTGCTGATAAAGCAATTCATATTGAAACTGATGCAAAACTTGAATCCCTACATATAGCCAAACTTCTGGCAAAGTTGGTAGAGCAGGAAAGCCCTGAACTGGTTATTTTGGGTAAACAGTCTATCGATTCTGACAACAATCAAACTGGTCAGATGTTAGCTGCATTAACTAAACGTCCTCAGGGAACCTTTGCATCTAACGTTGAAATTGCAGATGGTAAAGCCGTTGTGACTCGAGAAGTAGATGGTGGTCTGCAGACCGTGGCCTTGAACCTGCCTGCGGTTGTAACCACAGATCTTCGTTTGAATGAGCCTCGTTATGCCTCATTGCCAAATATCATGAAAGCAAAACGTAAACCGCTTGATGTTATCGCAGCAGACACGCTGGGCGTTGACCTTGCGCCACGTATTGAACTTGTGCGTGTGGAAGAGCCTGCTAAACGTGAAGCGGGCATCATTGTTGAGAGCGTAGAAGAACTGGTCAATAAACTAAAAACTGAAGCTAAGGTGATCTCATGAGCGTACTAGTCATTGCTGAACACGAAAATGGTGTATTAAAGCCTGAAACGGCAAAAGTCGTTCATGCAGCTAGTCAGCTTGGCGCTGAAATTGATGTTCTGGTTGCGGGTAATAATGTGGGTCCTGTTGCAGAGGCTGCTGCACAAATCGCCGGTGTAAAGGCGGTAAAGCTGGCTGACGACAGTGTGCTAGAACATCAACTAGCAGAAAGTACCGCTGATCTGGTGATTACGCTGGCTGAAGGTTATAGTCATATTCTGGCTGCGGCTTCAACCACGGGTAAAAACATCATGCCGCGCGTTGCTGCTTTACTGGACAAATCACAACTTTCTGAGATTGTCGGGGTTGTTGATGCCGACACCTTTATGCGCCCGATCTACGCAGGTAATGCTATTGCGACAGTTAAGTCACTGGAAGCGCAGAAAATCATTACTGTTCGTGCCAGCGCATTTGATGCGGCTGGTGAGCAGGCACCTGTTGCTGTTGAGACACTGGCTACCTCGGTTGAAAATACCCAAAGTAGTTTTGTTGGTGTTGAACAAACAGAATCAGAGCGCCCTGAGCTGACGGCGGCACCTGTTGTTATCTCAGGTGGTCGAGGTATGCAAAATGGTGAAAACTTCTCATTGCTTAACGGCATTGCTGACAAATTAGGCGCTGCTATTGGTGCATCTCGTGCGGCGGTTGACGCCGGGTTCGTACCTAACGATATGCAGGTAGGTCAGACAGGTAAAATTGTTGCACCAGACTTGTACATTGCTGTTGGTATCAGCGGTGCAATTCAGCATCTTGCAGGCATGAAAGATTCTAAAGTCATTGTTGCCATCAACAAAGATGCCGAAGCGCCAATTTTCCAGGTGGCTGATTACGGCCTGGTCGCAGACCTGTTCGACGTCTTACCTCAGCTTGAACAAGCTTTGTAAAAACAAATTCTGGTTGTTAAAGCCGTGAGTACCTTCGTACCGCGGCTTTTTTCATATTTATTGCTCATCAAACCTGATTGGCCATTCTTATCACGCAATGGCAGCAAAATAAATTTATAAGTTACTAGCTCTCACTTTATTTTCTAAACCTTGCGGTATTTATGAAACTGCAATGATGGGGTGTTGTGCACTGCTTACCCTCAGTCAGTTACTCTAAGCAAAAGTGACAGCGATCATGTAGTTAGCGAACCATGGTTGCAGCATAGCGAATAACTGAGCAATGTTCTTACCGGGTTAAAATAGCTCATGGAAGTGTTTAGGTGCGCTGAAGAATTCAGCTTTTTTCATAAATGCCAGCAGGTTAAAGCCTGAGGAGGGGACATTTTAGCTCAAATTGGCTTTAAATGGCCCTTTTTGCCGTTAAATAGAGGCTGTACCCACAGGAATTGCAATAATTCGGTCATTGAGCCCGGTTAAGGTCTTCGCGGATTTTATAAACGACTCTTCCTGTGCGAGAAAAAATATGAAAAATAATCTACCTTCCGTGATTTCTAAGGCCTGTGCGGGCGTTGCTTTAGCACTTGGCGTGATGAGTGCACCAGCATTTGCTAATACGTTGCAAGGTGAACTGACGGATCAGCAAAACAAAGCCCGCTTTGAAGGGGCTAAAGTTATTATTAAGGAGCTGGGGCGTGAAGTCAGCTCCGAGCGTAATGGTGAGTTTAGGTTCATCAATCTCCCAGCCGGTACCTACACGCTTGAAGTACGCTATATCGGCGCGCAATCTGTCACAAAGCAAGTGGTGATCAAAGACAATGAAGTGACTAAAACTCGAGTGCAGCTTAGCGCCTACCAGGGAGAAATGGATAACATAATCGTTAAAGGACAACGCGCAGGGCAAGCAGGTGCATTGAACCGGCAGAAAAATGCGGATGGTATCAAGTCTATCGTCAGTGCAGATAGCATCGGACAGTTACCAGATCAGAATGCGGCCGAGGCATTGCAGCGTCTGCCGGGTTTGTTTATCGACCGAGATCAGGGTGAAGGCCGTTTTGTTGGGATCCGGGGAATTGATCCAAATCTCAACAATGTGACTATCAATGGCGCAGCTGTACCTTCTCCGGAAGGTGGTGTGCGCAGCGTTGCAATGGACGTGCTGCCAAGTGAAATTATTCAGAGTCTGGAGGTGAGCAAAACAGTCACCCCAGATATGGATGCCAATGCGATTGGTGGCAGTATCGAAGTGAAAAGTCTGAGTGCATTTGACCGTGAAGGGGAAAGCTACAGTTTCAATGTTCAGGGCGCTTACAATGAACAGGTTGAAAAAAGCAGCCCCAAACTGTCCGCTAGCTACAGCGATATTTATGACATTGGCAGCCAGACTCAGCTGGGCGTAGCGACGGCGATATCCTGGTTTGAACGCAAGTTTGGCTCACATAATATGGAAACTGATGGCGGCTGGATGGAGTTGGAAATGGAAGATGCCAATTCCGGCGAAGAAGTGGCTTTTTTTGGTGCAGAGGAAATTGAACAGCGTCACTATACCATCACCCGAGAGCGCCTGGGAGCTGCCCTGAATTTGGATCTGCATCAGGGATTGTTCAATAAGTACTATCTGAGAACTATGTACAGCGAATTCTCAGACGACGAGTTCCGTCTGCGCAATGAATACAAGTTCGATAAAGGCAATTATTTAAGCGGGCATTCAGGCGATACGATGGCGTACTTTAGCGGTGCTGAAATGGACCGGGATAGCAAAGATCGCTACGAGGAACAAAGCATTTTGTCTGTGGTCGCGGGTGGTGAGCATCTGATCAAAGACTGGTTTGTAGAATACAGTCTGGTTTACTCAAAATCAGACGAGCAAGAGCCTGATCGACTGGATATAGCGTTTGCCGGAGAAGATTTGACTCTGGGCTATGCCAGCCTGGGAGACACCCCGATTTTGTCTCGTAGTGAGGCCGCACATCAATTAAGCCGTTTTGAACTCGACGAAATTGTTCACGAAAATAATCTGAGCGAAGATGAAGCAACCAGCTTTAAATTAGATCTGACTAAAGATCTGGTTATCGCTGGACATAATGCAGAGCTTAAGTTTGGCGCTAAGTATCGCGACCGTGAAAAGCTGAACTCAGTCAACGCTGTGGTATACGACGGCGGGTTTGATGATGTGACGGCAGAGCAGTTTAAAACGGGTGCACCAGCATATGACCTGGGCGACTTTGGTCCGGGTTTATCCGAATCCGGATTGCAGGCTTACTTTGCGCAAAATCAGGCATCCTTCGAGCGAAACGATCAGGAAACCGATATCGAGTCAAAGGGTCGTAGCTATCGCTCTGAAGAAACCGTCAGTGCGCTGTATGCCATGGTCAATATTGATTTTGGTAAACTAAATCTGATCACGGGTGTACGTTACGAGGATACTGACTACACCACGCGGGGTTATCAGGTTTCACTGGAAAAAGACAAATTAGCAGACACAGAGCAAGTCAATATCACCCCTTGGGAAGTTGAGAAATCCTACGATCATTTGCTACCCAATCTGACTCTGCGTTACGAGCTGGGTGATGATCTGATTTCACGCTTTGCTTATACCCAAACCATTGCACGTCCGGGATTTGAAGAGGCTGCAGCCTACCAGTTACTCGAAAGTGAAACAGATGAAGACGACGGACAGGTGGTGACAGAGCGAGAAGGTGAAGTTGGCAATCCAAACTTGGACCCGTATGAGTCTCAGAACCTGGATTTGTCCATTGAATACTACACAGGCAGTATTGGCGTTATGTCTGCTGGATTATTCCACAAGCAAATCGATAACTTTATCACTGAGCAGGAAGTGCAGGATCAGGCACAGTGGGCGGGCTATAAAAAGGTCATGCAATTCGTGAATGGTGGCGAGGCAGACTTAACAGGTATTGAGCTGGCTTACAGCAAAAACTTCAAAAATGGTCTGATGCTGTCAGCTAATACCACCTTAATTGACGCAGATGACAAATTGACTCGTCAGTCGGATACAGTGGCAAACCTGATGGTTGGATACGAAGATGACACCTTAAGTGCGCGCCTGAGTGGTAACTATAAAAGCAAAGCCTATCTGAGCACCGAGAGTGATGCACGTGTGTATCAGGATGACCACATGCAGCTAGATTTGAGCGTTAAATACTACTTCAATGAGCAAATGCAGATGTACTTTAACGCCGTCAATCTGACGGATGAACCACTCTACATTTATCACGGTGAGCAAAAATATAACTTTCAGTATGAGCAATATGGTCGCTCATTCGAACTGGGTTTTACCTACACCTCATTCTAATCCTTGTTGGAGCGTGCCGGGCTGATCCGGCACATTTAAAATTATGACTTTAAAATATATTGCACTTTCCTGCCTGAGCGCTTCTGTATTGATATCGAGTCCTGCGATGTCGGCCAATGTTTCTTTCCTGGCGTTTGGTGACGGAGGGTATCACCCGGACTACCCTAAAGAAAAACACATTCAGAAGCCCAAAAATAAAACGCAATTTATTGCAGCTGAAAAAGCAGATTGGCTCGAAGAGCATCGTCCGCTGAATGAGTTTAATCATGCCCCCATATATATTTACCCCGACACGGACATAGCCACCGAGCAGACCGGTGCGATAGCAACGGGTAAGGCGATGGCAACCTTATGCCAGATAAAACGGTGCGATTTTGCCATTCAACTGGGCGACAATATTTACCCGGATGGCGCCGGCGCAAATGATGGTAAAGACGATCAGCAACGTATGAACGATCTGATCTTAAAACCGTTGCAGCCGCTATTTGCGCAGCAACCGGAGTTAGTTGTTTACTCTGCTCTGGGCAACCACGACTGGAAAACGTCACGTAAAGGGGTGAAGTTGCAAACTGAATGGATGGCAAGTCAGCCAAATTTTACCATGTCTGAGCGAGGTTACTACAGCTATACCATAGGAGAGCCGGGTAATGATGTTGAACTGTTTGTACTCGATACCAATATGCTGCTTTCGGGCCAACACTACTATGAGATCCCGTTACGCCCGGACGGCAGCGAACAGGGGTTGGCCAGTGCTCTGGCTGCCGGGCAGGCAGAGGTTGAAGACATTGAGCGTCATGAAGAGCCGGTTAATGGTGAAGATCACCGGCAATTAGCCTGGCTGGCCGATGGCCTTAAAAACTCAAAAGCAAAGTGGAAACTGGTGTACGGACATCACATATTATGGTCGATAGGTGGCACTAAATATGATGAAGGCCATGTGTTGAGACGGCTGATTTTGCCCGAGTTATGTCAATATGCAGATGCCTACATTGCGGGTCACGAACATGATCTGGAGTTATTAACGGATGATTGTAGCCGCGTAATGCCGGGTAGTTCTATACCTAAACTGCCCCTGATAATCAGCGGGGCAGCTGCAAAAATGCGTGGTACCCATACACCGTTTGCGCAGCAACAGGAAAGGCGCTATCCCGAATACGATCTGGTGTGGTCTAAAAGCTTTATTTGGGGATTTACACACATTGAACTGGATAATGATCAGGATAAGTTGAATGTGTCTTTTTATACCACTCCCCATGATCAAAGCGGTAAGCTCGAGGCCGAGCAGACATTCAGTTTCGCAAAACGCAGTGACTGATGACAACTGGGGTGACTCCGCAACTTGACACGCGTGTTACCCCAGAAAAATTAATTTGATGTAGTTCAAAAAAATCATGGTATTCGGTAATTTGCACTATAGTTAAACTCACACAATACGATACCTATATCGCTTGCTGTCATTAGTCGTGCAGAGCGTCGTTATGGTCGAATATGAGTTGAGTTGCCAATGAATACCAATGATCCCTCGATGGAAGAAACCCTGTTTTTTGGTCAGTTGTTAGAGAATTCTTCTCCAATTGAATTACTCAAACAAATACTGATGCGCTCACAGCACGCCATTGTCGTCACAGATGCGGATCGTAACCATGGATATCGGATTGTTTATGCAAATCGGGTGTTTTGCCGTCATACAGGCTATGAGCTTGCAGAACTGATAGGTCAGTCAACGGCCATTTTACAGGGACCAAAAAGTAATCGCAGAGTCCTGGCCAGGTTGAGTCCGGCACTGGAGGAAAACGGCTATTTCTATGGGTCTTCAGTTAATTATCGAAAAGACGGCTCAATGTATCCAGTGGAGTGGAATATCTCGGCAATTACCAATGAGGCAGGAGAGGTCACTCATTATATTTCGTTGCAAAAAGACCTGACGAACATGCGTCGTCTGGTCAGGCAAATACGTGAGTCAACCGATGTCTTTAAACAGTTTTATCAGGATTCAGCGCGTCAGGGTAATCGCTTTGGCGATGCTTCTGACTCTGTGCTTCGGGCCTTAAAAAGAAGTGCTAAGTTGTTAAACGGCAGATTGCACCTGAAAGACAATGTTGAGCTATTTCAGGAAGCTTTTCCGTATCAGGAACCTGATGAAAACAGTTTCGATGAGCTGTTTTTTGACCTGGACGAACCATCAGAAGGAGGCACAGATCAGCGATTGAACAAGCAAGCGCTGACTGCTGAAGATTTTTGGGCGGACAGCCCAATTGAAGAAGATGATGTTGAATCTATCGTCGGAGCGCTTAATGAGCTGGAATCAGAAACAGGCTTGATAGAGCTTAACGGTTACTCTGAGGCCCGGTTTAAAAATGTCGCGCGGCTATACAAAGAGCTCGCAAACACATTGTATTTTTGTATTGAATTTAATGACGGTGCATTAATGATTGATGAGGTTGCAGAGCGTTTGGACAGCCAGGCAACGGATCCGTCTTTTCCTATTGAATTTTTGTTGATGTTTAACAAAGATATCAGTAGTTGGTTGAATGACGTGTTTGTTGAGCGTAAAACCGATAATGTGTTTGCCGGGGAGAGCAATGCCATTATGGCTGGCGAGCAGTTGTTGTCCCTTATCGGCGGTCAATAATTGCTCTACTAGGTATAAAACACTACCCAACTACTGATATTTACCATCCGACGTGCCGCACTGTGATTTTGAATACAGCAATGTAGTATTTATTCACTTGCCAATGTGGAAAGTCGCTGCTAGTATTTAGTTTCCATATTGGAAAGTAAAGGAATGACAATGAATAAAGACAATAAGGTAGGGGTGGGGTCTGCTGAAGCCCTGTTGGCGATGTCGGCCGAAGGTAAGAGGTTTGCCCTGTTGAAATTCAGACCACCTGTTTGGCTCAACGGGTTAATAAGTGTGTTAGCTGCACTTGCAACTGCGGCGAGTGCCCAGGCAGGTCACAGTAGTATGTGGACTTTCGTAACTTTCGTGTCTGTAGGTACATTAATTGTACTGGTAATGAGTTGGTCTTTTTATCTAAAAGGTGTGGGTATAAAAGCAAAAAGCATGGCTTCCAAGTCTCAAGCCGGAGTCCGCAATATTGCGCTGGCTTTTACGAGTGCACTTATCGTGTTACTGGGCCACTATTTTACTGAACAGGGGGACTGGCACTTTGCATACGCCGCTGGGATTATGATTGGCTTGCTGAGTTTTGTTGTGCTGTATAAGCTTCCTACAGGGGAGTGGATATCGCGGGATAAAGCCAATGACTGAAGCGTGTTTTGATCCGCTGATCCATGCACATAACCGTTTGCAGATCTGCGCATTACTCGAAACCGTAGCCGAAATGGAGTTTTCTTTAGTAAAGGCACAGCTGGAGGTCAGCGATTCGGTTTTATCTAAGCACGTAAAAGCACTAGAGCAGGCTGGCTATCTCACAGTCAATAAACGGACCAGCTTTGCTCGTCAGCGCACCTGGCTCTCTTTGAGTGTACAAGGAGAAGCCGCTTATCGAGGGCATGTTGCTGCATTACGAGAGATTGTTGGCCTCTGAGGTTGTTCGAAACAAAGTAAGCCCGCAGCTATTAGAAAGTCGGGGCGTTTTTGTACTTAACTAAAGGGTAAACTGCATGGTGGTTGATCCTGAAAAGCCGAGCAACCAGTTCAGATATGGAAAGTAGTCTGTTTCAACGACAACAAAACCTTTCGCTTCATACAGTTTTTTTGCTCTGGGGTTGCTGTTGATCACATCCAGGCGGATTGATGAATAGTGATGTGACTGGGCATAACTGATAATGCTGTCCAGTAACTGAGTGCCAATGCCTCTGCCGCGATGTGACTCTGTAATTGCTATACCGTCCATCACTAACTCTCGCAATTTTGGCTGCCGCTCATATAAACTAAAAATAACGCAAGCACGTATTCCACCGAGTATGCCAAGGTGTTTGAATAACCCTATAAAATCGATGCCTGATGTGAGTGCACCATTTTGGTCACTAAAGCCTGCGACTCCGACTGGTTGATCATTATCGAAAGCTATGAAGGAATACTCGGGCATAAAGCAATCTGCGAGTACGGCGAGCCGCTTTGCTTTGTCGGGGATTGCACGAGCAAACTTAGCACCAAACGCGTCGTCGTAAATTTGTGCAATGGTTTGACTGTGTATGATATCCCAACCGTGTTCAATGTTAATCTGCATTAGGTGAGCATTCATAATTTTTCACAATGTGCTGAACAAGCTGCCAAGTTTAGGTTTGAAGGATACTTAAGTATGCTTTTTATCTCAATAGCTTCGAGAGCACAAGTCCATCCAAATTGCACATATCTCCATAAGCCTGAAGTGCTTTGATAGCACCCCTTAGTTCGCATCGGTTAAACTGGATATTGAATTGCTCGAACCAGACTAGCCCGTTCTCGCCTCCTTTAAAGTTCCAATAAGATCTTCAAGCACTGTGGCCATTGATTCACTGAGTTGTGACACCTAATGACATTCCTGGTTTTTTGTATTCGTTATTGTGTTCAAATAAGGTGGGAAAGTGAAAAGGATAACGAACGAAATACTGAGAGAGCGTTTGCACCCCCTCAGCGCTTGTCATTGAAAATTACAATTTTTCAAGGATGACTTCTGCTTTACTGACCTCAAAGGTTTTCGGTGCTTCAACCAGAAGCTCTGTCACTACACCATTGTCGATTATCATGGCATAGCGTTGTGAGCGGATCCCGCCAAACCCTTCTGTGTCCATTTCCAGCCCCAGCGCTTTAGTAAAGCTAGCATCGCCGTCACCGAGCATCATTATTTCGCTCGCATTATGTGCTTCTCCCCAGGCTTTCATTACAAATGCATCATTTACAGACACACATGCAATGATATCGACACCTTTGGCTTTGATCTTGTCGGCCAGAGCGACGTAACCAGGTAAATGGGCTGCAGAGCAGGTTGGTGTAAACGCGCCAGGTAGTGCAAACAAGACAACTTTTTTATCTGCAAAAAGAACGTCGCTGTGATGCGTGACCATGCCATCTGCTGTCAATTCACTTAATGTTGTCTTAGGTAAGGCTTGCCCTTGTTCAATCATGATTTTCCTCATCGGATATTACTGAGATTACGCTTATTTTAGACTTAAAATTGCAGGTTAAACACAGATAAAATGCAGGGTTAATACATGTTTTTGCAATTATTTTGGTTTGACAGTGATAACCTGATAGACCCAGGTTATCACTGACTTTGGGGCGTTATTTGGTAGAGCCATGTATAGAGTTAAAAATATGGCTAACGCCAGCGTTTTTGGTAGGGCCTGAATACGCATGGCAATCAAAGCAGTTTGTCGCAGGTGTCAAGTTGTGTGGACCCGTATAGACCACTTCATTGAACTTGCGTCCTTGTTGTGCGTTGGTTTCCATGGTGGTGTTGGCTAGCTGAATGGAGCCGCGCTGATTGTTGCGGTTGCTTGAGGGCTGAGTGACATCGTTCAACCAGAGCCCACCCACCAGTTCATACTTTGCGAGTACACGTAGTGAATTGTAGGTAGGCATGCGCTTAAACACTTTATTTAGTTGCTCATTAAGGGAGATAATATTAGCTCTGTTATGCTCGGCCTGGTTGTCGCCCTTAGCTGTACCTTGCGCGTAAACCTGACAGACCTCTGTGGGCGTGCCCGTTAACGGGGAGTCACCTTTTTTGTCGGGATCTAGGGTTTTGTTGAATTCACAGTTTGCATCCGGGGTGGGCAACGAGGCGGTACATTGCTCGCTGGCAAAGCTCCAGCCGGAGATGGGCTGGTTGGCCTTTTGACAATCCGGCGCATTGTATTTGTGCTCAAAGGTAGCCCAGATAAATTCGGGGTGATCTGGGGTGCTAATTACCAAGTGGAAGCCAACCATGCCATATAATTCATCGGCATCCAGCTCTCCATTGTTATTGGTATCTGATCTTACCCAGACATAATTAGGTCTGTCTTTCTCAGTGATTTTGCGCCAGGAGGTTTTAATCTCGGTTGTACCGGCAGGTAGTGTCGGTGAGCCCTTAGCGACATCACACATACCACTGTCAAACCGGGTTTCGTACAATACGATGTTGCCATTCTGGTCGTACAATACAGCATTGTTTAACGCCTGATTCATTTCATGAGGCGCTTTAAAGTCTTCACTTGTAGTATGGGGGTCTTTCCCACCCCTGACAAACAACTTAGATTGCAACGTATTGGGGGCACAAGAATCCTGGCCTCCACCAAGAAATATTCGGTAGCGCTCCTCGTTCAAAAAGGTACGTTCATTGCCATCTGGCGCATTTACCAAAGAAATAAACCATTGCCAGGAGAATTGGTAAAACTGACACAAGTTCTGCCCGCCACCTGGAATTTCACTGGGAGGATTATTGGGGTTTGTTACCCAGTTAATATTGGCCGGGCAAAACAGGGGATCCTGACTGGAAGCCGTATTTTCAGAGCCTGTAGGCTCGGTGGAGCAAGCCAGCAATGTTGTGATTGCAGCTGTTATTAGGGAAAGCTTAAGGGGATGCATAACAATTCCTTTCAATATCAAGACGGTCCTTACTACTGTAGAGCAATCACAAGAAGTTACCATTACTGAGTATTACACAGATCAGATCACTTTGAGTTGAGTATGGGTTATCCGGATGATGTACCTGGTAAGTTCATCCAACCCTTGTTTGATGTGAAAGGGGACGAGAATTGTGATTTCGTGTAAACAAGCAAAGGGCTGTGTCGCAGCCCTTTGCTGTAGCGATAATTATGCTGATTCAGCGTTGTTACAAATTTCTGGCAGTTTTTCCAGAATGCGTGTGATCATATGTTGAGCAGCGTGTTCTGCTGATCCCACAAATTCGCTGTCTCCATTTGCCCAGTTAGAGTCTGAGTTAAACCCTCTGACATGATATTGGCCAGCAGGTTTACCGTTGATAGAGTAGCCCACTGTAGATACCGCCATACCATTAATATTTAACTGTTCGTTATAGGTGTATAGCATGTTCAATTTTGGTGTGACTTCAACAACGATATCTTTAGTTGTTTCTGGGAGCAGGGGGGCCACAACATTCTGATGCACAGTATTAAACCATTGCTGAACCCCTGTTGCGTTCACTTTCCAGCTGATTGCATCCTTGTTTTGGCGGATGTCTGAAACGGGATTTACAACATATGTGCATTTGGAATCGGCAAGTTTAGCTGCGATTTGTTGATGCGTTTTACTTACCTTTTTTGGGAGTTTGCTCACTTTCATCTCTACGTCGACAACAGCCAGAGCATTCGTTGAAAGTAGTGCAAGAGGAAGTAAAAGAGTCGTTAGTTTTTTCATTGTTTACGCCTTACATTCTTTCGGTAATTCTTTAACAAGTAAGTTGTCGGCCAAATTAACCAGTGAACCATTTTTGTCTCTGATTTGAACCCGCTTTCCCTCTCGCTCTGTAATCTTGCCTGAGCTTTTCATCTCACCTAATGCGTTATATCGGATATATTTGGTACCGGTAATGCATGACTCTTCCTGGGCCACTTTAATATCATGTTCTAGCATTTCTCTAATCTCAGACAATGCTGTACTGACTGTTGTTCTGTATAAATCTGCGTTGTTATCATTCCATAGACGGATTGAATCCATACCACCATTGCCTACATTATCTGAAATATAGGTAAATGAATTTCGGTACGCAGGCTTTGAAACAGAGACCTTGCCTTGCTTAGCCACATAGAGTGTCGCGTTTGTTTCAAACAAAACGACTTTGAAATTATCAAAAAACTGATAGTGGGTGAAAAGGTAAAGCGCAGCCTCACCTTCTTTCAGGGCAGATATTTGTTCTTTGACTTTATCATCATTAAGATATTTTGTTTCTGCGCTGTCTTTGGTGTCTTGCGCGTTAAACTCAGAGATAAGCACCGGATTAAACTCTTCAACGATCAACTTGCGGAAGTTCAAATCAAGCGTATTGTTCAACAAAGGGGCTGCTACACCAAATGCACCGATCGCTCGGTCTTCATTTATGGATGAATCAATGGCAGAGGTGACTAATGCGCCAACCAGGCCACCTGCAACACCGCCACTGACACTATTAGATAAATTGACTGCGGGTCTGACTTCATCTTGTAGTACCAAATTGTAAGTATTGGTTTGCTTTGCGGCATCCCGTGTTTCTTGTGTCATAGGGATGTTCTTCATTCCCGAACACCCTTGTAAAATCAAGCCTATAGAGCTTATAAGTAGCAGCTTTTTCATATGTTAGTAGGTTTTGGTTGTTTGAAAGCTGTGCATTATATCGGTACCCTTTAGCAGGGTAAAGTATCAATTGACGCCTAGGTTTTCACGGCGGGTTGCCAAGTAACAATGCATGATAGTATTGGTTATTGACGTTCCGCAAAGTATGTCGTTACAGTTCCATCACTCTGCTGTAAAGATATTCTTATGTGAAAAACACATTAAGTGCGGCTTAATCCGACTGGTATTGTAGTAGCACTCAATCTTACCTCGACAACTAAATCACATATGAGGAGATAGCCCGATGAACAGGTACTGGCAGAGCGCTAGAAACGCGGCTTTCATCGTGCCTTGTATGGCATTTGTCCTGTCTTATATTACTGAGTTGAGTTTACTTTTCTGTGCTATATGCCTTTGCTTGTTCATAATTCTAAGCCAAATAGTTCATTTACCTGAAGAGCTACCCGGTGGGCCGGACAACCCGGATGGTAATGAATTACATCCTAAATGGGTGGTCCTGGTGGCCGCTCTTTCGTCACTCTTTTTAGTTTCACTGGGCTGGATTTATCCCGGTTTGTGGCATTACGTTGCGTTTATCAGCTAGCGTCTGGACCAGATGAGTACTCATGTTTAGCTTCTGTCCGTATTGATAATGGAAGGCTAACAGCGCTAGTCGGACTTCACTTTCCCACCCAGAAGTTTATAGTGCTGGTACACTGTCATGTCGGCATCGCTGTACACAAGGAGCAAGCGCTATGAATAAAGAGTATACAATTCGTACTATGACCCGTGATGAGGTGAATTTAGCAATCGACTGGGCGGCACAAGAAGGCTGGAACCCGGGGCTTGAAGATGCACATTGTTACTATCAGGCCGATCCTCAGGGGTTTCTCATTGGGCTACTGAATGATGAGCCGGTCGCTGTGATTTCTGCCGTAAAATATGGCAGTTCGTTTGGTTTTATTGGATTTTATATTGTTAAACCTGAATACCGGGGTCAGGGGTTTGGTCTAAAAATCTGGCAGGCGGCCATGACTCGATTGGATGGGTGTAATATAGGTCTGGATGGTGTTGTTGAGCAGCAAGAAAACTACAAAAAGTCGGGCTTTAATTTAGCCTATTCAAATCGTCGCTATCAGGGCATTAGTCACAAATTGGCATCCAGAGGCGCGGCAGACCTCGTAGCGCTTGACTCGCTGCCGTCTGAAGTTCTTAATCAATTTTTAATGCCCTTTTTTCCTGCGCAAAGAACAGAATTTTGGCATGCCTGGCTTGGACAGAATAATGCTTTCTCTGTTGGTGTGATTGTTTCGGGAGAATTACAGGGGGCAGGGGTAATCAGACAGTGCCAGGAGGGCTATAAAATAGCGCCTTTGTTTACCAAAAGTGCGTCGCAAGCAGAGGCTATCATTGGTGCATTGAATGCCAAAGTAGTTGATGATAGTGCTGTATATCTTGATATACCTACGTGTAATTCAGAAGCACTAGCGCTCGTTGAAAAACTCAACATGACGGCAGTATTTGATACGGCGAGAATGTATACCAAAGAGGCACCGTCTATTGGTATAGAGAAAACGTTTGGCGTGACGTCTTTTGAAATTGGCTAATTTGATGAGTCAAAAAACTAAGATGGCGCGAGATAGTGCGCCATAGTGCCAGATCACAGGCTAATGTTGTGTCTTAAAGTCACTTCACATGGGTCGTTATCACGCCCAAATGCAGACTGAATGAATAGCTCGTCGCCTTACTTTAGATTGGTGAGGATTGCTTTAGTTGTGTCATATTGACGTTTAGCAACCTGATCGTTGAAATTAGTTGAGCTGTCTTTGTTAACATCGTAATAGATGTTGTACCCTCCCGTTTCACCACCGTTGGTTGTCCAGGAAAGTTTAACTTCACATGTATTCCTTATTTTGAACGAGACAATGAAAAAAGCACAATGGCTTACGCCTTTGTGCTTTTCTGATTCAGTAGATTTGTCTAATGATGACTAATGCACCTTTTAATGACAGCTGCTTAACTCAGACTGATTTTTGAAAATGTCAGGGAGGTGACATGCCTCTCTCACCATCTGGATTTTATCTAAAGTTACCGTCATTGGTGAACCATTATCTCCATTTGGAAATAGAATCGTTGGGTCTAACCCGCCCCAGTACATTCCGGTTTGCACAACCAGAGGTATGTTGTCGGGTAAAGTCTGGATGTCTTGTTGATCACCAAACTGTACAAAATCGGCTTCTCCCGGGCGTTTAATATATGACGTTACCCGGCCATCCAGCCCTGTATCCCATTTGATTTTCATTTTGATTAAGTAAGTTTCGCCTTCTTTTAAGCCAGATAGACTGCCCATTATGTGCTGCTGGTATTTTCTGACTAAGATACAGTTGTCGTCTTCATCTTTTTCAGCGCAGTAAGTTTTAGGAGCATTGCAATAAGAAGTATCCGTTAAAGCGGGACTATCACAATCAACCTTTGTATTAATGTTCAGACTGATGTCGTTGAAATTATCGTCAGTATATCTCAGCAATACCGCATTATTGGGAGACAAATGCGGGTGTGCGCTGGTCGTATGAAACTGAGATATAAATACATAGCACTTATTGGACTGTTTCGATGTACACTCTTCTTTGGTGAGCATTTTGTCAATCGTAAACTCATAAGCATACCAGCTTGTGGCACCGGCACTTACAGCAGCGCCGTCTTCGTAATTGTCACGGCCAAACGTAATTTCTGATTTTATACACCGAAAAGACTTAAAGTTAGTGTATGGCGTTTGAGCACCCGTGCAGTAGTCGTAAAACTGCTGATATGAATCAAGTTCGTAAGTAACCGGATCGTTCAATTGCTCGCTCAATACCGGGGTTGTGAAACGAATTTTTTTGTCACCGTTTACATCAACAATATTCCAGTCCCCGATGTGGTAAGTCTGGTGGCTGGTAAAAGGCGACAAATCCGTGTTGGTTGCATGCGTGAACTCTCCGTCGAACAGCATATTTCGATGTTTTACTTTGGCACACACATCATTGCTGTACAGTCCAAGTACATCATATTTTCCGCGCACTCTAAAACACCAGTTACCCGGTTGATTTGGGTTAAACTGATACTCGCCATGTTCGGGGTAATTGTCATGGTAAGCTGTTCCGTCCGGGCGTGTGACATAAAGCTTTACATAGGAGAAATCAAGGTGTTCAAAGTCGGGTAATGCAGACCATTTAACAGTCACCGGATCCCCTTCTATAGCCGCAGGAACGGGCGTAACCTGGTGAGTAACCAAGCCATTGACAGAGGTTTGTACATTCACGCATTGTTGCGCGGTAAACAAGCCAAATACGCCACTGGTATTACCTCTAACCTGGAAGCACCATTGACCTGCTGTAGTAGGCGTAATATTTATATCTGAAGCAGACAGATTCTGGAAGCTCCAAGCCGTACCGGGCGCTTTTGTCCCTAGCTTTACATAAGAGAAGTTACGGTCAGAAAAAGCAGGTAAAGGTGCCCAGTTTACCTTTATCGGATTGTTTATGGCCGCACTGGTAGGGACATTCAGAGAGTGCGTTACAAACTGTGATACAGAATCATTCACAGTCATACATTTTTGGGTGTTGTACAGTCCAAATGTGCCTCCCGACACACTGCGTACTTTAAAGCACCAGGTGCCCTTTTGATCGGGTACGAATGTATAGCTACTACCGCCAAAATTTGGATAGCGCCAGCTCCCATTCGGTGAACGGATCCCCAACTTTACATATGAGAAATCGGTTGTTGAAAATGCCGATAATGGCGACCAGGCAATGGTGGTGTTTTTATAGGTATTGCCTGTTTCAGGGACAGACACAGAATGTGTAACTAAACCCGAAATGGAATCGCTCACGTTCATACACTGTTCGGAGCTGAAAAGACCAAATGCGCCATCGTGCAAACCTCTTACCACAAAGCACCATTTACCTGCTTTGCTTGGTTTAAATGAGTAGCTACTCGAGGACAGATTGCGGTAACTGTAACCCGACCCGGGCGCTTTTATACCTAACTTGACATATGAAAAATTCAGGTTTGAGTAGCCTGACAAAGGTGACCAGTTAACGGTACTGTTTTCGTATACGCTGCCAGAGCTAGGTGCTGATATTGAGTGCGTTACTTTTCCGACTACAGGATTTGCAAAAGCCGGGCTGGCGACTAAACCAGTTATGAGAGTCAGCGAGCTGATAGTATTGATCTGCTCTCTCCTCAGAGAAAGTACATTGAGGAAATTCATTTATAATTCCTTTTGTTATTATTCAACACTTGCGTGTATTTTTGTGTCGTGTGCTTTTATGGGCGGTAGGTTCCAAAATCTCATTTTTCCGAAGTAATAGATACTGCCCGCGGCATAGTATTTGTCATTGATACATCATGCTGGTAAAGCCTGACAATTAACGAAGCCTTCATTTTCGGCATTAATTATCCAGACTAGAATGACCAGAGCACTGTGCCTCCGGGTCACGCTTTAGTCAACACCAAGGTGTTAAAAAACATCCTGCTTTATTATTGCTATCTTTTGAGAAAGTTTACCGGGATGCGCTATGGCCTGGTAACCTAGCAGACGGCCATAGTAGGCGAGCGGGACTCTGTTTCTGGATGTGCCAGAATGTAATCTGGCAGCGGTTGAACTGAGTAAAAGCTTGTCATGACGCCTGTGTTTTATACAGCAAGCATGTATACCAGTTACACCCCACAAATTAATATCGATAAAACACTTGGCGTGACCTCATTCATGCAAGGACAAACACCGCGCCAGAAAGGCGCATCACCTTTGCGCCTTTCTCAAGAATCACTCGAGTTGACTATTTTTGATTTTTAATCAAAGAGATGGATGTCGCTTCAATTTGGATTTTTTCCTGCTTGAACAGACCACCGATGGCTTTTTTAAAGTTGGCTTTGCTGGTGGAGAAAGTTTTCTTAATCAGCTCAGGGTCTGATTTGTCACCAAGTGGTAGAAACCCATTGTTATCTTCCAACTTTTTAAGGATCTGTTCGCCCAGATCTGAGATTTTATCCATGCCCGGTTTTTCGAGTAAGATATCAATCTTATCATCTTCCTGAACTTGTTTTACATAACCCGTCATGCGTTGACCGATATACATGCGTTTAAATACGGTATTGAAAAATACCATGCCAAAGTGTTGTTCGTTGACAATGACTTTGTAGCCGAGATCAGTTTTAGCGGCGACAATTAAGTCAACTTGCTCAAATTTCTTGTACTGCGCAGGCGTCTTATTTAAAAATTTCCCAAGGTTACTTGAGGCACACAGGCGTTTACTGGCGTTATCCAGGTAGAGCTTAACCAGATAGCTGTATCCTTCGCGCATTTTTGGTTTTTGCTCGTTGTATGGTGCTAATACATCTTTACTGATCCCAAGATCTAAGAAGGCACCCACTTTATTAATCTGCTTGGCGCGCAGCAGGGCGAACTCGCCCAGTTGCGCAAGCGGCTTTTGCGTGGTGGCGCAAGGGTGGCCCAGGTTGTCACTGAACACAAATACTTCAACGTTGTCACCCGCTTCGAGGTGGTCCGGTAGTTCTTTAAGCGGCAAAAAAACATCGCCTTGTTCTTTGCCATCCAGGTATGCGCCTTCGGCACAGATCTCTTCGATCATTAAAAACTGTGTGGTACCTAGCATGTTTATTCCTCGGTTGGCTTCTTAGGCTTTCTTCTTAGTGGTGCGTGTCCATCGACATCAAACGGTGCCGGGATCGCCTTTTTCGGTTGTTGTGGTTTGTGCTTAAGGACGCGCTTTGCCTTAGCTTTGGTGTCAGCTGGCTTACGCTTGATATTCTGTTTAGGCTTAGTTACATTGGGCTTAAAGCCTTTAAACTTGGCTTCTAACCCTTCGACAAACTGAAACTGGACTGTTTCTTTAAGATAAGCAGCAATGGCTTCGTAACTTTTCCAATCTTTAGGGCCTACAAAGGAAATCGCGTCTCCCTTGAAACCAGCACGTCCGGTACGACCAATTCGGTGAACGTATTCTTCTGCCTGCTTAGGTAAATCAAAGTTGATGACGTGTGATACATTTAGCAGATCCAGGCCTCGCGATGCCACGTCTGTGGTAACCAGCACTTTAAATAAGCCACGGCTAAATGCATCCATAATATCCAGACGCTTGCTCTGTGCCAGGTCGCCTGCGAGCGCAACGGCCTTTATTCCCAGTTCATTGAGCATGTCGCTGAAGCGATTAGTATCTTGTCGAGTCGCAGTAAAAATAATGCACTGTTTTACATCGCTTTGTTGTACAAAATGTTTAAGCAGTGCTTCTTTATGATCCAGGTGATCAGCAAAGTACATTGCCTGGCGAATATCGTCATGCTTTTCGTTACTGCCACTGAGCAGGATACGTTTTGGCGATTTAAGTAAATCTCTTGATGTGATCTCGACCTGAGCATGCTCAAGCGTTGCAGAGAATAACAAAGTCTGACGCAGGCGGTGATCAGCCGCATTGTTAATTGTAGAAAGCTGCTTTTCAAAGCCTAAGTCAAGCATCCGATCGGCTTCATCAAAGATCAACAATTCAAGGCCGTGAAGCTGCAAACTGCGTTGCTCTATATGATCGGTTATACGACCCGGCGTACCAATAACAAAGTGCGGGTCTTTGCGAAGCGCTTTTACCTGGTCGTTAAAGTTCTCACCACCGAGTACTTTTGTACAAGACATGGCGGTACCCGCAATTAACAAACGGCATTGGTTGAATACCTGTGTGGCCAGCTCTCGGGTTGGCGCAACGATAAGCACACGTGGGTCTCGTTTACTGAGCGCCTTTTGTTTCATCACGCGTTGTACAGCAGGAAGTAAAAATGCCAGAGTTTTTCCGGAGCCCGTTTTTGACTGAGCAAAGGTGTCATGCCCGGCAAGGGCTGTAGGGATGGCCTGAGCCTGGATCTCGGTCGGGGTTGTGATCCCCTGGTGTTCTAATTGTTTTTCAAAGCGCAGGTCAAGACCCAGTTCGGAAAATCTCAAGGTACTTTTCTCCAGTAATTATTTTCTAAAACGCAGCATTATAACAAACTAACTTCCACTACCACCATAACTTTACAGTGCTTTGTGTGAGTTCTTTGACCACCGGGGGCAAACGGTTTTGCAATTATCCTTAAAATCCGTAAAATATCGCGCCTGGCGCCGGATTTGCGATTCGGTTAAGTGCTTACACGTCGTGCTTAAGTGTAGGCTGTTATAAAGCTTATTAAAGAGAAAGTTATGAATAACCATTTTGTTGTATGTGCTTTGTACAAGTTTGTGTCTTTGCCAAATTATCAGGCGATCCGTCAGCCCTTGCTGGATGTCATGGAAGCCAATGAAGTGCGTGGCACTTTATTACTGGCAGAAGAGGGGATCAACGGTACCGTTGCCGCAAAGCGCGAAGGCATTGATGCTTTACTAGCGTGGCTGAATGAGCAACCGGGTCTGGATAATATTGTTTTCAAAGAATCATACGACGAAACCTGCCCATTTTATCGCACTAAGGTCAAGCTGAAAAAAGAAATCGTGACAATGGGTGTTCAGGGCATCGATCCTAAAGAAGTGGTTGGAACCTATGTTAAGCCACAGGATTGGAACGCACTGATTTCTGACCCTGACGTGGTTTTGGTTGATACGCGTAATGATTATGAGATTGAAATCGGTACGTTCAAAAATGCCATCGACCCGAATACAAAAACGTTTCGCGAATTCCCAGAGTGGGCCGAGAAGAACCTGGATCCCGCAAAACATAAAAAAGTAGCCATGTTCTGTACAGGTGGCATACGCTGTGAAAAGTCCACTGCCTATATGAAGGAGCAGGGATTTGATGAAGTTTACCACCTCGAAGGCGGTATTCTTAAATATCTGGAAGATGTGCCTAAAGAAGAAACGATGTGGGAGGGCGAGTGCTTTGTATTTGATAACCGCGTTGCCGTTGACCACGATTTGAATAAAGGCTCATATGATCAGTGCCACGCATGTCGTATGCCGATCACTGCAGAAGAAATGCAGCGTCCGGAATATATGGAAGGTGTATCTTGTCATCACTGTCATGATAATGTGACCGAAGAGCAAAGAGCCCGTTTTGCAGAGCGTCAAAGACAAATGGAGCTGGCAAAGCAACGTGGTGAAGGCCATATCGGCCATGAGGCACAGGAAACTTTACGTGCCCGTAAAGAGCAAAAACAAGCGAAGAAAGACGCGCAGCGCGCTAAATCAGCTTAAAATTATTTATTAAGATCATAAAAGCCAGCACATTGCTGGCTTTTTTAGTTTATAAATCAAGTGAATTTGGTTTGTGTATGGCTATGAAAACTGCCAAATCTTGTCAATTATTCAATGAGGTCACTACAGTCAGTGTGGGCTTCGCGACAATAACAAGATTCATAAGCACACGTGCCGCTATCAGCGCGACAGTTTAAAGAGTCGTTGCCTATCTAAAATGTCATTGCAGAATTAAGTGATTAAGATGACTTTAAGTTGCTTTATTTTCATTTCTAAACTTTTTTGGCTTACAGACTATCTACTTAAAGGTGGTATCTGAGCAAGGGGAAACGATTACGCCCATTTTTTAACTGATTAATTTTACCTCTTCAGCCAGTGCTTTTATCCAGGCAGGCGCATGTTGCCGGTAAATCAAACACACCTGTTCAGTATCGTTCTTCAGGTTTGAATCCACTTCAAGCTGAGTGAGTTGCCAGGCCTCAATCATGTAATCAGGCAAAAAAGCAACGGCCAGCCCGCATTTCACAAGTTCGCACAGCGCGGCGTAATCGTTAACAATCCACTTTATATCTCTTTTTAAATTGCTGTGTGGCCAGCCATCACAACTAAATCCACGTAATTCTCCACAGAATGGAGACGTATTTGGCACGGCGAATGGGTAGTTCGCAAGCTCAGCTGAGGTGACTGAATGTTTGCCGGCCAATGGATGGGTTTTACCAACCGCTAACTTCAAGGTCAGCTCTCCAATAGTGACCATTTCGAGATCCTCATTCAAACGGGATTGGATTAGCTGAGTTGTCAGTGCTATATCAACCAGGCCTCTTTTAACTTTTTCGAGCGCAGTGAGTTCGAAGTCGGTTTCATATTCTATTTGGATATCGCAAGCCTTGGCGCCGATACTGCCTACCCAGCGATATTGGAGGATAGCTGGCGCTGAGACACGGCAATTAAAAACAGGGGTTGTCGGAGTCAACATGGCTTTTACGTTATCTTTAAGGTCTAAAATCTTAAGTGCCTCAGGTAACAGGCGTTTACCATTTTCATTAAGGAACAGCTGCTTTCCAACTCGGTCGAAAAGCAATATACCTAGTGAAGACTCCAATTTTTTCAATGACTTGGATAATGCACCAGGTGTAGTGTGCAAGTTGGCTGCCGCACTCTGAAGCGTCTTTGCATTCGCAATCTCGACAAATCGAGTTAATTCTATTATTTCCATTTTGGAATCATCAATGCCTATTTGGTAACGATGTGGAACTAAATATACCTTAAACTTGTCAGGAATTTGATAAAAAGAGGATCTTTCATTGCTTAGATGGCTATTGGTATTATTTACGCCGGTTGTGTTCTCTCATCAGCACAGCAGTTTTGGTGTGCATGGACTTGCGCTGGTATATGCAGAGCACAAAATTATCGCTTCACATTTGCCACTTCCGAGGGGAGTGCATGCTCGGCAACTTATCTTTGAAGTGCACGCTGAAGAGCAACACCAAGAATCTTTGGTGCAGTTAATTAATTCAAACTCTTTAGTGACGTTTGCTCCGAGAGCCTTCGAACTTGACAAGTTACGCAGTGGGGAGTTAGTTCGGGTGAAAGGTCATGTCTATCAGGGACATTTTGAACGAGGTGGTGTTCAAGCGCTAACCGGGCTGACACTCAAAGTAAAAGAGATATTGCTCGATGAGCCTGTGGCGCTGGCTGACAATGGCCAGTACTACATCTTACCACTCACCATGAACGATTGTTTGCTAGTGCATAAAATCGGCCATCTCCCTAGTTTCGATCAGCTTATTCAAGTGAGGTGTCGTGACCATGCAAGTTTACCGCGGTTGCTGGATAGTATGACTGATAAACCGTTAGATAAAACTACTCCCTTAAAATTGCAATTTGTTCGTTCCTTATATCAGGAAACGCAAGACTTTATTGAACCTTAAACTCAGGCTCCTTGTTAGAGCAAAATGAGAGCTCTTGAAACCAGGTTGGTGTGATTTTTGTAGTTCGGGCCGAGCGCTTGCCTGGCGTGACTGCAACCTGTACTTTGGGCGCCAGGTGGCGTTGAATCAGCTGTTGCACTTTGACGCTCTCAAGTTGCTCAAACGCTGAGATCAGGTTTTCTTTCATGTTTTGCGGGAGTGCCACGCCAAGGTTGGCATCATTCGCGCTTATCAGCCATAGTAACAGCGCTTTTTTTGACGCATCTGGGTAAGCGTCTATCAAGGCTGAAATAGGGCTGATCAGGCGCTGGAAATTGAGAGTATGCCCTTGAATTGCAAATACGAGTAGCAGGTTGGTGCCTGCTGTAATATTGCCTGAGCGTTTGTCACTGGACTGATAACCAACCAAGGCTTCCCGAAAGTATGTTTCAGCTAAGTCTATTTTACCTTCATCCAGTGCAAGAGTTCCCAAATTATTATTAACGTTTGCCAGTGCACGTTCGTGATGAAGTCTGAGTGCAATGTTCTTTGCGGATTTGTAAGATTGTCTGGCAAGCGGGTAGTCATTCATATGCCGTGATAAAACGGCAAGATTGATGAGTAATGCCATTCTTTTTTTGTCTGTCACATCAAGTGACAATGCGCAGGTATATAAAGATTTAGCTTCTGCCTGATAACCAAGGCGTCTTAGCGCGATGCCCATTGCACTGAGCATACTGGGAAGATGGTTTTTAAAGTAGGCGTGTTGCTGTAACTTAATCAGGGCAGCTAGCTCTGCTTCTATGTCGCTTAAATTATTTGTGGCAATAGCTGAACGTACCTTAATTAAGTGCCAGCGGATCCGCTGTGAGGGAGTGAGTGTGGTTATTGACTCAACTTGCCTGAGCAGTTGGTAAGAGTGTGAAGGCTCTACAATAATATAGTCTTCGGCCTCTCTTAGGATATCCGCGGTGGAGCGGTGTATGGGTTGCAATTGAGGTGTGGCTGAAACAGGTAAGCCATATAGTAAACCAATGAGTAGTAACAACTTATATTGCAACGCATACTCCTAAAAAAGTGAGTGAACGACGAAACACTTTTTAAGATAGCGCAATAAAGGTAAGGCGTCTACGTATTAGGTATACGCCTTGAAAGGGCCAATCTTAGAGAAAAGCTTGTTCTTGTAATGCTTTTTCCACCACACTCAGGTTTGTACCTGTAATGACTTTATTGCCAATGATGATCTGCGGTATGTCAGCGCGTTTAAGGCTGTCAAACAGAGATTTTATCTTTTGATCATTGGATTCTATGTCTCTGCTCAGGTAATCAATATTGTGCTTTTTAAAGTAATCTTGAACCTGTTTACAGTATTGGCACCAGAGAGTGGTGTATAAAATCACAGGTTTGTCAGTCCCCTCGTAATGGGCAGATGTATCTTGAGTCATTATATTCGGATGATGATATAGTTTTAGATAGCCATATTTGAGCATGACGCCCAAGCTTAAACCCAGTAACAACATCAGAATAAACACCGCACTTCGCTTAGCTCGTTGCGCCATAATTTTCCTTATTATTTTTATTTGTTCCAGTCTGCAAACTAGCAGGTAAGTTAAAATTACAAAAGGGTACAGATTGTGTCAATTATTTTAATAAATAATCGATGACAGCCGTTAAATTAGCGATGACCTGACTGGGCCGACCGAATAGTCGCATTGGAATAGGGTGGTTTTCTGCATAGCATGAACGTACTCCAGGTCAGTAATGAGGCTACACAGAGCGCAATGCAAGTTGCAATTGCCGCCCCAGTAATTCCATGTGTTGGAATAAGTAGCCAATTTAGTACTGCATCCGTAACAAGTGTTAACAGGCCAATGACTACCACGTATTTTCCTTTACCCGTGTATTGTAGCCAGGTTGAAATAAACGCTGTCATCGCCCAAAAGCATGATCCCAAAATTAGATATTTTAATGCGTCATGGGCGGTAAAAAAATCTCTCCCGAATAGCTGCAATAAATGTGCGCCTGATATCAATAGTCCAATAGTTAGTACTAAAATAATGACAAACATAACCTTTTGACCTTGCCATAACACGCGTTCGGCGTTTTCTTCACCTTTTTCCAAGGCTTGACCCAATAGGGGGACGAAAAGCGCGATCACACTCACTTGTGCAACTGGGATCATATGCGAAGTCGTAACAGCACCCGCATAATGTCCAACTTCATGCTCCAGTGCCAATAATTCAAGCATATATAAGTCTAGCTGGGATATGGCAATGGTAACCAACATGGCCAGCATCATTGGGATAGAGGTTGTCAAAAGTTGTGACTGGTTGCGAATTGGCACAGTGTGGGTCAATGTAATGAGGTTTTTTCGATAGAGGATGAATAGCTGCCATGTCGTGATAAGCGCCAAGATGGCAATGCCAGCAACGATTACCTGCCAAAGCCGAACTTGGTTTAACAAAGAGGCTAATACCAAGATTGCCAGTGTTTTCCCGAGGGGCAGCACGATGCGCCATGGCAAGTTGGCGTAGGTCAGTAACTTTGCGCTTTGTAGCACGCGACTCAATATTGCACCTGCCGCTATAAGGGGAATTGCCGCCGAAATCCAAAGTAGCGCATGATGTTCATCTGGCGACCAACTCCCTAAATGAAGATAGCCACTCAAATAGGCGAATAAAAAGAGCAGTACAGAAATACAGGCAGCAATTTTGCAGAAGAAGATGACGAACCCACCCACTTCACTCGATGCTTTTTTGGCCAGTGGGTTAGCTAAGAACTTAGGGGCGACGCGATCACCGCCAAGCAGAACCAAAACACCGCAGATAGTGGCATAGGCATAAGCAACTTTATAATCGCCATATTCGTGTGCGCTTAGCGTGCGGCTCAAGCTTAGATTAAAGGTATAATCAGCCAAAAAACCGATAATAACGGATGCACAAAGTGTCAGGGCACCCTGTTTTAGGTATTTTTCTTGCTGCACTGTTCAGGCCGTCATTGAATACAAAGGGACTTACGCAATTATAGATTAACGAGTTGTCTGGTTAAATTTCACGGCATTACACCGGAAAAGGCGCTTGTGTGTCATATGCCAGAGCGATATCTATGCAGCGCAAAGCGGCTTGTTTATCACCTTGTACAAACGCAGATACCGTGGCACCTTCTTTTAGTAAACACAGCGCGTCGACGAGCCGATCGTTAGGTTGGGGTAGGCTATTAGTGATGAGCTGTCTGACGGCAACTTTATGACTGGCACAGCGGTCCTGAATTTGCCGGTCTAGTGTTACAGACTCACTGGCTGTATTAATAAAAAAGCAACCCCGGAAGCCGCCAAGTTCAGCAACACGATCATTAAACCAGTCATTGAGCGCGTAGAAAAGTTGCTTCACCAGCTCTTCATTATTTTGGGCATCAGTCAGTTTTGCTTCGAGCCACTGCAAATATTTCTGATCGCGAAGTGCTAAAGCTGCAAGGATCAAATCGTCTTTTGAACTGAAGTGATGATAGAGGGTTTTTTTTGCAATCCCGCTATAGGTAATGATCTCGTTGATCCCAACCGAACTTGTGCCTTTTTGGTAAAACAACTCTAATGCGCTGTTGAGTAATAACGCTCGCTTGTCTGACATATCGTGCCTCCTTACGTTTGAGCCTATCTTGACATGGGTAGACAAACTTGTCTACATTGGTGGTGTAGAACGATTTGTCTACTTAAATTAAGGAGGAGAGTGTGCTCAATTGGACTGTATCTTTATCAGCTGGATTAGGTTCTATGTTGGCTATTATGGTGCTCGCATTGCTCGGGCGTAATGACCAGGGGTATTGGCTTCTGATGGCTGCTTTTGGCGCTTCTTGTGTGCTTATTTTTGCTGTGCCTGACAGCCCGCTTGCTAAGGCGCGTAATGTGATTTCCGGGCATAGTCTGACTGCCTTGATCGGGGTTGTATTTGTCTTCTGTTTACCTGTCAATCCGTTTACTTTGGGTTTGGCAACAGGCCTGGCTGTAGCGCTTATGGTCCTAACTAAAACCGTGCATCCGCCAGCTGGTGCAAACCCGTTATTTATTATGCTGAGCGGACAGGGCTGGGCATTTTTGCTATTTCCAGTGTTAACTGGCGCTGTTAGTTTGGTCATACTCGGCCGCAGTTATCATTTGTTGAAAACACGTTGGCCCAAATTAACTTTAAAAAAATAAGCGGTCACAATTGAATTTATCAATAAAGTAAATGGTAGTGATTATCAATACCGTTTGTGTATAATGGACAGGATGGTCTTCACGTTATGACAGGGAGTGAAAAGTGCTTACTTCTATATTGGTCTTTGCGCTCATCGCAGGGGCCTCAGTTATTTATCTTAGCAACAAGAATCAGCGCTGGTTAAAAAAACAGATTAGCAGTCGCTGGCGTATTCTGGCTTACTTTTTATTTTCAGCCGCATTGATTGGTTTTTATAGCGGTATGAGTTTATCTGTAAGCCTGTTTATCTCTTTAATGGTAATTATGCTGTCACTTATGCTTATCCCGTTTTTGGTTTTGATGGTGAGAGATAAATAATGAAAAACTATACACCGATACAGCCTGATTGGTTGAGTAAAACGCTTGCCGGAATCATTGGTGGCGGATTATTAAGTTTCTCCATTGTTGGACTGTTTGCCTGGTTTGGTCCGTCTGGGCTGGCGTCTTCCATTAGCGATACAGAGTTACTGTGGAGAACTCAGTTTAACATGTGGCTGAGTGTACCTATTTGGTTGCTGGCCCTGAGTTTTACTTACATGTTTAGAAGTGGTGCTCGGGCTTGGTTTTGCCTGTTGTCAGTCAGTGCCGCGTGCTTTGCCGTATTAGCGATATTAAGGGGAGTGTCATGAAGGTAAGAGCGGATATTCTGAGAGCCTATCAGAGTTTACACACCTGGACGGGGATCACTTCTAGTTTACTGCTGTTTATCGGCTTCTTTGCTGGCGCTTTGGTGATGTTTGCGCCCGAGATTGACCGCTGGGCGACGCCAACAAAACACCAGATGACTGCAATCGAGCCTGAACGTTACGATGTGCTATTGGATACGGTTTTACAAACACACCCAAAAGCGAGCAACAGTGTGAGTCTGCATTTTGATGAGGCTCTGTCGCCAGTGAGCTGGTATGAGCAGGGGTCGACACGGGGATTGCGGCTGGATGATATTCGCTGGCATGGTACCTTGGATGAGAATAACCAGCTGATCACTGAACTGGTGCCCGTTAATACTTTATCTGCACTACTGGATATGTTGCATCGAACTGCCGGCATCGGGGGGGAGATTGGCCATACTCAGGCAGGCGTCTTCGTAATGGGGGTTGCTGCGGGTTTGTACTTCCTGGCACTGGTGTCGGGCGTCATCTTTCTATTGCCTACTCTGGTAAAACGATTCCTGGCCGTTCGAAACCAGGGAGAGCGAAAGCGATTCTGGCTGGATGGTCATAATTTGCTGGGTATTGCGAGTTTACCTTTTCATGTTGTGATTGCGTTTACGGTGTGCGTGTTTGCATTTCATGATGTGCTGTACGGTGGACTTGCTCAATTGTATGGCGATAAGCCTCTTTTTCCTCGCAATGCCCCCTCACAAATTGAGCGTAACATCGCTGACCTACCTAAGGTGAGCGAGTTGATTGCAGCAGCAGAATCTCATGCTCCTGGTTATCGGGTCGTACAGATAAAACTTAACAATCTTAATAAGCCAACCGCTTTTGCGACGATTGATGTGGTTAATGAAGCAGAAATAGCCAGAGGGGCATTACACGACTTTATCTTTATTAATCCTTATACACTTAACGTGGTGTCTTCCAGCGTTGCGAACTCACAGCAAACTATCTGGGCAAGGCTTGTATCAAGTTTCTTTGGTTTGCATTTTGGTAGCTATGGTGGTGACCTCGTACGTTGGGCGTATTTTTTCATGGGATTGGCAGGCGCCTGTTTATTCTACTCAGGCAATATTCTCTGGTTAGAGAAAAGACGTCAAAAGGGCACGGTACAGCGACGCTCTTATCGTGTTATGGGAGCACTTACCCTAGGCGTGAGCCTGGGAGCTATAATTGGTATTGCGGCCGTATTTGCTAGCAACAAGTGGCTGACACTGGCTCCGGTGAATATTAATCAGGCCTATATGTTTGTTTATTATGCATGTTTTGCATGTGTGCTGGTAAGTGCCTTTGTTTATGGTCCTGCCAAAACGGCGATTAACGGTCTGAAAGGTTTGGCTCTTCTGTGTGTTTTGATACCCATAACTTCAGTACTCGCTGAAATTGTACCTGCGTTGAATCTTTGGACGCCAAATGATCTGGGCACTTTGATGGTAGAGTGCATTGCATTTTTGTTTGGGAGTGTATTTTGGTATATGTCTGAATATGTTGAACGCAGAGCCGCAAATAATGAGCCCGGTAGTATCTGGTATCTGCCAAAAAGTAGTGCTAATGCGCCTAAACTGACAGTGAAACACAGTTAACTGATAAAGGCAGGGCATGGTTTGCTCTGCCTTTAATATATCCTATATTAAGAACACATCATACATAAAATTCAATAAAGCAAAGTCAGCTTATTAGTAAGAATCCTTAGCATACTATCTTCACAAGAAGCAGGGTCAGACAAACCCTGGATCAGTGTCATAAAGTAACAGTCCATCATGACTGTCGCTTTTATTTCATCGTACTCTTGCTCCGCAAAAAGGAGCGCCTTAAAGGCCGATATCTGATCGGCAAAGTAGGCTTGATGCCAAAGCAAATCAGTAAGTAGTGCCTGACTGAATTCACGATGCTGCAAATAAAAAGCGAACAGGTGGCTGGCATAGTGGCGTAACTTCAGCCTGGCAGAGTGATGTTGATCCGTGTTGATGGCATTTTCGATAACTACATCGATACGCTGATGCATTGCTGTTTTCAGAATATCCACTTTACTCGGGAAGTGGCTAAAAACAGTTCCCACGGCAATACCCGCAGCTTTGGCTATTTGACGGGTGGAGGTCTCCTGATAGCCATGTGCAATAAACAGTTGCCAGCTTTCATCCAGGATTTGCTGTTTTGTTTTTTCACTTTTCTTCATTGCAGTTCGACACCATTTTTTTCGTCATTATACCATGAAAATTGGCCACCCATACATAAACTACCAGATATTAATCAGCACCTTAGACGTTACTTCAGAAGTTTTGAACTGATTCATTTTGGCACGACAGAGCTGTTTCATATTGTGAGACAGCAGCACAGTCAGACCGTTACATATTGACAATTGAGCGCGCTCAATTAAAAATGTGAGCGCGCTCAATAATTGTGAAGGAGGTTTTATGTTGCAGCGGATTATTGGTTATGTTTTGTTTATCCCGTTTATCGTGTTTTACAGCTATGTACTTGGCCCAGTGCTCAAAGCTGTGCTGGTGCCTGGTGGATTAGCTTTATTATTTTTAATTTTAGGTCCTGACGGATTTATCTACCATTGGCGCGAAGCGCGAGCTGGACAACCTAAAATTGAAGTGCGAGAGGGTTAGCCTGGCAAATCTATTTAGTATGGAAATGTCGATTCGCTTTGCTGCGCCACTTGGGTATAATACGCCTGAAGTTGGCGCATACCCCAAAAAACTGCGTCTAAATCGTTCAATTTAAACTGAGGAATAATTATGACGGTTGGCATCATTATGGGCTCCAAGTCCGATTGGCCTACAATGCAACATGCAGCAGATATGCTGGATAAGTTCGGTATTGAATACGAAACAAAAGTTGTTTCTGCGCACCGTACACCACAGTTGTTAGCTGACTATGCTTCCTCAGCGGCAGATCGAGGCATTAAAGTTATTATTGCTGGCGCCGGTGGAGCTGCACATTTGCCTGGAATGGCTGCCGCATTTACCAGCCTGCCAGTACTAGGTGTGCCTGTGAAATCTAAAACGCTTAATGGTGTTGATTCATTGCTGTCTATCTGCCAAATGCCTAAAGGCGTAGCTGTTGGCACGCTTGCTATAGGTGATGCTGGCGCGGCAAATGCTGGCTTGCTCGCTGCGCAGATATTGGGTTGTCAACAACCGGAGATTTTCGACAAGGTAGAAGCGTTCCGTAAGGCACAAACTGAAACCATTCTGGCTAACCCTAACCCAGCAGAGTAGTAATGAAAGTATTAGTTTTAGGTGCAGGCCAGTTAGCTCGTATGATGAGCTTGTCTGCCACTCACTTAGATATTCAGGTTTCTGCATACGATGTTTCCAGTCAGCAAATCATTAACCCGGTAACGTTTGAAGCGCACAGTGCAACACTTGACCAAGCGATAGCGGACGTCGATGCTATTACCGCAGAGTTTGAACATATTCCGGCGGACGTTTTAGCGGTATGTCAGCAAACGGGTAAGTTTTATCCAGGAGCTGAAGCCATTTTGACCGGTGGTGATCGGGCTAAAGAAAAAGCCTTGCTAGAAAAAGCGCAGGTGGCCTGTGCTCCATATGCATTGATCACCGAAAAAGCACATTTTCTGACAGCAGTTGAAAAACTGGGTAAGCCGCTTGTCGTTAAAACATGCCAGGCCGGCTATGACGGCAAGGGTCAATGGCGCGTGAAGCATGACGATGAAATTGAGGCTATCTGGCAGGAAATGTCTGAGTTTTTGGCTGCCGGTACCGAAGCGGTTCCTCATGCCATTATTGCAGAGCAAATGATCCCATTCGACCGTGAAGTGTCAATTATTGGTGTGCGAGATCGTAATGGCCAATGTCGTATCTATCCGTTGACAGAAAATCAGCACACTAATGGCGTGCTAACATTATCTATCGCAGGAAAAGAGAAGTCTGCAATTCAAGCTCAGGCTGAATCGGCATTCTCAGCGGTAGCCAGCGAACTTGATTATGTTGGCGTGCTGGCAATTGAGTTTTTTGATGTTGATGGCACGTTATTGGTTAATGAAATTGCACCACGTGTACACAATTCAGGTCACTGGACACAACAAGGGTGTCACGTTAGCCAATTTGAAAACCATATTCGCGCTATCGCTGGATTGCCCATTGGTGATACCAGTCTTATCAGGCCTACTGCCATGATCAATGTATTGGGACAGGAAAACATTCCAACTAACGTATTGCAGACGCTCGGTGTGACCAGCCATTGGTATGGTAAAACGGCCAAACCCGGAAGAAAAATGGGGCATATTAACGTGTCAGCGAACAGCTTACACGAGTTGGGTGAGCGGCTTGCTGATCTGGCTGAGATACTCCCTGAAGCGGCTTATCCTGGTATAGCCGAGACTAGCCATGCTCTAATTCTCAACTAGGGCATAATCGCGTCGGGGTTTATGATTACCCGACGCAGTTTCATCTGGTGACTGCGTGCGAGCGTACATATTTTGTTAGAACGACCAGGCTTCCATAAAGCTTTATTTTTATTAGCATTCTTATTCGCGTTATCACCTTTTGCCAGCGCGTCTTCAGCACTGTTCATCGGTCTTGGATTTGCACTTGTATTAGGTAACCCCTTACCGGATTTTTCCAACAACGCATCAAAATGGTTATTAAAACTGGCCGTTATTGGATTGGGTTTTAACGTCAATATCGAAGAAGTACTGGCCGTTGGGCGCAGCTCCCTGGTGTTAACCATCGTCAGTATCACGGCAACGATAGGCCTGGGTGAAATTCTCACCCAAGTGTTTCGCCTTAATCGCAACACGGGGACTTTGATCTCATTTGGCACAGCAATTTGTGGTGGCAGTGCGATTGCGGCAATGGCGCCGGTGATCAAGGCCAGACAGGACGAAATCGCTATTTCACTCAGTGTAATTTTCGCTTTGAATGCGCTTGGCTTGCTTGTTTTTCCTTGGCTCGGACATTATTTTTCGCTCTCGGAGAGTCAGTTTGCTTTATGGAGTGCGCTGGCGATTCATGACACCAGCAGTGTTGTTGCTGCGGCCTCGGTGTATGGGCCTGTTGCTCTGACGATGGCAACTACGATTAAACTTACCCGGGCGATGTGGATTGTGCCGTATGCTGCTATGGCAGGTGTGTTCTGGCGCTCTTCTGAAAAAGCCAGTATTCCTTTGTTCATCATCGGCTTTGTTGCTGCGGCTATGATTAACACCTGGCTGCCAGATTACCAGCCTGTGTGGTCTGTACTTTATAGTGGTGCCAAGTCAGTATTGGTTGCGAGCTTATTTCTGATAGGCAGCGGTGTTTCGATGGCAATGTTACGCCAAAGTGGCTGGCGTCCTTTTGTTATGGCATCTGTACTTTGGTTTATCGTCAGTGGCGTTATGTTGTTATTGATTTTGGATGGTCTGGTTACACTGTAAAAGGCAACTGGTCTCTTCATTGAATCAATACATGGTTCGATTCGCACAGCAGAACAAGGTATTACAAAAAAAATAAAAAAAATGAATTTTTTTGGAACTTATTCTATCACTCGCAGGTCTACTTTTATGAGGCGTGGATAGGCCTCATTTCATACTCGTTGTCCATCAACGACTATGTGAGCGCAGAGAGTATTTGGCCAGTAGCTTTACTGGCCTTTTTTTTGCAATAAACGCTCTGTCTGGTTGTTTATCTAAAATTGTTCGAATTATCCGGTTTCATTTGCTTAAATTAGGCTTCAATTGCAAATTTAGATAATTCATAAAATGAAACAATCTCTTACTTCTCTCGCCGTGGCATCCGCTTTATTTTTGGCTGGTTGTCAGGTCACACAAAACAGTAATAACAATCAAGCTTCCCAAAATACGCCTCCAGCAGCTGTAGCTACGACTGCCGAAACAACAGGCTCTGATGTAATTACCCTTGAACAGGCAATGGCAGACCCAGATTGGCTCGGCAGAAAGCCTGAAGACGGTTTTTGGAGTGCAGATAGCCAATCTGTTTTGTTTAAACAAAAACAATCAGGGAGCAAACTAAGAGACACGTTTAAGTATGATGGACAGGGAATTGAACAGGTTGCCTTATCTGACAAACATCAGGTAGGTTCGGAAAATGCTGTTTATTCTCATGACGGTGAGCTTCAGGCGTATGTATTTGCAGGAAATGTGTTCGTTAAAGATATCAGCAGCAACCAGGTAACACAGTTAACCAGAACAAGCCAAAAAGCCGAGCGACTTCAGTTTTTGACCTCAGGGCAACTAGCGTATCTTGCGGACAATACGTTTTATGCGATTGATCTTACCACTGGCCTGACAACAGAGCTGGCTAAATTGATAGTCGAGGATGCGCCGCCGGGCGTCACTGAGCCAGCCAGTTATATCGCACAAGAGCAGCATCAATTGATCGGCTACGTGGCACTACAGCATAAGAATGCCAAAGACGCACAGAGCCGCAAAAAAGCGTTAGTAGATCAAAATAGCACCTTAGATAACAATCTCTTTTACCTGGGCAAAGACCAGCGCATCGTAGAAAGCAGCTTGTCTCCGGCAGGTGACAAACTCATTGTAGCCATTACCAAAGACATCCCCGAACGAAGTGCTCAGGATATCATGCCAAACTATGTGACACAGGATGGTAATATCGACCCGGTTAAGGCTCGTAGTCGTGTCGCAGACAACAAACCGGTCGAACACACACTGGTATATATTGACCTAAACACTAAACAGCAACAATCACTGGGGTACGAGACATTACCTGGTTTTGATGAAGATGTGTTAGCACAGGTCAGGAGAGAAAACGCTGAGGCACAAGGTAAAACCTATAGCAGTAAAAAAGCCCCACGTCATATCTCATTGATGCTCGATTGGGGTTGGGATCAATCAGCCATTCAATGGAATACGCAGGGAAATGAAGTTGCATTGATGCTAGAGTCCTGGGACAACAAAGACCGTTGGATTGCTACGGTTGACTTTAGCAACAATAAACTTGTCTCTCAGCATCGCTTGTATGATGAAGCCTGGGTGAACTATACACACAATGATTTTGGCTGGCTCAATAACAAAAACACGCTGTACTATCTGTCTGAAGAGTCAGGTTACAGCCATTTGTACACCAAGCCTCTAAATGGAAAAGCGACCCAATTAACATCAGGAAAGTTCGAAGTTTCAGAGTTGACGCTAACTAAAAACAACGCTGCTATCTATTTTAAAGCGAATAAAAAGCACCCAGGTATTTACGAAATATACCGTGTAAATTTGCAATCTGGTGAGTTGGAAACATTAACCAATCTCGATGGTATGACAGATTATGTATTGAGTCCGGATGAGAGCAAACTCTTGTTGACGCATTCAAAAATTGTCATGCCTCCAGAGTTGTTTATTGCAGATGCTCAACCTGGAAGTGAAATAAAGCAAATTACTAATACAGTCTCTGAGGCGTTTTTAAGTAAAAAACTCATTGCACCTAAAGTCGTTGCGGTACCATCTAGCCATACCGACCAACCTATTTATGCGAAAGTTTACTATCCTGCTGATTATCAGGAAGGAGAACAAGGCAATACCCGTAAAGCAGTGATTTTCAACCATGGCGCTGGGTATTTGCAAAACTCTCACCTCGGCTGGTCAGTGTACTTCCGCGAGTTTATGTTTCACTCTTTACTTGCAAGCGAAGGGTATGTGGTAATGGACATGGACTACCGGGCATCAAAGGGGTACGGACGAGACTGGCGTACGGCTATCTATCGTCATATGGGTAAGCCAGAAATCGAAGATTTGGCTGATGGCGTAAACTGGATGGTTGAGAACGTCAATGTTGATAAGGGCGCAGTCGGCACCTATGGCGGATCGTATGGTGGATTTATGACCTTTATGGCTTTGTTCACTCAGCCTGAATTATTCCAGGCTGGGGCAGCGCTTAGACCGGTCACAGATTGGGCTTACTATAATGACCCTTACACGTCTAATATTCTGAATCGTCCGGTGGATGATCCTATTGCTTATCGCCGTAGCTCACCAATTTACTTTGCTGAAGGCCTCAACAAGCCTATGTTGATCAATGCTCCCATGATTGATGACAATGTGTTTTTCCAGGATGTCGTTCGGTTGGTACAAAGATTGATTGAACTGGAGAAAGAAAACTATGAAACGGCAATTTATCCGGTAGAACCGCATGGCTTTGTGCAGCCTTCGAGCTGGCTGGACGAATATCGTCGTATCTATAAGTTGTTTAAAGAAAACTTATAATTAATGCGTGGCGCAGTTTATTCGAGCTGCGCCACAATCATGTTATTTTTTTTGCCATAGCAAAGGCAAAGCCAGCGCCATACCACCAACAGCACCAATCAGGTGTGACTCAATGGCAACGCGTGACGAAATGAGCTCTCCTACTTCAGCGCTGGGCCCGGCGTACTGCTCCCAGGCAAGCTTACCTAGAATACCTAAAAATAACAGAATACCAGTTCTTTCACCGATTTTGATGTCTTTTATCGCTCCCCAGACGATCACACCATGAAGCAGTCCGCTTAGCCCAGTATAAATACGAATATCCGGACAAAATAGCCAAATACCAATTCCAGTCCAAAGACCGAGTAACAGTAGATGTATCATATAAGTTTTGGGCGTGCGGTATTCTGCATGTAATACCCAGATAAACACGATACCAATGACATTCAGCAGCCAGTGCATCCAATTGGTGTGAACATACTGACTGGTCCAGATCCGCCACAACTCACCTTGGCCGATCAGCTCACGGTTAAACAGTAATAACTCCTGAACGGGTGGCAACATAAGTAATGTACAAAAGGCAATCAAAATCGCTGGCGGTAAGACGTAACGGGGCGCTAATGGCAGATCAAACATAATATTTCTTAGAATTTTTTTGCATATTGTGCCTGTTTACTTTTATGATGCCAATCATCTATCAGAAGAATTTCCAGACTCTATGAAACATCGCCTATCACTAGCCGCTCTGGCGCTTGGCGCCGTATTGCCATTCACTTGTTCAGCATTAGACAATAACACCAGAGAAGTCAGAGAACCCGAGGCTGCGACTGGACTGCAGCTTAAAAAAGAAAAAATCGCCAAAAAGTATATGGTTGTTGCAGCCAATGCGCATGCCAGTAAAGCAGGGCAGTTAATGTTGCAACAAGGTGGTAGTGCTATTGATGCCGCCATTGCAGCTCAGCTGGTATTGACGTTGGTAGAACCTCAATCTTCGGGTATCGGCGGTGGTGCATTTATTCTTCACTATGATAAAGAAAATGAATACCTGACAACTTTTGATGGTCGAGAAACGGCACCGAAAGGGGCAAACCCATCGCTATTCTTAGACAAAGAAGGCAAACCTGTGCGATGGATTGAAGCCGTTGTGGGTGGCCGCTCTGTTGGTACCCCAGGTATTTTGCATGCTTTAAAACAAGCACATGACAAGTATGGCAAACTTAAGTGGCGTCACTTGTTCAAGCCGGCAATCGCGTTGGCTGAAAATGGCTTTAAGGTATCACCTCGGTTGCACATGCTATTAAAGAAGGAACTAAACCCGGGGCTAACTAAATTGTCTCCCGCCAAAGAGTATTTTTATCCTGACGGTAAACCACTTGAAGCAGGCACTGTGTTACGTAACCCCCAGTTGGCAAAGTTGTACCGGGAGGTGGCTGAATTTGGCCTCAAAGGCTTCTACGAAGGTAAAAATGCCGATGACATAGTACGTGCTGTGCAAAAAGCAGAAATTGCCCCGGGCACCTTGTCGTTGACGGATCTAAAAAACTATCACAGCAAGGAGCGAGCCCCGATTTGTACTAGCTACCACAGCTACCGGGTGTGTTCGATGGCACCGCCCAGCAGCGGTGGCATTGCTGTTTTACAGATCCTAAAGCTATTGGAGGGTAAGAAGCTAAGTCAGTATAAACCGAACGACCCGGAGGCCATTCATCTGTTTACACAAGCCTCTCGATTGGCGTTTGTCGACCGAAACTACTATATCGCAGACCCTGACTTTGTTGAGGTGCCAACACAAGGCTTGTTAAACCCAGCTTATCTTAAGCAACGCGCCTCGTTAATTGGTGACAAAGACAATAACGATTTCCCAATTGGCGATCCTAGTATGGGCTCGTTGGCTTATGCTCAGGATGACAGTTACGAACTGCCATCAACCACACATTTGTCCATCGTTGACGCTCAAGGGAATGCCGTTTCCATGACCTCATCGATTGAGATGGCTTTTGGTTCAACTGTTATGGTGAATGGTTATCTGCTGAATAATCAACTAACAGATTTTTCTTTATCACCGAAAGTAGGAGAATTATGGGTTGCTAATCGGGTAGAAGCGAATAAACGGCCACGCAGTTCGATGTCGCCTGTCATGGTGTTTAATAAAGATGGCTCGCTCAAACTGGTTGTTGGTTCTCCAGGTGGCAGTCGAATTATAAATTACGTCGCTCAAACGGTGATTGGCGTACTCGATTGGGGATTGTCTGCGCAACAGGCGATTGACTTACCCCGGGTAACCAATCGCAACCGATACACAACACTTGAGAAAGGCACTAACGTAACAAAGTTGAAGCCAATTTTAGAGGAAAAAGGACACGTTGTGCGCGTCAGAGACCTTAATTCTGGTATTCACGCCATAGAAGTCACTGATGATCAATTAATCGGGGGAGCTGATCCTCGCAGAGAAGGGGCGGCTATGGGAGAATCCAGCGAGTAACCTTGGCGATTATTTGGGATTTATCGTATAATGTACGGCTCTGTTTACGCATTGACCATGTTTAATCAGAGCCGTTTTTTATTGGTCTGACATGCTTAAAATTCATTGAATTTTAATGCATTTGCGCAATAATAATTCCTTGTACTTAAATTAACGAGTCACAGCTTGTAAATATGACTAAACAATCCGATCCCAATTATCTCTACATTCCATACTCTGGCCCAACGCTTTTAGAAACTCCGCTATTAAATAAGGGCAGTGCATTTAGTCAGCGCGAACGAGAAAACTTTAACCTCACAGGTCTCGTGCCGCCACGCTTCGAAACCATTGAAGAGCAGGTCGAACGTTGTTACCAGCAGTTTTCTAGTTTCAGCGACAACCTTAACAAGCACATTTATCTGCGCGCCATCCAGGATAACAACGAAACCTTATATTACCGTTTGGTCCGTGATCACCTTGAAGAAATGATGCCCATCATTTACACCCCGACTGTAGGGGATGCTTGTGAAAAGTTTTCAGACATTTATCGTAGCTCTCGAGGGTTATTTATTTCGTACGAAGAGCGACACCAAATCGATGATATCCTGCGCAACGCAACTAAAAATAAGGTAAAAGTCATAGTTGTAACTGACGGTGAGCGCATTCTGGGCCTGGGAGATCAGGGGATTGGTGGAATGGGGATCCCGATCGGTAAGCTTGCGCTCTATACCGTTTGTGGTGGGATTAGCCCGGCTTACACTTTGCCAGTCATGCTTGATGTAGGTACAAATAACGAAAAGCTACTTAATGACCCGATGTACATGGGAGCGCGCCATAAACGTATTTCTCAAGAAGAATACGACGAATTCCTCGATTTGTTTATCAAAGCTGTAAAACGCCGTTGGCCCAATGTTTTGCTTCAGTTCGAAGATTTTGCTCAACCGAATGCAATGCCTTTACTGAGCCGCTACCGTGATGAGATCTGTTGTTTTAACGACGATATTCAAGGAACAGCCTCTGTTACCGTTGGGTCATTGTTAGCTGCTTGCCGTGTTAAAGGCACTAAGCTGTCTGAACAAAAAGTCGTTTTTGTCGGTGCCGGCTCTGCTGGTTGTGGGATTGCAGAGCAAATCATTGCGCAAATGGTGTCGGAAGGTATTTCTGATGAACAAGCACGTAGTCAAATATTTATGGTTGACCGTTATGGCCTGCTAACGGAAGGCATGGAAGGGTTACGTGACTTCCAGGCAGCTTTGGTTCAGTCGAAATCAGCACTTGAGGCATGGAACTTCAGTGGCGAATATGCCTCTTTGCTGGATGTTATGCATTGTGCGCAACCTGACATTTTGATCGGTGTATCCGGTCAGCCAGGGTTGTTCACCGAACAGGTGATTAAGGCAATGCACACAGGGTGTGAACGTCCTATTATTTTCCCACTGAGCAATCCGTCTCGTCAGGTAGAAGCCCATCCAAAAGACGTGATTGAATGGACCCAAGGCCAGGCGATAGTGGCGACTGGTAGTCCGTTCGAGCCAGTAGAGTTTAATGGTGAAACATTCACTATCCCACAGTGTAACAACAGCTATATTTTCCCAGGTATTGGTTTGGGTGTTTTGGCTGCAAAAGCATCACGCATCACAGAATCTATGCTGATGATTGCCAGTGAGATGCTGGCTGAGTCTTCTCCTTGGGCTAATACAGGTAAGGGCAGTCTGCTCCCTTCACTTGTTGAGATCGAACCATTGAGCAAACGCATTGCTTTTGCTGTGGCTAAAAAAGCAATGGAAGAGGGCGTGGCGCTGGAAATGCCGGAAGACCTTATCTGGGCCGCAATCGAGAAAAATTACTGGTTACCTGAGTACCGTAACTACAAACGTTGCAGTGTCTAAGCCAGTAAAATAAAGGGTGTGGCGCATTTACTAATTTTGCGCCACACTTATTATCAGTATGAAGCGCTATAAAGATAGCGTTGGGCTGTGCATGGAGCACTGATAGAAAGTCTGTGCAATCCGACCCCATTTTGCTCTGTAGTAGGATCCCAGCAAAACCGGCTTTGCATTGATGTTCGATGTAGGTGAACTAAATGCGCTATGCCTTCATGATAGCACTGTTGTTTTTTTCTCTCGGGTTACGCAGTGAGCCTATTCACATAGACATTGTGTCTGATTATTCCCCTGATTCAAATAAAGCCCCAGCCGATTTGGCTACACAGCTTTTGCTTAAACTCGAAGAAACACTCGAGGGTAAATTAATTCTGACTTTCATGCCGGCCAGCCGAAAAAGAGAGTGGCGTGAGTTGGTGCGTAACCCTAAAGCCTGTTTGTATAACAAAGTAAAAACGCCAGAAAGGGAAGCCATGGCATTGTTTACGCCTTATCCGCTGATGTCTTTTCCTGCCAACCGATTGATACTAAAAGATCAACCGAACATTCCAGATACAGTGTCACTGGGCACCATTGTCAGAATGGGGCTTAATATAGGTGTCTCAGAGGGGCGCTCTTATGGTCTGGATATCGACAATTTTATTTTAGATAACCGACGGGCCTTTTGGTTATCGCAAGGAAATCAAAGTGCTTTTCGACTGAGAACTATGTTAAGTCAGGGCAAGCTGGATGGCATTATTGAATATAGTTCTGTATTTATTAATGAACACCCATCGGCTCAGGCTCTTAACGGCTATAGTTTTCATGCAATTGAAGAAGCTGGCCTGACCATTTTTGGTTATATCGCTTGTGCGAAATCGAATGAGGGTAAGCGCGCTGTCGACTTTTTACAATCCGCGCTGGAAAGACCAGACTTACAGCAAGCGATTATTTCAGCCCACACCGGCTTGTTTTTTGCGCAGGAAGAACCCTTTATTCTGCGCTCTTTACACAAAGCGTATAACATTCAGCATTGATTAACAAACTTGTGCTTTAATTGGCGCAAAGCATGTGGTTTTATAAACCACACATTTTGTTGAATCAAAGTAAGGAGGCGTTCATGCGCTCACTTTTAGCCGCCGCAGCATTCGCAATCAGTGCCTGTGCAAACGCAGGCAGTTTACCAGAAGGCCCACATTTGTATGTTAAAGGGATGTCGTCTATGGAAGTGCAGCCTGATGCCGCCATCATTCGCGTCGCGATAACAGAAAAACATAAGTCGTTGCCTGACGCCAAGTCAAATGTTGACCAAATCATGGCAAAGGCTATCCAGATAGCGAAAGACTTCGGTATTAAGAGTAAGGATATCCATGCGCAACAACTCAATGTTCATCGTCAAACACGCTACAACCGCAAATCTAATGAAGAAGAATTCGAAGGTTTTAGAGTCAATCGCAGCCTGACTGTTAAGCTTAAAGATCTCGCTGAATATCCCAACCTGCTTCAGGCTTTTGTGGACAGCGGCATCAACCAGTTCAATAACACAGAATTTGTTGTTGAAGATAAAGCCGAATATATGAAAAAGCTTAAGAAATCAGCTATTGAAGAGGCCAAGGCCGCAGCCAGAGAGCTGGCCGATGACTTTGATGTTGATCTGGGCCGTTTGTATTCTGTGTCATTTTCACCGATGAATGTGCCGGTACAACCTTACGCCCGAGGTAAAATGATGGCCGCTGAGTCTATGGATGTCAGCCAGGCTTACAATACCGGTGATACGACGTTATCTGCTGAGGTATATGCGGTATATTTTATTGAATAAACTCCCTATACTGGACCTACTTATAATACTTACAAGTAGGTCTGCGTCATGATAACAGGATTTTTTGCTGCATTATTTACACTTTTTTATATCAAACTCAGTTTTGATATCATAGGGTTACGTCATAAGAACCAAGTTTCTCTCGGGGATGGCGGTCACCCTGAACTAGAGCGTGCGATCCGTGCACATGGCAACTTCATGGAATATACGCCATTACTATTAATCTTGTTATTTGCTCTGGAATTTCAGGGAGGGCAGGCAATTTGGTTGTACGTCACAGGCGGCACCTATTTAGTTAGCCGGGTTTTACACTCGATTGCGCTTAACAAGGTGAAGCTTAAGATGCGCGTAATTAGTATGGCACTGAGTTTTCTGTCACTGCTGGCACTGTCAATTATTAATCTCTATTGTTATTTTGTTTAATGAAAAAAGTCTTTATTGCCGGTTTGCCAAGAACTGGCACTACCAGCGTTTGTGCTGCATTTCTCGAACTTGGGTTTAAAACAGCACATACAGCCTACACCCGTGATGCGCTAAATCAGGCGCAGGTCATAGCAGATACCCCCGTCTTTAACGACTATAAAAAGCTCGCAGTTCGATACCCAGACAGCCGCTTTGTTTATCTTGAAAGAGCAATGACGTGCTGGATACCTTCTGTCAGGCAATTGCTTACCCGTATGCTACCCAGATTAGAGACCCAGCAAGGGGGGTTCAATGACACACTTAAGCGTTGTTATTTTGATACCTTTAAGAACTTAAGTGCTGAAAATATCTCATGTGATAAGTATCTTATTGATATTTATCATCAGCATCGCTACGAATTACTGAGCTTTCTAGAGGCGAAGCAGATAGAGCATTTAATATTAGATGTTTCCCAGCCGGATAGCTTACAACAACTCTCGGGCTTTCTCGGAGTGCACACTAATACCAATATTCGCATGCCGAACCTTAATCAGCACGGTAAAGTGACTGCCTGGAAGCAAATTGTTCATCCACTAAAAATTGAGTCAACCAGAAACGGCAAAGCAGACAGAGATAGTATTTTGTACAGCTCAACTATATAGTGGATTAAAATAATGTCCGATACTAGCTTTGTGTATCAAAGTTAGCTCAGGGCAGCGTTGTAATACGATGCCCTACTTGGGTAAAATGCCCGAAACAGGTAACTGAACAAGTAATATATGTTTGAATTAAAATTCCATACTCCATTTGAATGGACCCATAAAGTTATGGCTGAGTTTGATACTTTTTTGCAAGATCACGCAGCCGCAGAGAAAAAAGCCTCGGGCATGGCGATGTCAATGTTGAGTCATTATCCGGATCGAATAAAGCTGGTAAAGGCGATGGCAGATCTTGCGATTGAAGAGATGATTCATTTTAAGCAGGTTCTGAAGTTATTGACCGATCGCAGCGTGACGTTAGGCAATGACAAAGCCGACCCTTACATTAAAAAAATGCGAGCCTTATTTCGCCAGGGTTCAGATGAGTTTCTAATTGATCGTCTGCTAGTTGCTGCGGTAATAGAGGCGAGGGGGCATGAGCGTTTCTCTCTGGTTGCAGAAGCCTTACCTGAAGGCAAAGAAAAAGACTTTTACGTGACCATTGCTAAGTCAGAGGAAAAGCATAAAAATCTGTTTGTTGAGCTTGGTTACGAATATTTTGACAAGGCCATCATCGATGCTCGTCTCGAAGAAATACTGATTGCCGAATCCGAGATCTGCGAAAGCATTCCATTTACCGCTGCATTGCATTAATAGGTTATAGCGACCTAAAAACAGGTAATTCCTGTTATGTTAAATTGAATGCGCAATATAAAAGGGGCGACAACTCTGCTCCTTTTTTTGACACATAGAGTATGCTAACGACACGTAAGAACAATGAGTCAATAAATTAGGCACGAACAGCAGGGCGCTTTAGTGTTTCTTATATCGAAACTGAACATAAATGCTATTTACAGCTTTTGGCTGTATTGTATTTTATCTCATCCAGGACGCCATGTTGTTTAAACTCAGCGATAGCCTGGTTAAGCTCATACAGTAGCGTTTTTCCGTGTTTATTACGCTTGGAGACCGCAAAGAACAGCCCGTTCATTTGTAATATGGGCTCAACCATGACTAAGTTTTGCATCTGAGATGAATTGCTATGCTCTTGAGACAATGCTTCGAGCTCCATCTTAATGACTTCCGGGTCTCCGATAATTAGGTTCACGCGCCCAGCCATTAGCAGCCTGATATTGTGGGCGTCATCAACTGCCTCAATAACGTCAAATTTACCAGCATCCATTAAACGGTCAAACTCGGGGGTATTCTGATAGCCCCGGACAACACCAATTCGTTCATCTGTCAGTGCTACAAGGCTTGTAAAGTGGTCAGTGTTGTAGTTCTTTCGTTTATAAAGCGCAATGGGACCCCAGCCAAATGGATCAGTGAGCGCGAGATGATCCAAACGCCGCGTGCCTGGAAAAGTATCCGATGGTGCCTCCGGCTCGATATAGTATTCTGGGACAAGCACATCTACTTTGCCATTCTCCGCATAGGCTACGGCGCGTGCCCAGGGGTAGAAGGTAACCGTTGCACCATAATTCTGACTGTGCAATAAAGCAATTACAGCTTGCATAACCCAGCCTTGCTTACATAAGCTCTGACCAATGTAGGGTTGCCACTCCAGGGTCGTCACCTGGATCTGCTTGGAGGCATTCATATTGTAATGAAATGAATGGTCACCGATTTTTCGGCCCGTAACAATATGAGTACCTTTATAATCACGATAGGTTACACTGATCTGGTTACCGTTTGTATCAAAGGCAAAGGCGTAGCTAGTAATCAAACTGTATAACAGAAACAAGGCAATTAGCATTGCTGAAAGCTCATAGTAAAACTGATTTAAGCTTAGTCCACATTCGAAGGAGTTGATATAAATACCTTATTTAACATAATATAAATTATAGGATGTTAATTGTGCTAGTCACAAGCGCTCTTCAGATTGCTTAATAAATATAGTAATGTCCTATACTAGACGGTATCGGACATTTTCAGTTTATAGCATGGCAATCTTTTCAAGTTCTCTTATTCGGCAAAACCTGACATCAACCTACAGAGTCAGCAACGTTGGCCTCGAGCTTGTGATAATTATGATGGGCTCAGATAATGACTCTCGGACTTTGATAAAACAATTGATGATTTAGCCTTATGCCTGTCCACTGTGCTTCTATGTAACTTCTATTTACTCGCTGCTCATCGCTATGATGAATTTACAGTTAATTTATAAATTGCCATTGAGCTCACATTGCGCTTGTCTTAGTATTAGCCTTGTCGTTCAAAAGAAGTAAATACAATATGGAACTTGTCAGACCCCTAGAACCAATTTTGATCATCGATGACGTTGAGGATGTACGCAGTTACCTGATAGATATTCTTGAAAACCTGGGTTTTGAAGAAGTCTATGAATCAGAGGACTTTAAATCTGCAATGCCATTGATGGCAGAAAAATCCCCTAATGTTATTTTCCTGGATATAGAGTTACCCGATACCGATGGCACACAAATCCTTGAGTACATCAATGAAAATTACCCCAATGTTCATGTCATTATGTGTTCAGGGCATAACAGCCTGGAAAATGTGCAAAATACCTGGGAATTGGGTGCGAAAGGTTTTATTGCTAAGCCTTTTAACGCGAAAAAAGTTGATTCAGTAATGAAAAGACTTGAAATGATTGCATGAATAAAACCACCGAAGCAATAATTGATCAGCTATCAGAGCTGATATTAGGCAAAGAAGAACAGATCCGGTTGGCTGTTGTTTGTTTGTTATGTAAAGGGCACCTGCTCATCGAAGATTTACCCGGAATGGGTAAAACCACCCTATCCCATGGCCTTGCCAATGTACTTGGGTTGAGTTATCAGCGTGTTCAATTCACCAGTGATCTTTTACCCGCCGATATTACCGGTTCAAGTGTTTTTAATACCCAGCAACAGAGTTTCGACTTTCACCCCGGGCCTATTTTTAGTCAGGTATTACTGGCAGACGAAATCAATCGTGCCAGCCCCAAGACGCAAAGCGCTTTGCTAGAGGCAATGGAAGAGCGTCAGGTGACAGTAGATGGTAAGACTCACCCTTTGCCGGAACCATTTTTTGTCATTGCCACGCAAAACCCCTTGCATCAGTCAGGCACACATCCTTTGCCTGAGTCCCAGCTAGACCGTTTTTTCCTGAGGATAAGTCTGGGCTACCCAGATGAGCATGCTGAGAAAAGCCTGATATTGGGCAATAATCTGCAAAGGCAATCCCTGAGCGAGCTGTCATGCGTATTAGATTTAACTGCGCTGGCGGCCCTGCAGCAGGCCGTTGTCACCGTTAATCTGTCAGATTCGATAGTACAATATATCATTAACCTGGTGAATTTTACGCGCTATAGTGGCCAGTTTAGTGATCCCCTGTCACCACGAGCGAGCATTGCATTAGGCCTTGCAACACGTGCTTATGCACTCACTCAAGGGCGTGACTACGCATTACCTGATGATGTACAAGCCGTGTTTTCAGCCGTTGCAGGGCATCGCCTGAACATTTCCGCCAACGAACTAGAAGATGTAGTAAAAGGGATCTTTGATAACGTGGCGGTTGTATTGTAATCATGGGCAGTGACTGGTTGCAGTCCTGGTTGACTGACATGATCAAGCGCAAGCATAGTGCTGCGCAGCTTACCCTCTCACACCATAATATCTATATTGTTCCTTCCAAACAGGGCGCATTTTTTTTGTGTATGGTGATCCTGAACTTTATTTTAGGTAGTAACTACCAGAATAACCTGATCCTTGGGGTCGCTTATGTCATGCTGCTTATTTTGGTTTTGGCATTGATATACGGCTACCTTAATTTGCATGGTCTGACAATTCAGTTACTGGATATTAAGAACAACTATGCTTCTAAACCGGTAGAAGTATTGATAAAGCTCAATACACCACATGACTGCTACTCACTGGATATTACCAGCCAGGACTTCGACTTTAGTGATTGTAGTGGTAATCATGAGCAAGGTAATCAAGTAGTGTCTTTGTTTTTACACCCAGAATTACGAGGGCGCTACCAGCTCGGTAGGCTCAAACTATCGAGTTGCTATCCTTTTGGGCTAGTACGTGTCTGGACTTATTTAAATGCAGACAAGACATTTTGTGTCTACCCTGCTCCACTGCCATGCCAATTTACATATAGTGAACAGGAAGAGACGTCCGGGCAAGGGCAATACGTGCATCAAAGCACCCAAAGTCATGAGAACTTCGATGGCTTAGAGCGCTTTAGGCCTGGAATCAGTAAAAGCCGCATTTCCTGGCGACATTTTGCTAAGAGTCAGCAGCTTTTGGTGAAGCAATACAGTGGCGATAGCTATTATTCTCAGCATACTTTTGATTATGCAGCTCATGATGGCAACAAGGAAAATCGTCTGTCGAAGCTGTGTTATCAGGTGCTTGAGGCTGATAAACAAGGCGATATTTTTGCCCTGCGGTTGAACAATGCCACACAGGTAAACGCTGATCGGGGAGATAAACATAGGGAAAAGTGTCTGGAGGCATTGAGTGACTTCTGACAAACTCATAAGCTCCCAAACCTTAATGACAACACTGCTCTATGGTTTAGTCAGTACCTTGCTTTTCAACAGTTTTGGCCTGGTGTTTACCTGTGCCATGTTGCTAATAGTGCTGTTTAAGCTCGCTATTTACAAGAACTTGGTTAAAGGGCCATCCGAAAAGATGATAAATCTATTGGCTTTTACCATTATTCTGGTGGTATTTGTCGCAATCGGTTTTTCTAATCTGGTGGAAATGTTCGTTTCATTATTATTAGGGGCATGTGCACTAAAAACCATTCAGGCAAAAACAAAAAAACAAGCCATGTCAGTGCAGCTGCTCAACTTTTTTGTTTATCCTTGCTTTTTTATCTTCTCTCAGAATGTTCTGTCTTTACTATTCGTGCTTGCACTTCTGGTGATCAATCTGGCGCAAATGCTCTGGATTGAACATGAAATTGAATTACGCAGCGCAATCAGACAAGCGACAAAGCACCTGTTATTAGCACTCCCTCTGGCCGCAATCATGATTGTGCTTCTGCCGAAAGTTTCTCCGTTTTGGCAGCTCCCCGGCGCGAAGAAAACGCAAACAGGGCTCTCTGAGGACATAGACCCGTTTGAAATATCAGAGTTATCTCGCTCAGACGAATTGGTATTCAGGGCAATTCTTCCTGACAACGCTCAGATGAAACCGCCTTTTTACTGGCGGACCTTAGTCCATGACAAGTTTGACGGTAAACGTTGGCGGATTTCAGCACATCATGACGTTCCCTTGCAAGCACCATATCGTGCGGTCGGTGAAAGCTATACAATCATCGCAAGGCCATCGGGAAAAACCTGGTTATACAACCTTGGTCAGGCTAAGTCAGTTACACGGGGTGTGAATACCAATCACTTTGGTACTTTGTTTATGCAAAACCACCTGAGTAGTAGTATGGAATATCAGGTGACGCCTATTCATGTTACAGGGGCAGGTATGGTCAACTGGCAGTACCGACTCAATACCGCTTTACCTGAAGAAATCAATCCGCTGGCCACGGCAATGGCAATACGATGGGATAACGCGACTGACAATACTGCGGACTTTATAGAGCAGATGAAACAGTATTTTATCGAACATAGATTTCGTTACTCACTTAAGCCCGCAAGGATAAGTGACCGAGATAGTATTGACACCTTCTTAACTGAGACGCGTGAAGGATTTTGTGGTCATTATGCTGCTAGTGCTGCCTTTATGTTACGCGCAGCTGGCATCCCTGCCCGACTTGTTTCAGGGTATCTTGGCGGAGAATATAATGAAGAGCGCGGATATTACAGTGTTTATCAATACGACGCGCATGCCTGGGTTGAGTATTATGTTCCTCAGCAAGGTTGGTATCGTCTGGATCCCACCGCTTGGGTAGCGCCGGACAGGCTGATCGGGTCTTTATCTGAATTAACAGAGCTGGAAGATGAATTTAAGGACAATCTTGGACTGAGTTTGATGACTTATTCCAATCTGGCTTTGGTAAATTGGGTCAGACTTCAGATTGAACAACTTGATTATCAATGGACTCGTTGGGTACTAAACTTTGATCATCAAAAACAGTCCAGATTATTGCGAGATTTATTTGGGCAGTATCACAGGGTATTACCAGCGCTTAGTGTATTTTTATTGCTAATAGCCATGTTTGTTGCTCGGTTTTGGTACCTGCAACGCAAGCAATTGGTTAAATTGCCTGAGGCAGTCAGGCTTCATCATGCTATTTGCAAATTAGCAGGAAAAGAGTTACACAAATTGACGCCCTCACAGGCGCTTTTGACTTTGAAATCACAGTATCCTGGTTTGTCTCGGGAGCTGGAAGAATTTAACCAATATTTTATAAAATCAAGATTTTCCCAAGCGCAATTAACCAAAGCAGAGGCTACAAGGATGAAAGCGCTTGGCCGTTTAATAATAAAAAAGGCGAAAAAATAACATTATGAATGCTGTTATTATTGGTGTTTTGCTGATGCTCGGCCTGACACTATTTAGAGTGAACGTGATTGTCGCAATGACAATTAGTGCTATGGTTGCGGGTTTAAGTGCGGGTTTAGGTCTATCTGATACGCTGAATGCATTTAACTCCGGGTTATCTGGTGGTGCAGAGATTGCGCTCAGCTATGCGATGTTAGGCGCTTTTGCAGTCGCGATATCTAAGTCCGGCTTAACCCAAATCCTGGCAGATAAATTACTGTCTCTGGTTCATGGTAATCAGCAAAACTCAAGCCAGTTGCTAAGCATGCTCATTATGGTCATTATTTTGGGCTGCTCGGTTGCCTCACAAAACCTCATTCCCGTACACATTGCATTTATTCCAATTCTTATACCTCCATTGTTGGTGATATTCAATCAGCTAAATATCGATCGCCGTGCTATTGCATGTATTTTAACTTTCGGTTTAGCAACATCTTACATGGTCTTGCCATATGGTTTCGGAGGTATTTATTTATACTCCATTTTGCATAAAAACCTGGTTGATAACGGCCTTGAGATTGTCAATACACAAGTACCTTACGCAATGGTTATTCCAGCTTTGGGTATGCTGGCAGGTCTGATTGTTGCTGTGTTTGTGAGTTACCGGAAAAAGCGCAACTATAGTTACAACGAGTCGTCTCAGGCAAACGAGCTGACTGACAAACCTCGGCTGAATGATGCTGAAAAACGTAAAGTCATAGTGGCAGGCACCCTTGCGATTATTTGTTCACTTCTTGCGCAAAACGTCAGTGGCTCAATGATATTGGGTGGCCTTGTTGGAGTGATGATGTTCAGCCTGTTCGGAATTGTTAAATGGGATCAAAGCTCAGACGTCTTCAGTAAAGGTGTGGCCATGATGGCCATGATTGGTTTTATTATGATCTCGGCACAAGGTTTTGCTTCTGTTATGAAAGAAACTGGTGATGTAGCTAGTCTGGTAAGTGCCTGTGCTGAGTTTGTTGGAGAGAATAAACCGCTGGCAGCAGCTATGATCTTGCTGGTAGGCTTGTTGATTACCATGGGCATCGGTAGTTCTTTTTCGACTGTGCCAATCATAGCGACTCTGTTCGTTCCTTTATCTATGGAAGTCGGGTTTTCAGCAATGGCTACGGTTGCGCTCGTTGGTACGGCTGGTGCATTAGGAGACGCAGGGTCACCAGCTTCTGATTCTACTTTGGGCCCAACTTCGGGTTTGAATGCAGATGGTCAACATGATCATATTTGGGATTCAGTAGTGCCTACATTTATTCATTTCAACATTCCCCTGTTAATCTTTGGCTGGATAGCTGCAATGGTGCTTTAGAACCGAAAAAAGTCGACCTAAGGTCGACTTTTTTGATCATAGTTTCAATTAAAACTGCACATAGGCTCTGTTGATATAACACTTGTCGCTTGTGCTATCATAGAAAAAACTCATGCTTTTATTAGACGCTGCAGCCATCAGAGCAAGTGAATAGATCTTATTTGCTCCTTCCATAGTCATACTATGTTTATTTACTTCAACATAGTGATATTTATGTGCCGAGTTAACTGTTTGAGAGCAATCTGGCGCATTAGTTTTAAAAGTCAGTACAAAGCCGCCTTGAGACGTTGGATATACAGTATGAAGTTTTGAAGTATGCCATTTTCCACTGGCCTGCGCGCCAAAACTGCTAATTGCAAGGGCACAGCTCAAAGATAGTAATATTTTTTTTATCATGAATTATCCTAAACTCTTATTATTTAGTTTTAATAATTGCAAAACAGTTATGTGGCACTGCTTTGCAGGTTAGGAGCAACCCGTAATTATGGGTTAGTCTCTTTTAAGGGACGAGATTGTACCCGAGAAAAATGAAAACTTATATAACTTCAGCAAGAAGGTTTACAATTCTGCAAGTAAGTCCGATAAAGGCACATCAAACGTGGTGCTGCATTGAACTCAGATTTACTCGAATAACATTCGATAAGTGAGGCTCCTGCACGTTTTGCTATTTTGATACTCGCCTTGTTATTTTCCAGGCAGTGAAATTCTACATAATGTACTTGTCGAACGTTTTTAAGATAAGGCAAGATTACACCTAATATCCGACTGATTACCGCTTTACCCCTTGCCTTATCAATGAGCCAATAGCCTATTTCACAAGTACTCTGGGAGTTAGCTGGTTTAATCGCAAATACCCCGATAAAATGACCCCGTTTCATAATGGCAAAATATTCTGCGTTTAATAACTGAATCCGCTCTGCAATATAAGTTTCCGCATCTCGGATCTCTGTTAGCTTTTTCACCCACGGCAAGTATTTTTGTAAGCTTTCACGACTCGCTTCAACTGCATTAAACAGTGTGCCTGCATGTTCAGTATCTAACGGAGTGAGGTGTAGATGTGTTGAAATACGGTGTTCCATAACTCCCTTCTGGATAATATGCTTTACTGCACTTGGCTATTTGTTAATTTAAACCAATCAGTTGTCCCGACTATCTCCTTAAGTCTATTCTCTCATAAAACCTGTGAAAGATGTTTGGAATCAAGATCTAAAAAGTAAAGTTGAAGGTTCTCTTTTCTGGAGAATTTATTTAAACACCCTCTCTCATGAAAAGATACTTATTAACTATAGATAAGTATGATGTGTTCTATTTAAAATAAAGGAGTCAAAAACTCCTGTTAGTTGTTACTATTTAAAAATTTTGAAATTGATTAGCTAAACCCATTTAGCATCTGATCACATACCACAGGTGTTGGTCTATGGTTGTCATCGACAGCAACAAACGTAAAGCTACCCGAGATCGCTAGGTGCTTGTCGTCTTTATGCATGGTTTCTAGATAGATATGAACTTCGACTTTCAAGCTGGTATTACCTACATGTACTACATTAGCAACCAATTCTGCAAATGTACCGGCCGGAATTGCTTCTTTAAAGTCGACCCTGTCTGATGAAATGGTAACCAGAGGTTTGCGGCAAAAACGCGTCGCTGCGATGAAAGCAACCTCATCCATCCATGCCAGTGCATCACCACCAAACAGTGTATTGTGGTGGTTCGTCCGACCTGGAAAAACAGTTTTGGTTACTGAGGTTTGCGAGTCTTTAATTCTTTGTGCAATTACTGCGTCTTTATCTGTTTGTGTCATTCTTTACTGCTTTTTGTTGCGAGTTTATCAATCATAAGAAGTTGAGGATCTAAACGTTCATTAAACCAATTAAAACGCCAATCCAAGTGTGGGCCAGTTACCCTGCCAGTGGCACCTATATCGGCAATATGGTCGCCCAGCTCAACTATTTGCCCGACTTCGACATGGAGTTTGTTGAGATGTATATAGGTAGAGGTAATGCCATATCCATGGTCAAGGATCAGCGTACCACCACTGTAGTAGAGATCCGGGTTAGCAAATACAACTTTCCCTGCTACGGGCGCAAGTACTGGCGTGCCCGTTTTATTAGCAATATCCAACCCAAAGTGAGGCCTTCTGGGTTGACCATTAAAATAACGTTGGCTGCCGTAGACTCCCGATATTCTGCCTTTTGCTGGCCTATAAACCGGGTCATCGAAATAAGATAAGGTGCTTAGTTTACCTCTAGCGGCACTAACTTGCGCACCTTCTTTGCGGATCCGAGCCAACACTTCCTTTGGCGGCGATACATACTTTTTCTCTACACCGGTAATACGGTCAATATCATAGTCACGCGTGGTGATCATCAAGTTTTTGGAGTGTACTTTTCCGCTTTGGTCTACCCAGCTTAGGGTATGCTCTGTATCAGCATCCCGGCCAAAGCCAAAAACAAATTTTCCATCAGGTGAGATAGCTAACTCTTTGTCGTTAAGTCTGGCAGATTTTACGCCGGCCAACTCAGCAATCACCATACCACCCTGGGTCAGTGAGCCTTTTAGTTCAATAGTATGACCCGTACTTATATTCACTAACAAGCCGGCCAGTATAATGCCGGTCTTTTTCGCTCTAATCAGCCAATCAGGCATAAGCGATTGCTCCTTTTCCGACTCCTTCAAACGCCTTAACTTTAACTTTTCTGTCAGGATACTGAGCCTTGATCTCTCTGGCAAGATAGTCGGCTAAACACTCCACTGTACTGTCACAGGGGATCAGATCACACCGAGCCTTACTGATAGCTAATTCAAAATAGCCCTGAGAAGCTGTGTAGGCAAATGCATAATCATCATCATGTGGTTTAATGTATTGCAAGTCACTCACATCGATAAGATCTTCCTGACTGCCCAGGTAGATATCCTGCCAACGCTCTGCCCACTCTTTTTGTAGGCGCGGCATGCTGATATCATCAAGGTAAATGCCAATATCAGAACGGTGGCCATGAATGATACGCTGGCAATTTCCATCGTGTTTTTTCAAACCGTGACTGTAGTGGTAATAGAAACTACGGCTCGGCTCAGGACGCAGTTCAATCTCCAAGTCTTTCACGTTGTCTGGCATTTTTGGCAAAATCTGTTGTTTAAGAAAAGCAATAACACTGGCTTCATTGATTTGCGCGCCTTCTACGATGCAAACAGCTTCGTCAGGTGCACTCATTGCAAGGTGATGCCCGCCAAACAAACCGTCAAAACTCACCCTACCGCCTTGTGATTCATAATTGCATGAAAGCTGGCTGGGAATAGCCAACTTATGATCAATCGTGTCATCTATAATGGCCTTGATCTGCTTCTTTACTTTGGCAAAGTCCAATACCATAGACTCTTCATTTAACTGGCCATGCAGTGTCATATCCACAATCCAGCTCTCGCCTACCGCGCCTCGTTTACCACACAAGTAAGAAAAATCAATTACCGTCAAGGCATCTACAAAAAGGATCATAAACTTCCGCTAACATTAAAAATGACTGTCTCAATTATAAAGATTTTTAAAGCAAAAATCGCCTTGAAAGGTCCTGAAACAAAGAAATATTCTAATCGAGGCCATTCTTTGAATGATTTTCATTCATTTTTGAGTATCCCAGTGTAAAGTAAGCCATAATTACGGCGTTATACTATAAAACCCACACTAGCTGATGCACAACGAATGACCACGTGATTGAAAAACAGGCAGCCCGGTAAAGTTGGGTGAATGAAAATACATCATCTGACGGGTAAAGCGCTCATAGAGCAGGCAAATTTTAACTGTTCAGAGTTGTTTAGCGTACAAGTGTAAGCTAAAGTAGCGACAATTTAAGACTAAGACTGATGATTATGGAACCAAAAAATAGCTATACAAAAGAAGAACTGATCCTATGTGCTGAAGGCAAAATGTTTGGCGAGAACAACTGTCGTCTGCCAATCGATAACATGCTCATGATGGATCGTATCATCGAGATTAATGAAGATGGTGGCGAGTTTGGCAAAGGTCAGATCGTCGCTGAGCTAGATATTAACCCTGATCTATGGTTTTTTGACTGCCATTTCCGTGGCGACCCGGTAATGCCTGGTTGTTTAGGTCTGGATGCCATGTGGCAGATCGTTGGCTTCTTCCTTGGCTGGTCTAGTGGACCGGGCCTTGGCCGTGCTTTGGGTGTAGGTGAAGTTAAGTTTACAGGCCAGATCCTACCAACAGCTAAAAAAGTAACATATCGCGTAGACATGAAACGCGTTATCAAGCGTAAACTGTTTATGGGTCTTGCAGACGGCACAGTAGAAGTTGACGGCCGCGTTATATACGAAGCGAAAGATCTAAAAGTAGGCCTGTTCCAGGATACGAGTGCGTTTTAATCTATTTCAATCGCATTGATGTAAAAGCCCGTCTGAATTAGACGGGCTTTTATTATTTCACGGCACTTGCACCAGCCTCAATCCAAAACGATGCCCTTGATTTCGTTTTTGGAGTCACACGCAATGTACTGCATTCCATCAGCTAACAAACAAGCCACAAAGCAATCATGACGCTATTAAAGCCGTAGATAAAAAGCACGTTTTCACGATGTAAGGGACTGGTAAGCATAAATTTGGAAGGGAACCCGCTAGGTTTCACTCATACGCTGATAACAATAAAGGCCTGATTTACAGGCCTTTGTTTGTGAACACGACAAATGTCTTCAACTGTCATGTTTTTCTATGATTAGAATAACCTCGCCGACTTTGAAGCCCCATTTTATAATCTCAGTGCGGTTAAACAAGCGCTTTTCATTCACAAGATACATCCAGTCGTCCAGAGTAACTTCCAATGGGGAGCCCTGGTATTGGATCTCCAATTGGTAGCGCCAGTACAACGCTGAACCTGCTGTTTCACCCTGCGCCACGCCAATGACGTCCCCTGCGGTGCCTTTATAAAGATTATCGGCCGTTTTTTCCAGTTGCCAGATTCTGGTTGACTTTTCTCCGTCGTCAAATCGAAACCATTCTTTTAACTCGCCTTTGTTGCCCTCCCAGGTGCCTATCAGATCGGCTTCAAAACGTCGTGTGAGATTGCCGCTTCGGTCAAGGACAATACCATATGCGGTCAACTCTCCACTAAAAAACTGCTCCAGTGCCAGGTCCGGCTTTGTTTCGCTATAGTCAGCAATAGTTTTGCTGGTACAGCCACTGAGTGTAAAAATCAGCAGCAACGCCAAATATACTTTCATCTTGTTTTACCTTTTTCCAATGAGCTGCTCTCTCAGCTTTGGTTCTGTGGTTTTTTCTGATAGCCATATGGCCAAGAACGCAGGACCAAAGGCTTGGTCATTAATCGCGCCGAGAAAACGCGCAGACGTTTTCAGCTCACCTTCTGACAAAGCACTTTTAACCTCTGCCCCCGGGTCAGGACGAAAATAAAAGCGGCTTTGCTTGTCACGGTCGACCACCAGAATAAGTTGGTTGCCCTTTTGTATGTCAGGCCAGAGTTGTACTAGTTGTCTCAGCCACTGCTCAGCGTTGTCCAGTTCCAGTTTTTGCTTTTGCCACTGTTCTCGCGTGGCATCAACCAGCTCCTGTGCTTCTATGTCGCGTTTGTAAGTTAAACTCAACACCTGTGGAAACTGGTCTGCCTGATATGCTTCTCCACCGGTATACAGTGCTGCTGAATAGACATCCCAAAACAGATAGCGTAAATCGGCCGTACCTCGTAGTTCTAACGTAGACAATTGTGTTGCCGTCGAGGCACTTGCCTGTAATGGCGCGACTAAAGGTACTGAAAACATCGCTAACGCGACTAGCGTTTTGCACAATTCTTTAAACATGTTGTACTCCCAGGCGCTGTCCCATTCGACCGTTGAGGTGCACTACCAAAGGTAAAATGACGGCCCAAACAACAGCAAAAATTAAAAACACATTTGTCAGTGAGAGTGCACTGTTCAGAGCACCGAGCTTTATCCCACCGATATAACTTAGTGCGCCAAATACCGCACCAAGCGCACCCTGTATGCCAAAATGATAGCGACTCATCCAACTCAGACTATGGTTAAGCGTCAGCGTAAAATGACCCCAAAGTAGAACAAGCCACAGAGGTAGTAATTGATAGCCGTCCGCAAAACTTATTACCCCCAAAAGTGAGAGCGATTGGTCGACAATCAACCCAAGCGGTAAAATCAACAAGCTCCGGGCGTCAGCTTTTCTGCTTGGTGAAAGGGCAAAATGCAGTAAAAACAAAAGCCCAACCAAAGGCACAGCCTGACCTGTGAATAAGGCGCACAACCACCACACAGATTGAAAGATTATGAGATTAATCAGCCAAAAATTGCGCATCATTCACCCCAATATGTCGTGGCTTACGAGCTACCAGGTGATGCGTGCTTATAACACGTTCTAAGAAAGCACCTTCACAGTACTGTAGATAAAACAGCCACAGACGTCGGAATCGCTCATCAAAACCAAAAGTACGGATCTGTTGCCAATTCTGCTCAAATTGCTCACGCCAACGCTTGAGTGTTTGTGCGTAATGCAGGCCGATGTCGTCTATGTCACGCACAACCATGTCTGTTTGAGTGGCGAGATGATCAGACATCACCGCTATGGATGGCAAACAGCCACCGGGAAATATGTAGCGTTGAATAAAGTCCACATTGTTTCTGTAGTGGTCATAGCGTTTATCTGCGATGGTGATGGCCTGTAATAGCATCAGGCCATTATCCTTCAGCAAGCTGCTACACTTTGCAAAAAAACCAGCCATGTAACTGTGTCCCACCGCTTCTATCATTTCGATAGACACCAGCTTATCGTACTTGCCTTCCAACAACCGATAATCCTGTTTTAACAAAGTGATTTGGCCCTCTAAACCAGCTGATTTAATTCGCTGCGCTGTAAACTCATGCTGAGCATCTGAGATCGTCGTGGTAGTCACTTTACAACCGTAATTTTGAGCTGCAAATAATGCCAATGCGCCCCACCCTGTACCAATCTCTAACAGGTGATCCCGCTCACTCAGCTCAAGTTTATCGCATATGATCTTGAGTTTATTATTTTGTGCTTGCTCAAGTGGCTGGTCGAGCGTGTCAAAGACCGCGCTGGAATACATCATAGTAGGATCAAGAAACGACTGATATAAATCATTACTCAGGTCATAATGTGCCAGTATATTCTGTTTTGAGCCGGATTCACTGTTACGGTTGCCAAAATGAAAAACGCGGTTTTTGAGTGAAGTCAACCAGGACATCTTGCCTTCCAGCTCGTCCAGTTGTGACTGAGCACAAGCAAAGATGCGTATGACCTTTGTTAACTCGGAACTTCCCCATTTGCCATCGATAAATGCTTCGGCGGCGCCAATCCCACCGCCTTTCAATACGTCCAGATAAAAGCTAGGATCGGACACAAATATAGTGGCATAGATCCTGGGCTGCATCGCGCCTAACACAACCTTCTCACTTCCTTCGATGATTTCGAGACGATCATGCTCCAGATTTTCCAACAGCTTAAAGATAAATCCTCTGGCTTTATTGATCATTAAACTATGCCACCATGATGCCGTGGCAGGCTTGGGGATGGTTTGGCTATTTTGTTCCATGTATCACTTCGCTTTATTACAGTTAGAGTGAGTTTCGGGGTGCGGTATGAACGGCACACGCTTCACCCAAAGTTTTAAGGCCTGCCAGTAAATTGCCAGGCATATCTTCAATGTCATAGAGGGCACACACAACCCAAGACCAAGCAAGTTTCTCAACGAGAGCGGCTTTGACTTGAGCGCCATAGTGGCGTCAAAGAGTTTATCGTTCACCAAAGTCCCCTGTTGTTTATAGTCGTGGTCTGCCGTGGCATGATTTTCTATATGTAACAACAGCTGCCCGGGGCCATGTTCAGGAGGCGCCTTAACGCGCCACAGATATTGCATATCCAGTGACATAAAGGGTGACACATGAAATGCCTTATCTGTTCTTTGCGACTCGCTAATATCCACCAGATAGTAGTGTCGCTGATTCCATGGTGTGTTGCTCACCTCGGCCAGCATCAGATTGCAGTTTCCCTGCTCATCGTAGCAGAAGTAAACGTTGAGTGGACTAAAGTACAAACCCAGACAACGTCCCTGAACCAGCGCTTTGATACGTCCGCCGGGCCACTGTCCACCAAGCTCTATGACTTTGTTTTTTATACGTTGTTGTAATGTTCCGCGATCACCTTTGAGGTAGTCTTTTTGGCAAAAGCGAATTGGCCGATACCATTGTGGGCCAATTAAACCCTGACCGGCTTGAGTGAAAGCGTCGCTTTCAACATCCAGACAAAGCATATACAAGCGATACGAAAAACCATGATATACAGGTGCAAAGCGTCGATGTCTTACCTGACCAACATATAAAGGTGAGGTCTGCGTCGCATTATCACTCATTACAAATCGTCCAGACTAATACCGAATCTTGCAGCCACATCGACGGCGCTGCGTACACCATCTTCGTGAAAGCCGTTGTACCAATAGGCACCGGCAAAATGCGTTTGTGTCTTCCCGCAAATTTCCTTTCGACGTAGCTGCGCTGCCATACTTTGTGTATTAAATACAGGATGCGCATATTGATAGTGGCCGAGTACCTTGTCCTGCTCAATTTCCTGGTTCAGGGTGACACAGAATGTGCAGGGTGCTTGAATGCCCTGCAATATATTCATATTGTAGGTAACCGCCGCTGGCCGAGATTCGTTATTATCGAGCAAGTAATTCCAGGCAGCCCAGGCAAGGCGGCGTTTTGGCAATAATTGCGTGTCTGTATGCAGTATCACACTATTTTGAGCATAGGGAATTGCTGAAAGCACGCTCGTTTCATCGGAACTCGGGTCGCCAAGTAAACTAAGCGCCTGATCACTATGACACGCAAATACCACTTCATCGAATTCACGGACATCGTCTGCAAAGTGAAGCTGCACACGGCCATTTTCACGCGTGACTTTGGATATAGCGGCACTGAGATGAATATTGCCTTCAAGACCTCTTAATAGTGGGGCAATGTATTGTTTCGAGCCGCCAGGGATCACATACCATTGCGGCCTGTCACTGATATTCAGCAAACCGTGATGATAGAAGAATCGCACAAAAAACTTCAATTCAAACTCTTTCATTTTCTGTAGACTAGTAGACCAGATAGCTGCGCCCATCGGCAAAATGTAATGCTCTGCAAAAAATTCGCTGAAGTTGTTCGCTTCAAGAAAAGTGCCTAGCGTTTCCTGACTAGAAAAATTGTCGTCGGCATAGCGCTGTTTTGCTGATGTATTAAAACGCACAATCTCCCGAATGAGACGCCAGAATCGAGGTCGGAAGAGGTTACGTCTTTGTGCGAACAAGGTATTTAGGTCGTGACCATTGTACTCTAGGCCGGAGTCCTTGTTATGAACACTGAAACTCATTTCCGTCGGTTTCCCCTGGATCCCAAGCTTGTCCATCAGTTTGATGAAGTTTGGATAAGTTCTGTCGTTATACACTATAAAGCCAGTATCAACCTGATAGGTTTGCCCCTGATACTCTACTTCTTTTGTTGCGGTGTGCCCCCCAAGGCGATCTCTTTTTTCAAACAAGTGTACTTCGTGCCTGGTACTGAGCAATCTCGCACAGACCATACCTGAAACGCCACTGCCAATGACGGCTATTTTTTTCATCTTTTTATCCATTTTGAGGCAAGGCGGCGCCAGACGATATGTGGCAACCAGCCAAAGAATTTGAGCAGATAGGTAAACCTGCGTGGAAAGTGAATATCAAACTGCTTGTTCTCCACACCCCTAAAAATGCGTTCAGCAGCCTGTTCACTGGTAATTTGACAAGGCATCGGAAAATCATTCTTTTGCGTCAGGGGCGTATCCACAAAACCTGGGTGAACAACGCTTATCTGAATGCCACTGCCCAACAAATCTACATCCAGAGTTTTAGCCAGGTAAGTTAGGCCAGCTTTCGACGCACCATAAGCTTCTGCCCGAGGTAATGGCAAGTAGCTGGCTGATGAGCTGACAAACACTAAAAACGCACCTCGAGACAGTTTGCTAAGCCAGGCCTCTAGGCAATACCCTACTGAAATTAGATTGACGCTGATAATGCGTTCAAACAATTCAGAGTCAAAGTGACGTGCATCGTTTATGTACTCACAGCCTCCGGCATTGAGAATGATGCCGTCTAAAGGCGGCAAACGTTCAGCTAGGTCAAATATCGCTGCTTTATCACTTACATCGAAACACCAGTGACGGATATATTCTGACTCAGGTAACACAGATTCGAGTTTGTCTTTGCTACGGCCACAGACGTGAACTTTATATCCGGCTTCAAGATAACGCCTGGCAAGAGCCAGTCCTATTCCGGAACTTGCGCCAGTGATTAAAACTTCGGGCATGCCTGCGCTCCCTTGTTCGCCACAGCACCACTTTGCTCGCCAGATACGCGGCCTTTTAACCAACGTATCCCCATTCCCATTAGTGGAATGTGTTCATAGAGCAAACTACCTGCATCAAAGTAATCCCGATGCATTATTACTTTACCGTCCTGAACTTTAAGGTAAGAGTGACCTTCAACGCTTATTTCCTGGCCTTTGCCAAGGCGATTGTGACGATAGCGCATAGTCCAGTACAAAGCGGCCTGATCGCCCTGCGACAAACTGTGATGAATATCAAACTGGCAGCTGATCACATTACTGTACATATCGCTGAAATATGTGCTTAGATTGGTTAGCCCATTGATCCCATGGAGCGGGTCGCTGAACTGAATCTCAGGATGATAGATCTCGTCCAATAAATGTAAGGTTTCTCTATCCAGCTTATTATAAATCCTTACAAAGTTGTCGAGCCAGTCTGGTTGTTCGGTCATTACTTTGTCCTTTCTGTTACTATGCTCTGTAATACGTGTTTGGACTGGCAAAAGATCAATTTGCCCCAAATCCCTGTCATCATTTCACAGACTGACACAAAGGTAAGTAGCAGCTGTTCACTGTATATAGACGCTCTAGTTAGTACATTAGCAGGTTTTTTGATAAAGCGCCTGAAATCAGTACCCTAGAAACGAAAAAAGCACAAAGGCTGGCTTTGTGCTCAAGTCGAAGGAGGAATTAAGTCAGACTTAATTCTGGGTTAGTAAATCAACTTACCAATGGGATTGAATAACTGGCTCAAGCCCTGGCTGAAGTGCAATGCATCGTCAGCTAAAGTAAAACACAAACACGATTCAGTGGCGACAGGCGAATGCTCGTGCTCACCATCAAGCATAATAAAATCCCCGGGAACATAGCTGTCCATTTCATCTTTAAACTCACCGGACAGGAGCAATGTTAGCTCAAATCCTTTATGTGTGTGCTGAGGAACACTCCCGCCCTTTTCAATGTGCAAAAGGCTTGCGTGTAATTTGCCATCGCCCAGATTCAGCCTCGAACGGGACAGCTTACCCAGTTTCAGCCACCCACTGAGGCCGACGTTATGTAAGCTGGAAGGCAGTACGAATTGCTCGCCTTTCACCTCAATCTCAAGGGGTGCAGGTGATGGCCTTTCATCAACCAGAGTATCCTCAGTGATCTGCGCGATGAGGTCATCCCAGTTGTCTTCACTCTGCGGCTCAAATTCTTCACCAATAAAACTGTGGGCACAGCTTGTTTCAAACTGATGTGCCAACCTCTGACACTGCGGGCACATATCTATGTGCATACTCACGGCTACGCTCAACGAAGCACACAGTTCTCCCTGAACATAAGATTGCAGGATTTGTTCGGATGGGTGGTATTTAATCATGATGCTCCCCCATGTGTGCCTTTAATTTACCTAATGCCAACCTGAGCCGAGACTTAACTGTGCCCAAAGGTATCCCCAGTTGATTTGCCAGCTCTTCCTGACTCAGTTCCTGGAAGTAAATGCCCTTAACGACATTTTTTTGTTCTTCAGGCAGCTTTTCTACGTACTCAACAAGCTGTCTATCGAGGAGGTGGTCAGAAAACTCGGCACTGTCATCACGCTCGTTGCTGTGTTGCTGCCAAATGTCTTCACTCAGATTGTCTTCGCGGTTGGTTTGCATCTTTCTCAGCATATCGAAAGACTGGTTACGAACCAAAGTGTATATCCACGTGGTTACAGCGCCCTTTTCAGAATTAAACAAATGTGCTTTTCGCCACACGTTTGCCATGCTTTCCTGCAAAAGCTCCTGCGCCTGGCTTGCATCACCAAAACGTTGACGACCCAAATGCAATACTTTAGGTGCAAACCACTTGAATAAACAGGCAAACGCCTTTCTGTCCCTTTGGTTTGCAATACGATCCATCCAATCGCACAACTGCGCCTGTTGCTCAGCGCTGAGCAAACGTTGCTCCGATGTTTGTGTAGCAGCAACGTCTTTCATAACTGACCCCTGTGGCGTTTCGGTACTTTGCTGTCGGCTCTTTTCTATCATTAGCTCACATCCATAGATAATGGAAGTATAAAAACGGTTTTATTGCTTCTCGACCTATCGTACGCCAGACCAAAGAAGTTAGATCACTAAGTCAGCGAATTTATCAGTCATCTTGTCCTGTTAAAATGGTATCGAGGAATTTTAGCGCCTGAGGTAGAGTGTCTGGTTCACAAAATCCCTCTTTATGCTCTGGAGAAAAAGGTAAGACTTCCAGAAATCGTCCCGCCACCCAGGCTGCATCCTCAAATCTGGGCTCAGGGTAAAGTGCAGCCAATTCGGGGTTCTGATTAAAGATACGAGCCAGTTCGTCGCTAATATGCTGATACCTGGGCAGCAGTTCAGTCGTCGCCCAATGCGCTCTTGTAGTAAAACATGCCTGGCGCAATCCGTCGGACTCCATCCAAACCTCATCAATGTCCAATAATCCTTTAGATCTTACGTCTATCGTCAGAATATCATCTTCTGCTGAGCCAAAATCAATGATTTCGACCCAACTTGCCCATGGCGCAGTTTGATATTCAGTAGCAGACTTATACAAACCGATAGCAAAATGACGGTCATCGCCAGCTTCTTTGACCATACGCAAGTATTTTTGCTCAAAAATCCGTAACCGGGTTACACCACCAGGTAGCAGGAATACAGGTAATGGAAAAAGTGCCATTTGCACGCTTTGGATCATAAAATAAGGCCAAACAGTTAAATCTGTCAGTCAATACGAGTGAGGTGGTAGCAAGGATCAAACGAAATTCGTGTAGCTATAGTGAGTACATTTTTTAATTTTTTACACGAGAAGCCATTAAAAAAGGGCCGTAAAGGCCCTTTACAACAAGTAAGAAACTAGCAAAATCGACGATTAGCGCATGGCCATCATCATTTTAGCCGGCTCCTCTAAGTAAGACTTCCACAAATTGTTAAATCTTGCAATGGTTCCGCCATCAATTACGCGGTGGTCACCAGACCAGCTGACTTGCATAATCGAGCGTGAGAGCACATTACCCTGTGCATCAAAGCGAGGCAGGTGTTGTAATTTACCTAACGCCACGATAGCAACTTCGGGTTTATTAATGATTGGGGTCGCTGTCGTACCACCAATTGCACCGATATTCGAAATTGAAATCGTACCCCCTTTGAGATCATTTGGTGATACTCGCCCTTCGCGCGCTGCATCTGTTAACTGCGTTACTGCTTCAGCTACATCCACAATTGACTTATTCTGACATTGCTTAATGTTAGGAACTAGCAAGCCAAGCTTACTATCAACAGCCATACCTATATTGTGATCATCAAAATAAGTGATCTCTGTACACTCATCATTGACCTGCGAATTAAGGATTGGAAACTCTTTAATTGCGAGAGACAGAGCTTTGATAAAGAATGGCATCATTGTCAGCTTTATACCTTGCTTTGCATACTGCTCTTTAAGAGACTTGCGCAGTGCAATCAGCTCTGTCAGATCAATTTCGTCACTGTAGGTAAAGTGTGGAATGGTAGAAACAGACGCGACCATTTGCTTAGCCATCGCGGCTTTCATACCTCGGATAGCCTCAACCCGGGTTGTTCCTTCACTAACCGGTGCAGTCGCTGAAGGTTCAACTTGAGCCGGTGTTGCCTGAGCAACAGACGTATTACCGCCTTGCGCAAAACGTTCCAGGTCTTCTTTGAACACTCGACCATTTTTGCCTGAGCCAGGTACCAGGGTAATATCGATGTCCATTTCACGGGCGCGGCGTCTGACTGCTGGAGATGCGACCGCTTTGCCATTCACTTTCGCTGGCGCGGAAGGCTGTGCAGATGGTGCTTTACTCTCTTTCACTGGTTGTGGTTTATGCACGGCCAGTTCATCTTGTTTCGGGCTATGGTCAGCACCGAGGCGCATCTGAAATAGTGGGCTGTGAACCTGAGCAATATCGCCTTTCTGATAATATAGTTTTTCAACGACACCATCATACTTAGCCGGAATTTGCACCAGCGCTTTATCTGTCATTACATCACAAACAGCCTGATCTTCTTTAATCTCGTCGCCTTCTGAGACCAACCACTCTACGATCTCGCACTCAACAATTCCTTCACCAATGTCTGGCAATATAAAGTCTTCTAAATGCGCTGCTGATGTCGGGGCCACAGAATCACCGTCACTCACACTACTAACAGGTGCAGGCGCTTCGCCAGCAACATCCATAGCAAACAGTGGCTCATGCACTTTCGCAATATCACCCTTAGCATAATGTAACTGGGTGATCACACCATCATGCACGGCTGGGATCTGAACCAGCGCCTTATCTGTCATCACATCACAAATTGGCTGATCTTCTTTCACTTCATCACCGACATTAACTAGCCACTCGACCAGTTCACATTCGACGATCCCTTCGCCAATATCAGGTAAAATAAATTCTTTAGACATGACCCGTCCCTTAAAACTCTACTGACTTCTTAATTGCAGCGAATACTTTAAGTGCATCCGGTACATACTCTTTTTCCAGTGCCAGTGGATAAGGCGTATCCAGACCACAAACACGCTCAATGGGCGATTCCAGGTGCAAGAAACACTCTTTTTGGATCGTGGCTGCAATCTCAGCGCCAAATCCATTTGTGATCGGCGCTTCATGGCTGATAACTAGACGACCAGTTTTAGTCACAGACTTCGCAATGGTTTCAGCGTCCCACGGCAAAATGGAACGCAGATCAATGATCTCACAGCTGATCCCGGCTTCTTCAGCCTTAGCAGCTGCTTGCTCAATGATTTCCATCTGGGCACCCCAGGCTAGTACGGTCACATCTTTACCTTCTTTGACCACTTCAGCTTTACCAATTTCGATGGTGTAATCGCCCTCAGGCACTTCACCTGTTGAGGCGCGGTACAGACGCTTAGGTTCAAAGAAAATCACTGGATTATCATCTTTGATACAGGCGCGCAGCAGGCCTTTTGCCTGATATGGGTTACGCGGCACGACCAGTTTCAGGCCTGGTGTATGAGCAAAATAAGCCTCAGGTGATTGTGAGTGATACAAACCACCCGCAATACCACCGCCGTAAGGTGTACGAATAGTCAAGTTACCCACATTAAACTCATTACCTGAACGATAGCGGAATTTTGCAGACTCGTTCACTATCTGGTCGAATGCAGGGAAGATATAATCAGCGAATTGGATTTCAGCGAGTGCAGGTGCGCCAAACGCAGCAAGGCCATTCGCAAAACCCAAAATACCCTGCTCTGTCAGCGGCGTATTAAACACACGATGTTTACCGTATTTTTCTTGTAAGCCGGAAGTAGCACGGAATACGCCACCAAAATAACCCACGTCTTCACCAAAAATACACGCCTGCGGGTGCTCTGCCATGGTAATGTCTAGCGCCGAGTTAATGGCGTGTAGCATGTTCATTTTAGCCATTATTTGATCCTCCCAGCCGTAATTGGATACGCGTCCGGATGCTGTTTAATATGTTCTTTTAATTCTTCGTATTGTTTTTGTAGTGCCGGAATTGGCGTATCGTAAACGTCTGAAACCAATTCTTCCAGCGCAGGTTTTTGTATTTTCTCAGCGACTTTCAGAGCAGCCAGGATCTCTTCACGGATCTTGTCTTTTTGTGCTTCATCTTCTTCTTCGTTCAACCAGCCTTGTTTCAGCAACCAGGCCTTGAAACGCGCCACCGGACAATTTGACTTGAATTCGGCTTCTTCATCTTTTGTACGATAACCAGAAGGATCATCAGATGTAGAGTGCGCACCGAGACGGTAAGCAATAGATTCAATCAGAACGGGTTCGCCGGTAGTCACCGCGATTTCCCGGGCCTTTTGTGTAGCAGCATACACTGCCAGAGTGTCTGCACCATCAACACGAATGGTTTTAATGCCATAACCGACACCACGAGACGCAATACCATCGCCTTTAAACTGCTCGTCAGCTGGGGTCGAGATAGCATAACCATTGTTACGCGCGAAAAATAGCACAGGCGCTTTGTGCACTGCGGCCATGTTTAAACCAGCATGGAAGTCGCCTTCAGATGCGGCGCCCTCACCGAAGTAACAGATGGTTACATTGTCAATCTCGCTGCTGAGCTCACCACTTTGTGCATCAATGTGCTTAAGCTTTTGACCATAGGCATAGCCCGTCGCTTGTGGGATCTGTGTGCCAAGTGGCGATGAAATGGTCAGGTAATGTAATTCGTTTGAGCCATAGTGAACCGGCATCTGACGGCCTTTACCCAAATCTTTTTCGTTCGAGAAAAGCTGGTTCATAAACTGCTCAAGTGAGAATCCACGATAATGTAGCGCGGCTTGCTCTCGATACTGCGCCATAATCATATCTTTTTGCTTAAGCGCAGCCGCACTGGCCGTAATCGCGGCCTCTTCTCCTAAACATTGCATGTAGAAGCTAATCCGGCCCTGACGCTGTGCCGCCTGCATACGTTCATCTAACAAGCGGATAAAGCGCATGGTTGAGTAAATTCGCAGCGCCGTCTCTTTATCTAAGTCAGGTGCAGTGGCGCCATCTAAAATGTCACCGTCTTCGCTGAGTATCTTCAGCGTCGGGATGTTAAGCGCATGGCCATCGATAAATTCGAGCGCATGGCTGATATTCAACGATATGTTATTGGGGTTAGTCATAACCTACCTTCTCTTGTTGTCATAACTAATTTGCAACGCCAAAGCCGCTTAAAATGGGCCGGATCCGCGATTAGAGATTTGAATAATTAGTGCGGTAAATGCAAATTAATTAAATTAAAGCTTTTGCCACTTTACGTTAACGTAAACGGTTATTCAACTAATCCTAGATGAATAACCGTTAATTTGCACATTTTGATCTGGAAAGTTTTTGATACGCTTTAATAAGCGCTTTATTTACATAGGGTTATACAAAGTTTTCGTCGACTTCGAGCGGCACAACTGTTAATAATGCACGTTGACCCAACGCAACTTTAGCATTCGGGAAAATGATTGCTTCACCCTCAACCTCTGCAAAATAATCCGTATCACCATCTGTCGCAAGCAACTCCCCCTTAGCAAAACCGGTGAAATTTACCGCAGAATCAGGGAATGGGAATGAAAACGCATCGCAAGTTCTGTTAATCGTGCGGTGGACCTGGAATAACTCGAAGTCTTCTGCATTGAATTCATCATATTCAACACTTTCTTGACTAATTAATGCTTTCAAGGTTTGTTTTACTGCACTAAAGCGTGACATGTCATTTTGTCCAAAAGGCTTGACCTGTCCCAGTTCCACAGTAAAGGCATCAGCACCGAATTGAAATGACGAAAAATAACTGAATGTCGTGGCTGCTGAGCGCATCATTAATATGGTATTGACGCCACAGGCCAACATGAATTGAAGCTGTGATTTCTTCCAGGGTTTTCCATGCAAGAATGGATAAACGGCGAACTTTTCATTTTTTGAACCACGAATCGCGGTATGCAGGTCATAGTGACAGCGATAGCGCCCTTCTGGCACGCTGGTGAAAAAGTCACTTACATAGCTTTCGAGTTTCGAAGCACGGATCTGCTCCGGGTTATCTGTGCGGTTCTCGTGGGCACCATTAAACAGGCGATTGAGGTTTTCATCGACAAAACGTTCAGCAATATTGATGGATTTTGGGTTACCAAATATAAACAAAACACGATGAGCCAGTTCAATTCGCTCCAGAATGACATCCTGAATAAACGCATCGCATATTTCGATTGGGGCAGTTTCGTTACCATGGACTGCACTGGACAGAACAATGTCTTTATCGCCATAAGTGGCAGGTGTGAACTGGATCACGCCGGTATCTTTTACTTCAACCAAAGTGCCGTTGCTTAGCGTAAATTGCTCAGCGGCAAGGGAAAACTCATTATTACGAGTTAAAGTCAGGAAGTCTCCAGTTTGTTTTAACGTATCAAGGTACATACGAACATCACCTTTTGTGAGAGAAATGAGAGTAGCCGGGAAGCCATACTTCCACAACTAAGATAGTAGGTATAAAAAAGGCCATCACTTATGTATGGCCTTGTCTATAATTTTAATTAGCAGATCACGCCATCCACCAATGCCTTGGCCGCCTGTTCCAGCTCTGCGAGGTGCGCTTCGCCTTTAAACGACTCAAGGTAGATTTTATAAATGTCTTCTGTTCCTGAAGGGCGTGCAGCGAACCAACCCGATTCAGTGACAACTTTCAACCCGCCAATGGCCGCGCCGTTGCCCGGCGCGTCAGTTAAAATATCTGTAATCGCATCACCTGCGAGCGTGCTTGCCGTAACGTCTTGCGGGCTAAGTGCTTTCAATCTGGCTTTTTGCTCAGGCGTGGCTGGTGCATCAATGCGTTTATAAACCGGTGCGCCGTACTGCGCTTCAAGTTCACGATAATATTGAGACGGCGTTTTACCTGTAACAGCCAGGATTTCCGCAGCCAACAGGCCAAGAATAAAACCGTCTTTATCCGTGTTCCAGACTTCACCATTCAACCGCAAGAAAGAGGCACCAGCACTTTCTTCACCACCAAATGCCAACCACTGCTCACTCAGGCCTTCGACAAACCACTTAAAGCCAACCGGCACCTCGTATACTTCACGCTGGTTGCCTTTGACCACTTTGTCGATCATTGCGCTAGATACCAACGTCTTACCGATTTTAATATCACTACGCCAGTCTCGGTGCTTAAGTAAGTAATCAATAGATACCGCCAGGAAATGATTTGGGTTCATCAACCCGTCTTTCGTGACGATGCCATGGCGGTCATAATCCGGATCATTACCAATGCCAATGTCATAGTCGTCTTTGATGTCTACCAAGTTAGCCATTGCAAATGGCGAGGAGCAATCCATACGGATTTTTCCATCTTTGTCCAACGGCATAAAAGCAAAACGCGGGTCAACCTGCTCGTTGACAACGGTTAGGTCCAGTCCATACTGTTCGGCAATGACCGGCCAGAAATTAATGCCAGAACCGCCTAAAGGATCAACACCAATGCGCACACCCGCTTTGGCGATAGCATCCAAATCAACAATATTTGCCAGGTCTTCAACATAAGGTGTGATCAAATCGACGTATTTTACAAAACCTGACCGGCTGGCTTTAGCAAACGGAAACAGTTCCACTTCAACTAAATCTTCAGTCAGTAACTGGTTGGCGCGATCTTCTATCCACTTAGTTACATCTGTGTCGGCTGGACCACCATTAGGTGGATTATACTTAAAGCCACCATCTTCAGGTGGATTATGTGATGGTGTCACGACAATGCCATCGGCTAGTTCATGCGGATGCGTCTGGTTATGGCATACAATGGCATGACTGATCACAGGGGTTGGCGTGAAATCGTCGTTTTCCTGAGTCACTACGTGGACTTCATTGGCAACCAGCACTTCAATGGCAGAGTTAAACGCTGCTTCCGATAAAGCATGGGTATCTTTGCCCAAAAATAACGGACCAAAAATGTTGTTCGCTTTTCTGTAATCACAGATAGCCTGGGTAATGGCCAGAATGTGAGATTCATTGAATTTCACATTGTACGAACAGCCTCTGTGACCTGACGTACCAAAAGCAACGCACTGCTCCGGATTTTGCTCAAGATCAGGCTCATTCAAATAGTAAGCCGATACCAGTTTGGGAATATTCGCCAGCTGACTTAATGGTGCTGGTTTGCCTGCATTGGGGTGATTTGCCATCACATTTCCTTATAGGTAGTCTCGGATAGTTTCTGCATGTTGCGCCGAATAACCAAGTATGAGCGCAACTTCATGCAACATCATTTTCTTGCGTGTCGTGTTTGAGTTTGTCATGACCCAATACTGACTGTCCGCGATGTTTTTCGGGTTTGTACTACTACCGCTTTCGAGCAGCGCAGCTTTGCTGGTCGAAAAATAAATGCGATCTCGCCCTTTGATCTCCAACACTTTGTGGAAATCTGCTTTGTGGCTACGATGAAACGCCGCCAGAATAAACAAGAAGCGCCCTACTACGCCTTTTTGCATAGCCAGCTCTTCTTTATTGAGAATATCAAATACGTTACCTGAAGTTTCATTTGAAACCACGGTCTGCTGCGGCTCAACTTCTGGTTGCGCAGCGGGTTCTGCTGCTTGTACGGGCTCCTCGGCCGGCTGTGCTACTGAGTTCAGGTTTAATAAACGACGCAGGATCTGGGAAGCGCTTTCACCAATACTTTGCGTGTTACTGGCAATGTACTGATATAGCTCGTCATCTATTTCTATTTTTTTCATGCTTGTCCTGTCATTTTATACATCTACTGCATCTCCACGGGATTATATCTAAATTTAACTTATTCCTCTACGGCTATGATTTTGCTTTCAACACTGGCAAACTATGCGCCGTATCCGGAGGTATTATGTTGCTTAACTACAAATTATCGGGACAGCCACTAGGCAGTGCCGAGCCTGTTATGTTACTTCACGGCCTGTTTGGCTCGCTGGAGAACCTAAATATTATAGCCCGCGCACTAAGTGAATCATTTACTGTAATTAACCTGGACTTGCGCAATCATGGCCAGTCGTTTAAGAGCGACGTGATGGATTACACCAGTATGGCTCAAGACGTCATTGCCTTGCTTGAACACCTGAAAATTAATCAAGCACATCTGGTCGGTCATTCCATGGGTGGCAAAGTAGCAATGCAAGTTGCCATGCTTGACGAAAGTAAAATCAAAAAATTGGTTGTCCTTGACATCGCCCCGGTGGATTACCACCCTCGCCATGACACCATTATTCGTGCCTTAAATGCAGTTGCATCGGCTGACGTTACGAGTCGCAGTGAAGCCGATACGATTATGCAAAACTACATAGAAGAGCAAGGTGTACGTGGATTTCTGCTTAAGAGCCTGGCTAAAAACGATCAAGATCAACTTGAGTGGCGTTTTAACCTCAGCGTCATAGAAGCTAATTACACTAAGATTATTTCAAATATTAATGCAACTCATTCTTGTTTGTGTGATACGCTGTTCCTGAAAGGAAACAACTCAGATTATATTGAGGCCCAGCACAGAGACGCCATTATGCAGTCTTTTAGCAACGCCAGAGCAAAAATCATCCAAGGTGCTGGGCATTGGCTGCACGCAGAAAAACCGCAGGCCGTCAATCGTTCAATTATTGATTTTATTCAATAATTACCGCAGTTTTTTCGCTGCAAACTTAATTTATCGGTTATAGGTATGGTATAGTAGCCGCCGTTTATATTTTGAGTAGTGCAAAGATGATCAACGAATTTATAAATGAGTTTGAAACCCTTGGTCTTTACTTTGCTCTCGCCGGGATATTCTTTTTTATAGGTATGGCCATTCAGGACGTCCTAAAGAAAGGGGACGTGCCCAAGTTTGGTCGATACATAGTCTGGTTAGTGCTATTTTTAGGGTGCTCAGGCTTTATCGCCAAGGGCCTGATACAGGTATTTTGGCAAGGTGCGGGTGTTGGTTAATGGCCAAGTCTGAATTAGATAGAACCACTATCGACTTGTTTGAAAATGAAAAGCGCCCTGGTCGGCCTAAGACAAATCCTCTCCCCAGAGAGATGCAGCTAAAGATCAACAAGCGCAATCAGATTAAAAGAGACAGGGCAAGAGGGTTAAAGCGCGTTGAGTTTAAGATTTCCTCTGAGTTATATCAGGCATTAAGCGATATGGCGGAAGAGCAAAACATCAGTCGTAGCGCGCTGATAGAAACCATTTTGCAAGAAAAATTAGCGATTAATAGATAAAAGGTAAGTAGTTAATGGCAAGCGTAGGTATTTTTTTCGGCAGTGACACGGGTAACACCGAACACGTTGCAAAAATGATCCAAAAAGAATTGGGCAAAAAATTAGTCGATGTGAAAGACATTGCCAAGAGTAGCAAAGCAGATATCGAAGAATTCGATTTACTTCTTTTTGGTATCCCTACTTGGTACTACGGTGAAGCTCAGTGTGACTGGGATGATTTTTTCCCTGAGCTGGAAGAGATAAACTTTGAAGGTAAGCTAGTAGCTATCTTTGGCTGTGGTGACCAGGAAGACTATGCCGAGTACTTCTTAGATGCAATGGGTATGGTAAACGACATTGTGACTGAGCGCGGTGCAATCGTTATTGGTAACTGGTCTACTGAGGGCTACGACTTTGAAGCATCAAAAGGTCTTGTAGACGATAGCCACTTTGTTGGCCTGGGCATTGATGAAGACCGTCAGCCAGAGTTGACTGAAGAGCGCGTTAAGAAGTGGTCTGCTCAGGTATATGAAGAAATGTGCCTAAGCGAGCTGGAAGACTAATTCCACGTTAACCCGGGGTAAGTATCCCAAGCGCACTATTTTTAAGTCTGTGTCGTGCTAGACTTATGTAGTAACTGAAATTAGACAAATTGAGACAGATTAATGACTGATCACAACTTAGAGCTAAAAAAAGCGGGTTTAAAGGTTACCCTGCCACGCATTAAGATCTTAGAGATCTTGCAGTGTCCTGATAACCAGCATATCAGTGCCGAAGACGTATACAAAATCCTACTGGACAAAGGCGAAGAAATTGGCCTGGCCACCGTTTACCGAGTGTTAAACCAGTTTGATGACGCTGGCATTGTGACCCGTCACCACTTTGAAGGTGGTAAGTCTGTATTTGAATTGTCAGGCAGTACACACCATGACCACCTGGTTTGCCTCAAGTGTGGTAAGGTAATCGAGTTTGAAGACGAACTAATCGAACGACGTCAGGAAGAAATTGCTAAAGAAAACGGCATTAAACTGACCAACCACTCACTGTATTTGTACGGTGAGTGTAACGATGAAGAAGCGTGTAAAAACTACGCGGATGAAAACGGTAACTAATAAATTGCTGTTTTAAAAAAAAGGCCGACTATTGTCGGCTTTTTTTGTGCCTGATGAGTCATTACTTAAATTGGCCTTTAAAATTTTGCTATTTAGTTGTTCTAAATAAGAAGTTTTTAACGCCGTTAGCGTCCTATTTGCTCCTTCAAATAGACCAGGTATTAAGTGAAATTGGTATAATAACTCAAACAGGACAATTTGTATTCAGTTGCTACTTCTACAATGCAAAAACCGGCTTTGCGCATGCGCTATTGCTAATGTGGAATAACACGAGTGCATGGAACCACGAGCGCTTCATTAGACAGGTCGAAGATTTTGAATTGGTTCTCGTCAATTTTTATGATCTTTCCATAATAAACACTATTTGGGCTGTGGTTTACGAAAGACGCCACTGATTGTGGTGTAAATATGCCCAACTCATCTTTTTCCAGTCTCGACAAGTGCTTTTTGTAGGCAAAACTCTTCACAACATCTCCATTTATCTCAAAGCGGGCTGAAGTTTCGATATAAATAACAGACGCCACATTCGGTTGTGATTTATCATATATTTTATAAGTAACCTTGGACTTGGCAGTTGATTGTTCTACTGAGTAATGATCATTTGTTCGGTACTCCATAATCGAGCCCTCACCGATTTCAGTCTTGGTAACACACTCCCAGTGGCCTTCTAAATAATCCACGACTCCGTCTTTTGAATAAGAAAGTAAAGGCAATAGTAAAAAAGAAGATAAAATTATTTTTGTCATAATGATTGTTGAAATTCATATCTATTAAACAGAAAGGCCAATAACAAGACTTGAATTACTTTATGAGCCTTAATCAAAACAACCGTACGTCATTTTATAATGTGTGTCACTCTTTGATTGATACATTAATAGTGACACCTAATTGAGTCGTTGTTTCAAATAAGAGGCCGACAGGTGTCGGCTTTTTCTTTGAAACTATAATATAAATTATGGCTTGCGTAGTAGCGCAGCTTCCATCACTTCAAACACAACTGTGTTATCAACGTAGTTACCGTCCCACTTATAGTGCTCACCCCACAGTTCCGCTGCTTTTAAATCTGTGCGAGTAAACTCATTAAAACGCTGACTGCCAGCGCCTATCGCCCATAAAGGTACCAATTCATTGGTGTGATTACGTGAAGCCCACTGATATCCAGGAATATTGCCTTTTCCGCGATTCTGAACAGCGAGAAACGCATTAAACGTATCTTCTTCAGGGTGAAAACGTGCGGTTTCCAGTGATGCTTTACTTCTGTCTTGTGCTACATAGCCACCCGCACTATTTGTCCAGGTCCCTTCTCCCCAGATCCCGCCGCACTCATGATCTGAAGTGATAATCAGCAGTGTTTCATCCCAGCTTGAGTTTGTTTCTACCCAGCTAATAACGGCATCGACCGCCTTATTGAAGTCAATCTGTTCTTCTATAAACCTTGGCATATTGTTGGCGTGGCCCATCCAGTCTACTGCGCCGCCTTCAATCATAACGAAGAAGCCATCCGGGTCCTGATCGAGTACATTCAACGCCCCCAAACTCATAGTCGCCAGATCTGGCACATTGGTATTGAATGCCATACCCGAGGGCGTGTCGTCGCCAGGTAACGCTTCTCTTCCAGCCTGCAATGTAGAGCCCGACTGAGCAATACCAATCACGCGTTGAGGGACATTTTTACCCTGAGCAAGCGCTTTAAAATCGGCGAGCGAATCGATATAAGACTTACTCTCGCGACCATTTTGATTAGTAAGTGACGTATATGTTTGCTCCCCACCAACATATTTATAATCATTATCATCAGCAAGTGCTTTGATATCCCCACTCGCACCATACAACGGGTGACCAGCGCCCATAATAACAGACAGATCTGATGCCAGCATTTCATTAAAGATATCTGCGTAGTTATTGCGAGAGCTATTGTGCGCTATCGCCGCAGCGGGTGTCGCATGAGATATCATCACGGACGTTACCGTACCCGCGGACAGGCCCTCATTCATGGCGAGTTGAGCTATGGTTTCGAATCGCTCGCTGTTGCTCCAGTCCATATTGATGCGGCCAACCGAAGTTTTTCGGCCACTCATCAGGGCTGTACCAGCGGCAGCACTATCAGTATAGGAGGTATAGCTACCGGAGGCGGTATAATCATTGATCATGGCATTTTCAAAACGCGTCCAGCGAGTTGTCGGGTCATACCCCTGCGCAACAGCCCCTGCGGCATTAGCAACGTCTGTCCCCTTTGGTAATGGCAATCCCTGCGCATCAATCAGGTTGAGCGCATTGTGAGCAAGCCCAAAAACCAATGGCGCAGTGCCATCCGGGCGCGTCACCTGATAAGTTTGCTTACCAGCCAGGCCTTGATAATAGTCAGCGGCCAGCCAGCCATTGAATCCGTTACCATCAGATATCATTAAAATGATATTTTTAGGTGCTGCGGTTTTTGTCGTTTTGGGATCAGACTCGGTGTGATTAGCACAGGAAGTCGCAAATATTACAGATGTAACAAGGGTTGTTCTTAAGAGAGTATGCATCATCATCAGGCACTCGTTTTTTAAATCGTTCTCAGCAGTCACATAACTGCCTTACCACTGTCATATAAATATATTTCGTACATTTAACACACAACATAAGTGTTATTATATAACATTGCACATTTAAATCATTCTATTTTTATCACGGCTTCCCACCCTATTGTTTTTAAATGAAGTTCTCAGAAAATCAACGCAAGAAAAACTAAATGCATGGAAGCGAACCACTCTTGAAAAGCATGATTTTTATGCAATCTTGCTAATGTAACTTTCATCGCTACTGACCGGACGAGCTGGGAAAATTAAACCAGCAAAGGGAAGACCGCAGTACATTATTATTTAAGGAAAATGCAATCTACAGTGCAATACATCCAGCTCGTATAAAGTGTGTTAAAAGTGGCATTCCAGAACGCGTGTTCGGAGGGGTTATATGGATGTTGAGCCCAGATAAAGCTCCGGGCTCTTAAGTAAGCTTATTGTCGAGTGACTAAAACAACCCGATTTCAGTCTCAAGAACGATATCTTTGGCTATTCGAGTCACACCATTCATTTCGCTTTAATATTTTCTAAAGTAAAGTGCCGGATAAATTGGGTTAAGGGTGTTGTCTTCGACAATTTCCCCTTCTGATAATTGATTATTTACCGCATCAATTAAAGAATGCTGTTTGCCGTTTACTTCAATCGCAACAGTCACTTCTTTATTTGATGCACCCACGTTAGAACAAGACTTAATGCGAGCACCAGCGTCTGCATCTCGCCACGTGCATTGCAATAAGGTTTCTTCAAATCCGTCTACCATACGCTTGGCAGGGTAAGCTCTAAAGTAAACAGGACCAACGTCACAGGCGTTCTGAGTGGGCATATTATCGACAACAGCAACTCCACCAGCGAAATAGTTGAGTGCAAAGTCGTTAAAGCCCATGATACACGCTGAAGATCCGGCAGCTTGGTTTTTAGTCGCAATGGGCATATTTAATGTGCGCCCTTCAATATCATCACACATCAGTTTATGAGCGTTACCGCTCTCATTATTCCAGCGACAATCCAGGCGCTTTTCCTCCAGCCCATCGACGATGCGTGTATCTGGCGCTGGCTCAAAAGATACAGCGTGTCCTCCACAATTGGCCCTATTTCCTTCAACTTTCACTGTGCCTTTAAGCTCAGTCCGATACCCATCTAGCCAATTTATGCTGCAAATGCCGTAGCTAGGAATATTTACTCTGTTAGCGACTAATACATCCGGTAAATTTGCATCTACTGGGTTTGCACATACCTGGTTTTCCCAAGTACCGACTTCGTTTTGTTTCTCTACTTGCCAATAGCAAGACATAAGTGTGCTGTCCTGTGCATAGACCGTGGCTGCAGAGCTGCATGCAATAAGTGATGTTAACTTTATTAATTGTTTTAGTTTGTTTTTCATACTGATTTTCCTTTCTAGTATTTAATTGTTGAGTTGCCATCCGAAAGCAAGCGAATATTAGCACTTATAACGAATTAAAAAAGAATAAGTTACAGTTACTTACAATCAATTACCCGACACCACAAATACATGGTTCTCACTACAAAATTGGTGTACTTCCCCGACATTTATTCATGCCTAGTACATGTTCATTAATGCTGTTACCAGATTAAAGCTAAGCAGATCGACAGAGTTATTGTATTTTTTCTGAAAGCCTTATCGAACTTTGGCAAGAGAGACCTTCGAATATTAGAGTTAATGCGCCATCATCAATGAAGAGGAACTAAACATTTACTCGGTACACTTCCAATATTCAAAACTGTTGTCACGTTTACATGTCTAGTTTCTCATAGATTTGTAAACCCTGTGAGTGCATCCCCCGCCACAACCCTACGCTCCTCAGAACCGACTGTTGTTTGACGGCATATCCCAAACCAGATTGACCAGGTTGAACCGTGCAAAGATCTCTTTTGCTTCATCGACAGACCACTTCATCCAGTTGGGACTTAAGTGGTTTCCATACCAAACTTTAGAAAATTCCCACACCTTGTTGATTGGTTGTACGTCGCCCTTTTCCATGCAGTGACGCTCACACCAGCTCTCAATGTCGGACTCAGACTCAAACATAAGCATGGTACTGCATGTATAAATAACATTGTCCCAGGCTTTAATCATAGGAATCGGAAAATGGATGAATAAGTTCTCATTCATCACTTTGCCAGCCCTGATTTCAATCGTGACTTGCCTGGATTCTGCACCTAAATTAGTTGTGATCGTCAAATCCTGGTCAAGCAAAGCCGCAGCACCGAGTGCACACCAGGCACAATTTCCCCACCAACTGCCACCATCAGACTCGATCCAGAAGTTTGTTGGTGCGCATGAGAACGGGTGCATTACCCATACCTCTGAAGATTCGGGATGCAACACAACCCCATGATAATCCTGAAGTGCTTTCAGCGCAGTGATCATCTCATCTGTAGCAACTTTAAAGACTCCTGCCATCTCAGCAACTTTAGGAGCATTTCCCTTGTCTATTATGTGCTTCATTATGTAATAGTGAAGGCTGGAATTGTTTAATCTCACTTAGACCTCTCCAATTTATGTTATGGCAAGGGACTCGTTCTCTGGGTTGCTTAAAGGAGTCCATTTACATTTAACAATGAGATGCATCCCACATAAAAGCAAACTCAGTCTCAAAATGATTCGTGCGAAGCAAAACAGATAAGAAGCGATGGAATTGCACAAAAGCTATGTTCGCTTTATCAGCGATAACGTATCTCTGGCAAAACCTTCAAGGATAATAAAGTGAAACAATCTGATCGGGTTCTTGTGGAATGAGATCAATTTAAGTTAGTGTGATCAGTAAAGGGCCAGGCCATAAGACCTACCCCTTAGAGTTGCCCTTAATTAGCAAGAGTAGCCGTTAATAGAGACAGGGCAAGAGTAGTTTGGATCTGAGATAGGGCCACATCCCATGGCAGATATTCCGCCACCGATCTGACGTGTTTTCCCGTTTGCCAGGGCCGCCTGCTCAGACAGGTTTTTTACCTTCTTCTTGTTGAGTACCAATGTCATTGTTATTCTCCTTTACATGATTGCACCAATATTGGTAACAATCAGTGTGTTGCTATTTTGTTCAAAAAGCAATCACAAATATCAAATGCGGAAATATTTAATGTAAGCGTCATATTTAAGATCTGAACGCATTGATATCGATACCTCATGTTTATTCACTACATTGTACCAGTGCAGCAACATGATCCTTAATTTGTAACCTCACTTGGTACCCATTACGCATCAATGGTTGTGTGCAAGAGGCTTATTAGATGAACAGACTCTTCACTCAATTGGTGTAGCGCTCGCAATACCGAAGGTCCTTTTCTGAAAAGCACATCACCATAATTTTCCCGAATGCAGTGACCGAATAGCGGGCAACCAAAAATAACGTGAATTGGCGAGTGGATGAGAAGTGTAACGTGACTTTTATTTATTGCCCTGACCTTATTACTCACTCTAATTCAGAAAGCTTTTGCTTTAACAAGAGAATAATGTCAGGAGGAGTTAACTTATTGGCGGCAAGATAAAAGTCATTACTAAGTTCATCCAGTTCGAACAAAAAATTAAAATCATCTCGTGTACATCCAATTTGCTCACACATGTAGTCAAGGTGTATCGGAGACGCTGCAATTATGTCGGCCCTGCCCCGCAGCAACATTTTCACAGTCACAAAGGTCTCAGGTAAAACGACTATAGTGTCTAACATATTCTTGCTAGCCAGAAACTGATAAACAACATCGTCACGTTTAACCCCTACTTTGTAGTCTAGGAGATCCGACAACGTCTCGACTTCAATATCGGTTCGCTCTCGTAATGAAATAAGGTAAGTTTTAGTGCTCATCAGCACACCCAACCAGTGAAAAAGATTCTCTCTGGCTGGCGTACGTACGATTGAGAAAATGAGCGTGCCAGGCTCATTGAGCGCAGTTTTATAAGCCCTCGCCCAGGGCATTACTTCAATGTTCGATGTGATTTCTAAGGTAGCTAGTACTCTATTTACTTTTTCGGCTGCAACTCCTTCAATTTGGCCATTTTTACCGGACATCTGGTAAGGCGGCAGCTCTTCAGTCACGACCCTGAGATTTCCCAATTGAAAAGATGATGCCCCCTGACTCGCTATCTTCATAGGGAACAACAAGAATAAAACCAAAGTAAAGGAGTAAAGAGCCTGCATGTTTATCCAACTCTGTAAAAAGTGACCCGGCTGTATAAGCATTTATACGACAAATAAAATCTTTAGGATGAATCTCCCAGTAAAGAAAGTTCTCGACGCATCGAGAAAGCGATGCGTACATCGATGCAGGTATGCTACTTACCTCTGACTAAAAATACCTTTTCAGCCCGTTATTGGCTCACAATAACCTAAATCACCTGGCTCACTTGGCCTGGATATAACTACTCAGTTGATCAACATGCTGACGTGTTTCGTCAATCAGGCCACCAATCTCTCCCGCTGACTCTGTGGTTCGCATGGCAAGACTTCTTACTTCATCAGCAACCACGGCAAAGCCTCTGCCTGCATCACCGGCCCGGGCTGATTCAATCGCTGCATTCAGTGCCAGTAAGTTAGTCTGATCTGAGATGCTGTTGATGGTATTAATGATGGTACTGATCTTAGACAACACCTGTGCCATCGCATGGTGGGTTTCTGTCAGGACCGCGTTGCGCTCTGAAACATCGGTACCATAGAGCAGAATTTTATTAAGCTTGCCATCTTCATCTAACACCGGGGAAATAGCAGCGTCTATTTGCACTTCGCTTAAGCCGGTAGGCAATGCTAGCTGTGTTTTCACAAACTGGCCAGTGCGTATCGACTGCCATTGTTCATCACTAAGGTAGCTTGACAACGTTTTGAGCTGTTGTTGTACTGCTCGCTGATCCGTGGCGCCCAATGCACTGAGCCCCATAGGATTGATCAACGTCAGCTCTCCCTGTGGATCAAACTCCAGTACAATATTTGCCTCACCAATTGCTTTCAGGCGCACATCATTTTCTAATGCAACGCGTTTAGTGCTGTCAACATTCGCCTGAATTGAGACAAAGCGTACCAAGTTGCCCTGTTCATCAAAGACTGGGTTAATGGCCAGGCTGATCCAATAAGGTTCACCCTCTTTGGTGTAATTCAGGATCTCTTCATAAAACGGGGTGCGTTGTTCCAGATTCTTTTTGATACGCTTCTTGGTATCGGGTGAGGTATGTTTGCCCTGTAAAACATGGCCAGGTTTCTTACCCAGAACCTCGTGTTGGTCGTAGCCAGACAGCTTAGTAAAGCCGGGGTTCACATATTCAATTAATCCGTTTGCATCGGTTATGATCACCGAGTTATCGGTTTCATTCGCAACCAAAGAAAGCAACGCTATCTGATCACGCTGCGCTTTTTCTTCGGTGATATCCTTCACAAACGCCGTGTAGGCAATTTTGCCAGCCACGTTGACTTTGGATAAAGACAAATTAGCCCAAAGCACCTGACCATCGCTACGTTCAATCTCAACATCCCGGGAAGTACCAACGATTTTATCTTCACCGGTGCGGCGATTGCGATTAACCATTTCGTCGTGGTTTCCCTGTATCGCTCTGGGCACCAACATTTTCACATTGTGGCCAATGACTTCATCACGCTGATAACCCCACAAGCGCTCCGCTGCCGGGTTAAAAAAAGTCACTATATTGTTGTGGTCAATCGAAACTACGGCATCAATACACTGCTCAAGCGTCTGATCAATGCGCTCCTGAGCCTCTTTTTGCACCGTAATGTCTTTAATAAAGGCAGTGTAATGAATACCGTCAGACTGACGTACTTTAGATAAAGACAGGCTACACCACTTCTTGTCACCACTGCGAGTTTCTATTTGAATGTCACGAGCCGTGCCAACAATTTTGTCCGGGCCGCCATTGCGATTGGCATTGACGTACTGATCGTGATTGGTCGAAAATTCGCGCGGGACAAGCATTTTCACGTTTTTCCCAATCACCTCCGTTTTACTATAGCCAAACAGCTTTTCTGCGGCTTCGTTCATGTACGTAACATTATTTTTGGTGTTGATACTGATCACGGCGTCAATAGCCTGATCTAGGATAGCCTGAGTGTTATCCGACTTATTAGAGAAGAGTGACTGGATCATCAATTAACCTCTGAGCAAAGGTGAAAGCACGCGCTCGCAAGCATAATGTTCTGTGTCTGAATCACACAGGCATTAAACTGCGGTTAATTAAACGTAGACTGAATTTTCGAAAAGTGTCAATTATTGACACGTTTGTCTGATCAGATTTAGCTACCCGCTCATTAAGCTAACGTATAAACATAAGCGGGTATTGTTTCACCATCGTCTAGCCGCACTTGCGCTATTACGCGTTTATAGTGCTCGCCTTCAAACTCATCGAGCCTCTGCCAGTGACTATCAAGCTCAGGTGAGCTAAACACCAAACCTGATACTTCTTCAGCGCTCGTGTCTAAAGTCAGGCCTGGATAACCTAACTCAGCTCCCCAACCCTGATTTTGCAAATGGCCGTTGACAAAACCAGGTTGCCACTGGCCGTTAAGCCCTGCGAGAATATGTTCGTTTGGACGGCCGGGTGCTAACGTTCCATAGACAAATAAACGCACCATTTTCTGCTCCTGCACTATCTAACTAAGTGATAACGGGGATCTGAAACTGCATCGTGATCCCACCATATTGCTCCAGATCCACCCCCTCGATCCACTCGATAAAATGACCCTCGGGATCAATCTTATATCCTGCCTGCTCTGCTTTTTCAAACAAAGTATGAAGTACCTGACTATAGGCTACATCCGACAAGAGGTAAGCCCGGCAACAAAAATAGTGGCCGCTTTTAATCAACGCACCATGGGGTTCATTTGGGCCGACTGATTTTGCAATCTGAGTCTCTATGGCCGACCAGCTTTTCTCCAGCTCGGTCGTCTTTGTAATACCTAGCAAGCCAACTGACTGCTCCCCATAATGATCCAGGATCTGATCCCAGTCAGAGGTATCACTGGGAACAGCTTTGACGTAACGCGTTTCAAAGTACTCGAGCGTACATGGCAGCGCTTCTGCCAACTGCTTTTCCAACGACTCTGAATCTCCCGGATGTGCCAGTTTATCCATCAAAACCTTAGTTTGTTGGGGCGTTGCCTGCTGTGCCATCAGGCGGATTGCTTTTGCTGTAGTCCCCAGCTCGCGCTTAAGCGCTTTAGCCAATGCCTGCGACGAAGCAAACCCACACAGCTGCGCAATGTCAGTAATAGACAGCGTTTCGTGATAGAGCAAATAGTAAACCGCATATTGCAGCCGGATCCGACTCAGGTATCGGCCAGGTGTTTCGTTGAATAGTTTGCTAAACTGGCGATGAAAATGGAAAGATGAAATGGCACTCTTTTGGGCTATTTTCTGCCAGCTCAAGCCCTCTTCTAACTTCTCATGCATCAACAATAATGCCTGCTCAAATCGTTTTCGCATATGCTCAGGTAGCGGCGCCAGCAAAGCAATTTCTGGCACCAGATTAAACGCGGGATCTTTGTCTGCTGACATACAGGCTCACAGGTTTTTCCGGGGCGATCACTATCGCCCAGGCCGTGCCCCAAGTCAACTTAGCGTGTGCGCCTCCTGTGCAGATTGCACCGCAGGCGAAGGCTTGCGATGAAACATGCCTAACAACACAGGGATTAAAAATAAGGTGATCAAAGTGGCAAATAGTTCTCCGAACACCAAAGATACCGCAGCAGGTTTTAAGTACTGTACCTGCTCAGACGTGCCAAATAACAAAGGTAACAAGCCACACACGGTAGTTATCGTGGTCAGAAAAATCGCCCGAAAACGACCGGTGCCAGCGTTGAGCAATGCCTGGGTTGGCGCAATACCTTGACGGTATTCAGTGTTAAAACGCGTTATCAGTACCAAAGCATCATTCACCACAATACCTGTCATAGCCATCATGCCAAACATAGACAGTAAGCTGACCGGCAGTTCCATGATAGCGTGGCCAAAAATAGCACCGGCAAACCCGAACGGAATCACAGCCATAATAATTAAGGGTTGCCAATAGGACTTCAGCGGGATCGCCAGCAACACGTAAATGAGTAGTAAAGTCAGTATAAGGGCAGCCTTAAACCCTTTATTGACCTCTTCTATTTCTTCATATTCGCCCGCTGGCTTAATGGTCACTTGTGGAAACTGGCTGGCAAGTTTATCAATGTCACTTTGCAACAGATCCAGCGTTTGCTCCGGCGATCCCACACCTCGATCCTGAGACCAGTATAGATTGATCACCCGCTCACGATCACGACGCTGCAACATCTGAGGCTCATGCTGATAATTCAGTTCAGCAACATCTCCTAGTGCAACACTCTGACCATCATCAAGCATTACGTGCATATCCAGTAGCTCATGTTCAGTTCGCACTGCATGCTGTGGGAAACGCAGTACAACTTTTAACTCCTGTGACTGATAAAGTAACCGATGTACTTCGCGCTCTCCCAAGGCATTAGCTACCAGTTCAGCTATCTGTGCTTGCGTCAATCCCAGCTTACGACCAAACGCATTCAGCCTGACCCGAATTTGCCGTTGTGCAGCCTGATAATCATCCCGGGTATCTTTTACGCCAGGCAATGTGGTTAAGGTCTCACGGAGTTGATCACTGATCTGCTTAGCTAAACGTCCATCAGGCGATGAAATAGCCAAAAAAGTCCCGCCCGCTGGTGGCTCAGCAGCACTGAAATGCTGCGCATAACTGCCCTCTATTATACCGGCTTGCTTGCGCCAGGTATTAGTTAATGTGTTTGCTGGTAGCGCATTTAACGCTTCCGATGACAGCTCAGCAGTGACCTCAAGGTCACCATAACCGTTGGACCAGGCTAGGATATTCTTCATCGGGCTTGTGCTCATACCATACTCGGCTTGTAGTGCCTGACTTGCTGCCTGTGCGCTCAGTTCAAGCTGACTTAGCGCCCGGACCTGTAAACCCAGAGGCGCTCCCTCTTCCAGTGTTACTTTGGCGGTCACATAACGACCCGGAATTTCCGGAAATAATGTACTGCGTATTGCACCACCAAGCCATAAACCATAAGCCAATATAAAAGCGGACAGAAAAACCACCAGGGTTGACCTTTTGTGTTTCAGGCTGAGGCGCAATGCGGGTTTATAGATATAATGTATGAAGTGACTCAGTGCCGCGCGCGCCTTGTTTTGGAAGCTTGCTATGAGTCCACTGCGGGTTCCCTGACGAGACATTGCGGCCAGGTGAGATGGCAGAATAAATTTACTTTCAACCAATGAAAAACACAGTGCCAGAATCACAACCGCTGAAAAGCCGGCAAACAGCTTTGCCAGATCATTGTTGATCCAAAGCATAGGTGAAAATGCCGCAATACTTGTAAGCACACCAAATACGGTTGCTACAGTGACGGACTCAACACCTGTGTATGCGGCCTGTTTATAATTTGAGTTACAACTTTGATGCTCATCAATCGCTTCACCGACCACAACGGCATCATCCACCAAAATGCCCAGTACCAGAATAAAGCCAAACAAAGTGATGTCATTCAGACTGTAATCAAGCAACTGCATACCATACAAGGTGCCACAAATAGCGACCGGTATACCGGCCGCGACCCAGAAAGCCAGCCTCAGATTTAAAAATATGCCCAGCAACAGGATGACGATTAACAGTCCCTGCCAGGCACTGTTGCCAAGGCGTTGTAACTGCTCTTCTATGTAGGGTGCCATATCAGCCATGGTGGTGATGGTGATATCCTCTGCAAGCAGAGGTTTAATTTCAACAAGGGTGTCACTTATCGCCTCGCTCACATCCAGTAAGTTGTCGCTCTGACTGGTGCTGACCATCAACGCGATACCTGGCATACCATTGTTACGCACGATAGCATCGCTTTGCTCATAGCCACGGCGCACAGTGGCAATTTCACCCAGGGTAACCTCACCAGAAGGGCCGTTGATCACTGGCAACTTTCTCAATTCGCTCAGCGCACTGATATAGCCATCACCACGCAGGGTAATGCGGCTTCCCTCATGTTTAAGTTGTCCACTACGTGTTTCAAGTGACGTCTGTGTTATCGTACTGGCAAGCTGTTCTATCGTCATGCCATACCGAAACAAAGTATCAGGTTCAGGCTCGATAAATAACCTTGGCTCGCGTGCGCCCCAGTTGCTGACGCTGGAAATATCCGGATGCTTTTTTAGTGCCAGCTCTACTTGCCTTGCTACCTGCTGCAATGCATCATCACTACGTGGGGCAGAGACAATGACAAACGCAGCAAGATTGGTAAATTCATCGCGTGTTACTATGGGCTTTTCTGCCTGAGCAGGAAAATGACTGATGGTATTCACCTGATTACGAATGTCTTCCAGCAACTTGTCATAATCTGCATCAGGCTTCTTACGTATCGTCACAGTTGATAACCCTGCCTGTGACTGACTGGTAATTTGTTTGATGCCTGCAATAGCACTGACTGACTCTTCAACACGCTGTGTAATGCTCTCATCAATTTGCCTGGCAGTACCACCCGGATAAACGACCTGAATACTAATACTGGACGGCGCAATCTGTGGAAATGACTCCACCCTGAGCTGACCAAATGCCAGCAGGCCGCCCGCGATAACCATTGCCATTAGCAAATTGGCCGCCACCGGGTTATTAATAAACCACTTACTTAGCCAGCTCATAGCGCCTCCAGTTTGTCAGCTATCCGAACCGTCTCGCTATATGGCTCAACACGTTTACCTGCCACCATGGAGGGCAATGTATAGCGAACCAACTGAAAGGCATCTGGCAGCTCTTCGTTAAGCGATACAATCATAGTGTCTGCTCTGACTTCCAAAGTAGTCACCGTTACTCGTCGTAACGTTTGCTGCTCTGTCACAACCCAAATTGCGCCATCGGGATCGACTGCACTCAGTGGCAATTCATATAAACCGTCTTGAGCTTTTAGCTCAAAACGCACGGTCACCTGTTGATTAGGCCTTAGCTGAATCATTTGTAGGTAAGGATTCGATATAGACAGCACCAGTGTGCGCTGACGCGTTGTTTCATTGATAAGCGGAGACAGATAACGAACAGATGCCGGCCACGTATCCCCGGTATAGCCACGCACGGTTATACGACCATCTTCGAGGTTGTCCATGACCCTGTTCCAGTCTCGCTGCGACAAAGGCACGTGAACATCCAGGCTATCACTGGCCACCAGTTCAAACAAACCCTGTCCAGCTTCGACCCACTCTCCCGGACTAACCAGGCGCTGCGTAATCAACCCATCATAAGGCGCCACAATAACAGCATCGTCGAGCAGTCGCTGCGCGCTGTGCACGCTGTGTTGCGCACGTTTTAGCTCAGCTCTGGCTGCGGCAATGTGGGGTTCCATTGTGGCAAATGCGCTGCTGCTTGCAGCAGTTCGCATCGTCTTAGCAACCGACTGTTCATGTAAGTGTCGCTGTAAATTAAGCTCTGCCTGTTTGAGTGTGCTCTGCGCATCATATAATTGCGACTCAAGTAAATGGGTGTCCAGCCGTGCCAGTACCTCGCCCTTTTGCACTAACTGACCTGGTTCGATTTCAAGATCCAGATAATCCACACGAGCACGGCTCGTTGCTCTTAGTTGCAGTGGCCAGCGCGCCTGAGAACTTGCCTGCACTGTTAAACTGGGAGTTTCTGCAGAGCGCTCTATCTCAAGTACAGATACGACGGGCAAGTGTACTTTCTGATTGTGTGAATTGGGTTCTTCTGATGTCATGAATACAACGGCTAGCAAGGCCAGCGTTAGTGTACTCGCAGCCGCAATTGCCGGGAAACGCTCTTTAAGCGTCATGGGTCACCTCCGTATGGGTTATTGAGCCAACTGGCTGATTAAGGCGTTGGCTGATCTCGCTCAGCCTTGATAGGGTTTGCAGTGTGACAGGCAGCATGATTGCTGTATCTACGAATTCAAGAGAATAAGTCACAATAGAAAATACCTGGCCAACACTGATATCGGGGAGCAGTTGCACCATCCATAAATTACTCAGTACAGCCGCAAACAACACTAGAAAAATCAAGCCATAAACCCAGGCTTCAGTGTCTGACAAACGGATTTCACATCGTTTAAGTCGCTCAAAATGCGCACTGATCGCACCAAGCGGTCGGTGACTCAATACCCAGACTTGCTGTTCAAGCTGATCGTTGAGCTTGCTATTCAAAACGCTAAAGCGATCATGAAACATAGCGTAGATGAGACACATTAACCCTGCGGCAAGTATCACGCTGTACGCTAAATAAAGATGAAAAGAAACCAGAATAACCACAGTGGCGATAAGCTGTATCACCGCCGTGAAAACGCCTGGTAAATCGTTTTCCAGAAAATCAACTAATTCACGTGACATGGTTAACCTGGCGTCTTTGACCGATACCGGCGCAGCACGAAATTTAAACGCCAACATTTCGGCCAGTTTGACCCGAATATCGCCAAATACACGGGTATCATAGAAGCGACGGATCACACTAATTACTACCAATGCCACCAGCACTAAAGCAAACCAGAACAAAGGAGCCAGTGACTGGTCAAGCACTCCATCGATGGCATAGCCAATAAACAAAGGAAGTAAGATCAAAAGAATGTTTTCTAAGATCACCATAGTCCAGGTAACAAGGATCTTAACTGGGTTGGTGCGAATAATCGCAGCAAAAGAAATTTTATTCAGGAGTTTCACAACGGGCTCCGCAAGTACTACAAAACTGACAGTCAGTTTGACAAATCAGGGCGGAAAAAAAGTGTCCCAGATTGCGCTTTTCTCCATGCGGGCCAAACATACCAAGTCACTACTTAAGTAAATTGCGAACAAAATGAACATATATTCCTACGCAGATTGACGATTCAACCGCAACGGACAGGACAAACAAAAAACAACGCAGTAACTTTAAATTGACATAAAATACACATATAGGTACAGTTTTCAATGAGAATTCGCTTTGAGTAAGCTGTTCAGTCGTTCAATTCTGATATTGTTAGTTAGCAAGGAATACATATGAAAAAAATGAAGCTATTAGTTATGGCGATCACTAGCGCTATATATACTGCTGGTGCGTCTGAAACACCTGAATTTGAAGTTACACATAGATTTGAGGCTAACACGCCTGCGCTCGCATCAGAAGTTAACGAGAACTTCGAAGAAATAGCAAACCAACTAAATATCAATATGGGTAATGTGAACGAGCTATCAGCTACGCAATTAACAACCCACAACAAATTAATTGCTGTAGAGAGCGAAACGGTAGAAGTGAAAGCGCGCATTGACTCCACTGCCGGTAGTGTAAATGAATTGGCCAATACTCAGTCCTCGTTCAGTGAGCAACTTGAAGCATTGAAAGCTGTCGTAGCCAATGGACCGGGTAATGAAGACTTCGCTGACTTAACACAGAGACTGTCTACTTTAGAAAGCGCGAGCACGCCCCTCATTGTCACCTCAGATAACCATGCAATGTATCAAAGCCAGTCAATAGATGAACGCTTTGCTATCATTGAAGGTAATCTAACCATTGAAGCGACTTACGATAAAACGCTCAAAGTTGATAACGGCATATTTTTGGGGGGCAGCTTTACGGGAAGTCCGGTGAGTGAAACTGAATCTCAGTTACCGACGTTGGAAATAGGCACTGACAGCGTCATTATTGGTGCGTCTTTTTCTAATCTCAAGCTGGAGGGCTCAAATATAACCTGTATAAGATGTACCTTCCGTGGTGATATTACATTCTCCAGTGGCATTAAGTTAGATCATTCGTTATTAGAGGACGTAGCCCAAAACACAGTGACATCAATTGAGCACATCACTAACTCCGATATAAGAAACTCACAGTTAACACGCGTAGAGAACATCGAGTCAAGTGACATCAAAGACTCGGTTATCGGCTCAACAGAACATTTAATTCAAGCTGTATTGTCAAGCAGAATCGACGACTCTGATATATACCTAAGTGGTAGACTACTCAACAATGTCCTCGACGATTCCTGGATTGAGGTTGGCAATCGACGAAATATCATTGCTAATAACATTTTCGATGATATGCAAAATGGGAAAAACGAGTACATTCATTTTAATCTCGGTATAAGCGGTTATCGTTACAACCTGCTATCTGGTAATGTCTTTGATGCCAGTTCATCTTCGCCCAGACATATTTTTATCAGTGGTGAGAACAGCTCACCACACAACATTATTGTTATTAAAGACAACCAGTTTATTAAAGCAAATACGGTATTAGAGGTAGACACCTCACAAGCAGCTAATATTGTTGTCAAAGACAATGAGCTTTATCAGACGTCGCTTAACTATGCAGGTTCAAATGTTACCGGAAACATAACGCTATAAGGAATGATATGAACTACAACCTATTATTCATCGTGGTCGTTGTAAGTTTGGTTGCGTCATGTGGGGGCTCTGGCTCTGATGAAAGTCAACAAGTTACACAAAAGCCTCCTAGCTCAGATAACACCACGACCAAACCTGATGAAACACCTCAGGGTGATGATAACAATGATGCTGATGAAACTGTGGAAGATGGGGATGACCCGGACGAGGGCAAAGCAACCATAACAATCGGCGCAAATTGGGATAAAACTAACTGGGATAAGTCAAACTGGAAGTAGTGTTCACCTACTGAATACAGGGCAGCTCAAGTATACTAACAGAGCTGCCCGCTGCTCTTACTTTTGACAAACCTGATAAATATCAGGGCGACAGATCTGCATCAAAATACTTGGGTCTTCCGGCGTCTCGAAACCAAATTGTGCATATAAACCATGCGCATCCTTGGTCGCCAGCATGACTCTGCGTAAGCCCTGAAGGTCCGGGTGTTGCATTATGGCTTCGACCAGCTGCTTACTCAGCCCTTTACCGCGATGTGCCTCCACGATAAATACATCCGCCAAATACGCAAACGTTGCCTTATCCGTGATCATTCGGGCAAACCCTACCTGCTCTGCCGTATCGGTATAGACACCAAAACACAAGGAATGCTCAATGGCCTGTTTCATCACTTCGCGGGGGATTTCCTTCGCCCAGTAGGAATCTGAAATAAAATCGTGAATGAGATCAAAGTTGAGTCGGTTAGGATCGCAACTAATTGTATAGGCCGGCATTTTATACTCCCTAAAAATGGTGACGTGATTAGTATCTGTTATCGCCCCATTAAACCTTTGACCCCAACACTAAAGCAAGCACTTAATTGAAAAGTGTGCAGACCAGTTAGCTTCTCTGGATCACCTGCATGCCACGGCTAAGGTGTACAGCGTCAGAACGCACGCCTTCACACTCAACCCCTGTGAACTTAACAGGTAACCCCATTGCCTCATAAATTTCTGGACGATCCTGGAGGTGAAAGTGTAAATGGGGCTCACTGGTAAAACCGTTAAAACCACATACACCCAGTAGCTCCCCTTGGCCAACACGGTCACCGGGTTTGACCGAAATTGACCCTTTTTTCAGGTGGGCATAAAAACCATATTCACCGGGTGCATGCCTGATCACAACATGATTGCCAGCAAAGTGACAACAAAGAAAGTCTATTAACCCAAACCCTGGCAGTGGCGCCTGAGCGACTCTATCAAACACCGAAATCACTTCCCCCGCTGCTGCCGCAACAATTGGCTGGTTAAAGCAATAATAATCCCGCACATTAAGGCCGTTATCTTTATGACGTGAATAAGTGTGATCGACCATCACAAAGTCCAGTGCATATCTTTGCGAGAGCACGTCCCAGGAGTGAGAGGTTGCAGGTGAGTTGCCGCCGTTGTAAACCAGCCAGCGACCTTCAAACGGCAAACGATACCCCACCTTATTTTTATATCCGGCAATGTCTGTTGCCCGTGTCGATACTCTTTTTCCAACCGACAGCTGACAAACAAGCAGTTTAACCTGTTGAAATAACAGTATAGGATTCAAAAGCGTCAGCGCCATAGAGGGAAGCGCCGTCAACACCATACCATAACGACCAAGGTATCGGTGAATGCCTGGACGAGGCCAGTTCATTCCAGGGTGTCGCTCACACTCTTCACCAAACTGAGTCGTAATATACCTTTTGATTAGCCAGGCACTGGCAAAATGAACAAAAAAGTACAAGCCTAACTTGGCTGTAACCGACAAACGGAACTGCCAGGCCCATTGACAGAGCAGCTGCACACCGATAGTTACGCATACAGCCATCACCATGGGGATCAGCCAGGTAAATGCAAATGCCTTGTGTCGGCTTGATGCTAACTCTTTGGCCATACTCTTTACTCCTTTGCCTGATATTCAATAAACTGCTTACTGCCTGGCTGACACTCTAGCCATCCATGCTAGTCGGCACAATGGTTCAACAATAACAAGTTATAAAGAACCATATTTTGATACTTAAATTTTTATATTGTGATACCTTGATGCTTATTACCCCGGAGTAACATGAATGACCAAGGAGCTGAACAAGCACGTCGTGAGGCGCTGTCTTGATAAAATTAAATCACAACTAAAAGCCAGGGAGTTAACCTACCTGGACGTTGCCGGGTTGTTTGACGTGTCAGAAAATACCGTTAAGAGAATGCTGAACCAGGATGACATCAGCCTGAACCGGCTGTTAACACTGGCAGAACTATGCGACTTGGACGCCGCGGAACTACTGGATAAGAGTGTAAAAGATACACCTGCACACACCTACTTTACGGCGCGCCAGGATCAGGCCTTTGCAAAACATCCACATTTGTTAAGCTATTTTTCCCGGCTGTTTTATCACCAGCAAACAGTAGAGCATATTGCCACCGAGTTTAATTTGAGCGTGCTTTCCAGTTACCGATATTTACGGGCGCTTGAGGATATTGAGCTTTTGACATTACACCCCAATAACCAATTCAAATTTTTAGTACGCCCGCCATTGGGGTTTGCCCCAGACAGTCTCGTAATAAAGCAGTCTGTCTGTAAACACATGACACAAACACTCGATGCTGTTATGGCCCCGACCAGTACACCAGAGCATCATGTTTTAATTAAGCCAATGAAGATGCCGCCCAAACTAAGGGATAAAATGTGGCAGGAATTACAAGATAGCGTCAGCAAATACGCCCACATAGCAGAGCAGGACTTTGCGCAGCACAGCGAGCAACCTGATTTTCAGATCACTCTGGTTATGCATCCGCTCAATACCGACGTATTTAATGAAGCCCCCATCATTGCGTTGGACTAGCGCCCTTGGGCTTATTCTTGTTGAAACGGGTAAATGGCGCCCAGCTTCAGCAGCTGCGTTAGTTCATCCAGCGCCTGCTGACTCTCAGTTAACAAATTGGGATCAGCCAGGTCGGCCTCACTCAGCCTGTCGCGGTAATGTTTGTTTATCCAGTCTCTTAAGCGCTGATAGGTGTGTTCATCCAGCAAGCATGCCTGATTCACCGCATTGAGTTCCTGCTCCGATAAAGTCACTCTCAATCGCAAGCACGCCGGTCCACCACCGTTTTGCATACTTTGCTTGAGATCCATATATATTACTTCGCTGATCGGGTTGCTGGCCTGACACAGCGCCGACAAGTATTGCTCAACTTTCCCCACAGTCTGACATTCCCCCGGCGCTATGATGGCCATACCGCCTGAAGGTAAGCTGACCAGCTGGCTGTTAAAGATGTAGCTTTTTACCGCTTCTTCAACGCTGATATCGGCATTTTTTACCTCAATAAGGTGAAGTGGCCTGTCACCCCGATATGCCGAGTTTATCTGTTCAATCACCTTTTGCTGCTGATAAAAGGCCTGCTCATGAAACAGAAAAACATTCTCATTGCCTATGGCTATGACATCGTTATGAAACACGCCCTGATCGATCACTTCAGGATTCTGTTGAATAAATAAGGTGCTCTGTGGGTCGAGCTGGTGACTTCGCGCAACCGCTTCAGACGCTTGGAGAGTCTGTCGCGCGGGGAACAGCTGCGGCTTGACCTGAGTCTGAGCATCTTCACCGTAAACAAATAACGCCAGCCCCTGATGTCCGTAGCTGTCAGCCAGTCGTGTATAATTAGCTGCACCTTCATCTCCAAACATCGGATGCTGAGGCAATGCGTCATGATGGCTGAAATAGTCATTGTGGTTAAAAATACTTTTTAAAATCTGGCTGGTCTGAGGCGCTTCGATAGCCCGGTGCAATTTATTGTTTAAGTTTGCAGGCGTAAGATGCAATTTGCCATCCGCGCTATCGCAACTGGGTGATACCGTCGCCGCATTCGCAGTCCACATCGAAGACGCCGAGTAACAGGCTTTGAGCAACTGAGGCTGCGTTTTTGCGGCCTGGCTGATCACCTCTGCATCCGTACCACTAAACCCACATACCCTGAGGGTACGCAGATCCGGACGAGCATTAGGCGCTATGACGCCCTGGTGTAAACCAAGCTGAACGAGGTGCCACATTTTTTCGAGCCCCTGTAATGCCGCCTGTTTAGGGTTGGAAACTTTGTTGGCATTGGATTTGGATGCTACATTGCCATAAGACAATCCCGCATAATTGTGTGTTGGGCCGACCAGGCCATCAAAATTTACTTCGTAATAGTTCATGTTGCCCCCTTTTGGTGCAGAGCGCCTTTGTTTTGCTGAGCATTGCACCAGTTTGGTTATTCTTGTTCTGTTTTCAACTAAGAGAATGAAATAAAAAATTAATAATATTCATAAGGTTACTATTATGCCTGTGCACGTTAGCTCAAAGATAACTTCAAAACCTGTGCCAGCAGACAAAACTTCTATAAGTTAGTAGTAATTCAATCAATATGACAAAAATTTGAGCGTGAAATGACAAAAAGAAAACAATCGTGTGGGGGCAATTAAATTAACTGTTTTAAGTACAGGCTGAATGCGATACATCACACTCAGCCCTGAGGTCATTTAGAAATGAAGCGCTAAACGCGTATTAAACATCAATCACCACTTTGCCCATCGCCTGACCACTTTGCAGCCGCGCATGCGCCAGACCTGCCTGCGACAACTCAAAACCTTGTTCATCCAGTACAGGTACCAGTGCCCCGGCTTCAACTATCGTTGTCAGGGCATTCAGGATCTGCTGATGATCTTCACGCTTATGGTTATGCAGCATAGGGATCAGCATAAAGACCACATGCAAAGACAGTCCTTTAAAGTGCGCCACTGACAAGTCAAGATCCACCATAGCCACAGTTGAGGCGACATGACCGTTCAATGCTGCGGCTTCGAACGAGTTGGCCATATTGGCGCCGCCTACTGAGTCAAAGACCACATCGAATCCTCTGCCCTCGGTATGGGTAGTCACATAGTCTGCAACTTGTTCGGTTTTATAGTTAATCGGTACCGCGCCCAGGCGACTGATCAGCTCAAGTTGGGCATCGCCGCCACCGGTCGAGTATACTCGTGCACCAAAGTGCTTAGCTAGTTGCACAGCAACGTGTCCAACACCGCCAGAGCCGCCATGTACCAGCACTTGCTGGCCAGCCCCTATCCCGGCCCGTTGCAGCCCTTCATAAGCCGTGATCCCTACTAAAGGCAAAGCAGCCGCTTCTCGCATGCTCAGATTACCGGGTTTACGCGCAATGAGTCGGGCATCGGCCAACATAAATTCCGCCAGTGCGCCTTGTAAGTCAGCCAGACCACCGGCACACCCGTAGACTTCGTCTCCTACGGCAAAGTCCGTTACACCCTCTCCAACTTCAACCACGGTACCCGCAAAGTCCATCCCGAGTACGGCTGGTAAGGCTGGTGACAAAGGTAAGGCTTCGCCCATGGTACGGATCATCGTATCAACCGTGTTGACGCTGCTTGCCGCTACTTGCACCAGAACGTGACCTGCCGTCACTTGAGGTTTAACTACCTCCGTTAAGGTAAACACCGCCTCTTCACCGTATTGATTTAACACCATTGCTTTCATAATTATGCTCTCCTGTATTGATGACTAAAACTATACTTGCCTTTTTATTTATTGATAATAGACTGAATTTAATAATCACTTTATACATTTTGTTAATAATGAACATTGAGCATCTCAAGTTGTTTGTGCGCATCGCTGCCACCTGTAACATTAGCCAGGCAGGCTTGGATCTGGGGTTGTCAGCCGCTGTCGCAAGCAGCCATATTAGTAAGCTCGAAACCGACCTCGGGGTCAGACTGCTACATCGCACAACACGCAAAGTGTCTTTAACCGAAGAAGGGCTGGCGTTTTTGCCCCATGCCGAAGATGTGTTGAATGGGGTCGAGGCCGCGCGAGCCGCCATTGGCGCCGGCAGTACAAAGCCTAGTGGAACGCTGAGGTTAACCATGCCAGCATCCTTTGGCAGAATGCATATCTTGCCGGCCCTGCCCGGCTTTTTTGCCCGGTATCCGGAAATTAAACTCGACCTGAAGCTATCCGACACCATTTCCGATTTGGTCGAGGGCGGCTTTGATCTCGCAATACGAAATAGCGCACTCAAAGACTCTACGCTGGTTGCCAAAAAACTGACCACAGACACCCGATTACTCTGCGCCTCACCGGATTATCTTGCCAAAAATGGGCATCCGGAACACCCAAGAGATCTGTTGGAACATGCCTGTATTACCCTGGCCGGGTTGGAACATTGGTCCTTTCAGACGCCTCAAGGTCATCAAACCATTAAAGTGCAAGGTCAGCTACGTGCTGATAACGGAGACGCCGTCAGAGAGGCCTGTCAACTGGGGCTCGGGATCACCATTAATTCCCGCTGGAGTGCCTATAAAGCATTGCGTTCGGGTCAACTTGTTGAGGTATTGCCTGACTATCCGCTCGAATCTAATACTGCTATCTGGCTGGTGTACCCCAGCTCCCGATTATTAGCGCCCAAAGTGCGCGTTTTTATCGATTACCTGGTGAGCTACTTTGGTGAAATCCCCTATTGGGAAAAATAATTTGCTGCGCGTGAACCTTTTTACATGCTGCGCCGTCTTGTAAGAAAAGCCCAAAGGAATAGCATGGAACCATCAAAGGCCGCATTACTGGTATTGTCTGCCCAACAGGGTAACCGGCGTGCGTTCGAAACCTTATGCGAAGCGTTTTATCAGCCAAGCTGGCGGTTTGCGATGAAGCTCAGTGGCCAAAGTGCCAGTGCCGATGATATCTGCCAGGATGTCTGGACTAACATCGCCAAAAAGCTCAATCAGCTCAAAGAGCCCAGTGCATTTCGTGCCTGGGTGTTCCGCGCCATTTACCGTCGCTTTGTCGATCTTAAACAGGCAGAACATCGTTTCGAAGAGACCCATCCGACGCAGGCATTCGAGACACCGGATCTGGATACCTCGCTGAGTATCCTGACGCTGATAAACCGGCTGGCCGATGAAGAGCGCCACTGTGTGTACTTATTTTACTTAGAGCAAATGTCACTCAGAGACATTGCCAATATATTGGATGTCCCTCAGGGCACCGTTAAATCAAGATTAAACCGCGCACGGGCACAATTGCGTGCCATGGTTAACGAGGAGCAAACAGCATGAATTTAGACAAAGAAATAAGTAAAGCATTACAGCAAGAACAAAATCAGATAGATCCCATTCTTGCTCACGAAAAAGGCCTATTCACTATGCTGGGTAACGTGTATCAGGGCAATACCCGTTTCTGGGTGATCCTGGCTTCAATCAGCGCCCTGCTGATCACCATCGGCTTTGTGTACAGCGGCTATCGGTTTTATATCGCCACCGCAGTCATGGATCAGGTATTCTGGGCTGTATGGTTTATCGCCGGATTGCTTGTACAGATCGCCACCAAACTTTGGATTTTCATGGAAATGAATCGTCAGAGTGTCCTCAGAGAAATAGCGCACCTGGCAGTAAGACTTCAAGCCAAATAATTGTCGGGCCCTGCCTTTAGCGCGAAACTGTAGGCGGGGCCTATCACATACTACTTTGCCAAATACGCTGGCATCAACTTCAAGACAGTGCAATCCATCAGGTCTCGATATCACGGCATCACTGCATCGCTTTTCACGCACCACAGGCTGACCGTTGGGTTCAACCCGGTAACGTCCGCCTTTACACAGGGCGAGTGCTTTATTGTGCCAGCGCGCCAACAACGAAGTGGTGTCGTCTTCAGAGCCGGACACTGACACAATATAAACACCAGCCTCTTGGGTATCGGTTACCGCTATCTTTGGCCCGGCCAGTGCCACACATTTGAATGACACAACCAGAGCAACGGCCATCCCATGTGCCATCTTTTTTAATGTCAGTGCCTCTTTGATCTTAAAATCCTTATTCACGCTCAGTGATTTGCTCCCCATCCAGATTGAGTTGTCTGGGTGGGTGCTCAGGCTTGGCGTAGCTCAGTCGGCCAAGCCTTCGTGTTTCATGATAACTATCCAGTCCGGAAATGGCCACGGTATTCAAAGACTCAATGTCGATGTAGCCATCCGCTTTAATGCTATCTTGCGGCAGTTGAATATCAATGATCTCTCCGATCACTAAGATAGTGCCATTGATCTCCAGTTTCTGTACTTCTCGTAATGCCAGAGCAAATTTCAACTGACTTTGTGCCACATAAGGCGCTGTGATGCCATCAACCTGCTGCATGTCCAGTCCGACCTCTGAAAACTCAGACACGCCCGGGGCGTAGCGCGCCGAGGTTTGGTGGGCTTGCTGCCAGATAGTCGAATTAACATGGTTTAGCGTGTAATGACCAGTGGCCCGGAGATTGCTCAGTGTATCTCTGGGCACTGTATCAGGGCGGATGATCATGCCTATCAGCGGCGGATTTGCACCGATATGAAAGACCGAGCTGACGATTGCCAGATTAGGGTTACCTTGTGTATCCTGGGTACCGACCAGATTGGCACTTTTAAATCCAGACAAGCTGTTTATCAGTCGTGCCCTTTCCCGCTCTTGCATATTGGCTATGTCTTCCCGGCTGAGCTGTTTGATCATCTGTATAAATTCCTCATTTTTAGCTGTTTCTGTGTGCTGTTACGTTTGTTTTGACGTCAGTATTAAAGCTGTTCGATATGGTCGAGCAAGTATCGAGCGCGTGTGAGCACGGCCTGCTTATCTTCATCAGACTTTTTCAGCCAGTTGCTGTACACCATTTTTGTACGCGGGTTACTGGCGAATTGCGTATGGTGCTGCTGCATAAAATGCCAATACAAGGCGTTAAGCGGACAAGCTGACTCAGAAACCGTTTCAGTCACTTTGTAAGCACAGTCGCCGCAGTAGTCACTCATTTTTTTAATGTAGTTTCCGCTGGCTGCGTAAGCCTTGGAGCCAACAATGCCCCCATCGGCAAACTGGCTCATACCCCGGGTGTTTGGCATTTCCACCCACTCTATGGCGTCGATGTAAATCCCCAGGTACCAGGCGTCCACCTGATCTGGGTCTATGCCAGCCACCAGACAGAAGTTGCCGGTGACCATCAAGCGTTGAATATGATGGGCATAAGCAAAGGTCAGAGATTGTGTGATAGCGTGACTGAGACAGCGCATTTTGGTCTCGCCCGTCCAGAACCAGGCAGGCAAGCTGCGTGTGGCCTGCAAATGATTGAGCTCAGCATACTTTGGCATATTGGCCCAATAAATGCCCCTGACAAACTCGCGCCAGCCTATGATCTGGCGCACAAATCCCTCTATTTGTGCCAGGCTGATGGCACCCTGAGACTGCTCAAATGCCGCAATCGCTGCATCTACCACCACTTTAGGGCTGAGAATTTTGGCGTTAATGGCAAATGATAAGCGAGAATGATACAAACTCCAGCCCCGATCTTCACCCAGCTCAATCAGTTTGCCTGTCATGGCATCCTGAAAGCGCCCGAATGACGGTAAACAATGCTGGCAGAAAAACGTCAGTAACGACTTCGCCTGCACACGGTTAACGGGCCACAGCAGATGCTCATCTGCCTGCCCCATGGTTTTAACCTGATGCCGCTTGAGCCGCGCCAAAATATCACCAACATCGTTAGCAAACACCAGCGGCTCAGGTATCTCAGCAAGATCGGCCGCTTTTAGCTTGTTGCGGTTGTCACTATCGAAATTCCATTGTCCGCCAAGCGGTTCTCCATCAACCATAAGCACATTAAACTCACCGCGCATCTTGCGGTAGAAATGCTCCAGCCGATGCCGTTTATCGGGCTTAAAGTAACTGCTAAGCTGCTCATTAGCCAGATAGAAATGTTCAGTATCATAGACACTCGAAGTAACTGACAGCGTGTCACTAAACTGTGCCAACTGAGTGCGTAACCGATATTCATCCGGCAACTGATAGGCAAAGTGACCTATGTTGTGTTCCCTGAACAGGTGGGTCAGCAGCTCAGGTAGCGATGCAAAGTCCCGCGTATCATCCAGTGTCAGATGTAATACATGGTGCCCAGCCGACTCAAGTGCCTGTGCGAATGCTTTCATTGCAGCAAAAAACGCGCATATTTTCTGGATATGGTGCCGAGTGTAATTGGTCTCCTGATGCAGTTCGGCAATAACATAAAGTACCTCATCGGACTTTTCTGTATACCAGCTATGACCTGCATTAAGCTGATCGCCCAGGATCAATCTAAGTTGTTTACTCATGTGTTTCTCTGTTTTTTTGCCTGTTGCCCGCACACCGTTTGGAGCAATATTTCACATTGGGCCAGTCTCGTTGCCATTTTTTGCGCCAGGAAAAAGGACGCAGGCAAACCGGGCAGGTTTTTTCTGGTAACCGGGATTTCTTCATACCTTAGCTCGGACGTACGTGTCGTTTCAGTATCCGCTGGGCTTCTTTTTTCACTTGAGGCCTTTTGCGCCATTGCCACAGTAACTCCTGCGCAGCTTTATAGCTTAGCTTTAAGTCGACAATGGGTTCAGGATAATCCTCACCAAGCACCACGCCATACATTAGCTGCTCCATCGGCGACAGCTCCCAGGGTTTATGAACCAAAGGAGCTGGCACATCTTTGAGTGCCGGTAACCAGGTTTTGACGAACTCTCCTTGCGGGTCTTTTTCTTCGCCCTGCTTAACCGGACTATAAATGCGAATGGTGTTAATGCCTGTCACACCTGCCTGCATCTGAAACTGGCTGTAGTGAATACCCGGTTCGAAATCTAAAAAGACCCGGGCAAGATGCGCAACACCCAAACGCCAGTCAAGTTCTAGGTGATGGCATAAGAAGCTCACCAGCATAGCGCGCATACGGAAGTTGATGTAACCCGTGGCGATCAGGCACCGCATACAAGCGTCCACCATAGGAATACCAGTGTTCCCCGTTTCCCAGGCAACCAGCCTTTGTTGGGCTTCCTCCCCGGTGCAGCGAGGCAAGAGATCATAACCCCGATTAATGTGCCGAAACTCCATATCACATTCGCTTTCGAACTTCTGAATGAAATGACAATGCCAGTGCAGCCTGGAAGAAAAGGCCACCAGAGTGCGACGCCAACCCACCATTTGCCAGTGAGCTAGCACACTCTGGTACACCTGACGCAAACTGATATTGCCCCAGGCCAGATAAGCAGACATACGCGAACACGCCTGCTGGCTGAGTAACGGGCTGGATAAACTATAGGCATACCCTTTACCTCGTCCCTGGTAGAACTCGGCTAAAATACGGTGTGCCTGAGTTTCACCACCTGGCTGAAAAGTTCCCGGCGGTGCATAAAAGCGTTGTTGAATATCGCTCAGTTGTGCACATCTCGTGTCTGGTGAAAACCAATTTACTTGTGACAAATCAGGATCAGCACAGCGTTCACGCATAGTTTTTTGCCATCGCTTATCCCAATTTTGCCGCTGTCTAAGCCCTCTTAATACTGCGCCACAACGAGACTCAACCCAGTTAATCTCCATCGCCGCGCACCAGGTTGCGACTGCCTTGTCCCGTTCAAACGTGTTCGCCAGACCGATTTCCTGATGAGAGTACAGTCCGGCGATTTGGTAGGTCTCGTGGACCTGCTGTAAAGCGTTTAATGCTGGTTTGTCCGATACCCATAAAGACCCGTGCGGAACCCGCCCATTGATGTCCTGTAAAGACTGCAAAACAAACTGCCAATGGCGAGCCGAATAATGCGGGTCGTCCAGTAACATGGGTTCAAAGCAATATAAGAGTAGTACGGGATGACCGCTTTGAATGGCCTGACACAAAGGCGCGTGATCGGATAACCTTAAATCACGCTTGAGCCAGACGACCGCCACACTCATACGTCTTCCTCAGCAAATGTGGGCCAGTCTGCTGCATCCACACTATCCACAGATGAAACGCCCTGCTCACCGCGCCACTTTTGCACGAACAGACCCTGCTCGTCATACAATTGAACCTGTTTTTCAATATTAAAATGGCGCCCACCACGCGGGTCGACACCCACCCCAGCTATATACTGCCAATTGCCCCAGTTTGAAGCGACATCATGATCGAGCAACTGCTGCTGGAAGTAGGCAGCACCATAACGCCAGTCCAGCCCCAGTTCATTCACAAAGTAACTCGCAGCAATTTGCCTGCCCCGGTTTGACATGTATCCCGTTTCATTAAGCTGATTCATCAGTGCATTCACCAAAGGCGCAGACGTATTGCCCTGACACCAGCGCGTATAACGTTCAGGCATAAAAGTGGTTAGGGGTTTAGATTTGGCCAGCCCCTGAAATCGAAAAAGTTGCGGCCCAAGCTTTAGGCAAAGCCACTGGAAATATTCACGCCACAGCAGTTCAAACTTGATCCAATAGGTCGACTCGTTCGCTACAACCTGTTTTTCAAATGCTTCTGTCGCCCACCAAACCTGGCGCGGCGACAGATTACCTAACGCCAGATAGGGACTCATTTTGGTTGAGTTGAGCCAGCCATCCAGCGCGTTGCGGGTTTCTTTGTATCTGCGGGCCACACCACTGTCGAAGTAATCCCTAAGATGAGCTTGCGCGGCTTCCTCCCCGGCGGGAAAGTCCAGTGGCACTCTGGTTTCAGTCAACCGATCCTGGCGCTGTGCGTGCCACTGATGCAATATGCCCTGCTCGTTGGCACTGCTTGCTGTGATAAGGGGGGCAGGTAATCGCGATGGGTCGAAGCGACACGATGTTACTACCGACAGAGGCGCTTTTTCTACGCGTTTTCTGAACTGAGTAAAGTTACCTAAATCGCGACTTACAGTTTGTATCTGGGTGTGTTCAAACAAAGTATGCTGCCAGAAGCTGTGCAACGGGACAGACCCCAACTCGCTGCGCATTTTTTGCACGGATTTGCGTTCATAAAGCCCTACCTGTTCGGCGCAAATCACCTGATCTATCTCGTGTTTCGCTACCAGGTGTGGCAAAACCTGATGTGGTTCACCTTCAACAACCAACAAACTATGACCGCAGCTTTGTAGTTGGCTGCTGAGTGTTAACAGTGAATCAGCAATGAATGTTGCCTGCCTGTCACCGAGCAACTTGCAATGATAGTTAGTCTGTATGCGATACCTTGGGTTTATCACATACACAAACAGAATGCGATCACTGTTTTGAGTGGCAAAATCGAGTGCCAGATTATCATCCAGCCTGAGGTCTTGAGTAAACCAGTAAAGCGTTCTTTTCACGCGCAGCCCTGTCGGATTATTAGCATGCCTTGTCTTACGGAATGCGCAGAGAAAAAGTTCAACAACGAGCTTTCATTATTTATTGAAAGTTCAATAAATTCTGCGTTATGCTATTTACTAGTGGACTAAATAATAATCAACAACAGGAACTTGCACTATGAACAAACTCGCCGTCGCCGCGCTTGTAGGCGCAACATTTTCGGGCCATGCCGCCCAGCACCAACACGAATACCACTATACAGAGATTGCCGGGAAGAAAATAGCCTATGCGTGCCAGGGCGAAGGCAAAGTCACCGCCCTGTTGGTATCCGGTATGGGCTTGGATGCACACACAACTTATAAAAATACCTACCACAACGCCAACCCCAGAGGCTACCGGCTGTGTTTTTACGACCGTGCAGGCTATGGCGAAAGCCAATATGACAACCCCAAAGTCAGGACTATAGCCGAACTGCGTGATGAACTGGCCGGACTTATCGAACACCTGAAGGTCGAGTCGCTAGTACTGGTGCCTCATTCTTTCGGCGGATTTGTCGCGCGTGCCTATGCAAGCAAATATCCGGATCAAGTGCACGGCATGGTTCTGATAGACACAGCCCATGAATCCTGGTACGACGCGATGAAAGCACAGATGTCAAAACCTGGCTGGGACACAATGAAGATGATTATTAACTGGGAGCGCGAACATAATTCATTCGAAGATTTTGAAGAAGCCTCCAGCCACTCTGCGCTCTATAAAATAAAAGCAGACTTGCCTGTTACCGTGCTTTCTCGTGGTATCCCGCACGTCACAATCAGGCAAACCAAAATGAGCTACCCGGATATAGACGTTTACACGCAAACCTGGAATGACGCACAAAAGAAACTGGCTACGCTGAATCAAAACACCGAAGCGGTAACAATGAAATACGCCTCACACCTGTTTGATGAGTCAGACCCCTGGATTGCAATAAAACACATAGAAGCCATGGTGGCGAAAGCCAGACTCTGAGTATTCATTACCTCATACAGGGCACTATTCAGTGCCCTGATCTTTGTACCGGCCCGGAGTAAACAAAAGCTAGTCTGCGCGGTGTTTTTTTACCGCCCGATAGCCCAGCAAGTAACACAATCCGACAAGCAACCAGGCAACACCAACCCACAATACTGCATTGCTGATTTTTTCAGGGTGACGAACAAACAACTGAATTGGCAATAAACCACGAATAATGCATACCAGCGCAATGCTATATATCCCGACATTAAGCAAGGGTAATCGCCGCATGAGTCCGGTTGCAGAAAAAGCATAGCAGCCCAGCACAATAAAAATTGCAGACGCCGCGATGGTGGCTAAAGGCGCCAGCATAGTGCCTGCCTGCGCCGACTCTACAACAAAAGGCGGTGCCATTTGCGCGGAATAGCATTGTGGACCGAAATAGATACAGGATAAATGCGCACCAGCAACCAGCCAGGCGCTCAGCGCAGCAAACAACAATAAAGCGATACCATATCGACGACCCATGCAGGCAAGCTCCTTATATAACCTAGACTTAGAATCAAACATCCAACGAAATATTAACACATCTTGTTGTCAAAAAACGCTATAGTTAAGCCAGTTTTAATTTGATCAGGCAAACAATGAAAGCAAATTTTTTACCTGTCGTGCTAGCAACGGCTATTTTGAGCACAGGCTGTCAGAGCACATCAACCAATACGGCCTCTGAAAAAATGTCGGAAGATAATCAAACGCTACGAGTAGCGACCTTTAACGTCAGTATGGAAGCAACCAATTACGATATGACAAACCACACAACGCCATCGGATAATGCATTAACCCTAGCGTTGAAAAGTGGGGACTTTAGTCAAATCAACAATATCGCTGAGATCATCCAACGTACCCGACCTGATATTATTCTGCTAAACGAGTTCGACTACATTGCAGATCCCCAGCAAGGCATTCACCTGTTCCAGCGTGATTATCTTGAAGTATCTCAGAACGGTTTTGATCCAATTAAATATCCCTACGTGTATCTGGCACCGGTCAACACGGGCGTAGAGACGCCGTTTGCTGGTGACAAAAATGCCCGTCTGACACATTATGGCTTTGGCAAATACCCTGGCCAATATGCCATGGTGTTGTTATCCAGGTATCCCATTCAGCAGGATCAGATCAGAACTTTTCAACACTTTCTGTGGAAAGATATGCCAAACAATCTGATGCCAACGCAGGCGGATGGCAGCAGCTGGTACTCAAAAGAAGAGGTCTCGGCCATGCGCTTGTCATCCAAGTCGCATTGGGATATTCCGGTACAAGTTTGCAATCAGCAGATCAACGTATTAGCCAGTCACCCAACGCCCCCCGTTTTTGACGGACCCGAGGACAGAAACGGTAAGCGTAATCACGATGAGCTCAGGCTGTGGAAGGATTACATTAGCTCAACCGGTAACGCCTACATATACGACGATATGGGTCAACGCGGTGGATTTGCCGCTCAGTCATTTGTCATTTTAGGTGATTTAAATGCCAGCTCTGTCGATGGCGACGCATACCCTGGTGCGATTGATCAGTTACTGAAACATCCGCGTGTGAATCATTACCCGGCTCCTACCTCTGAAGGTGGACGACTCAATAAACCGGATAACAAACATGCTGCCTCACATACTGCACACTGGGGCATGCGCGCAGACTATGTGTTACCGTCTGCCAACCTGACCGTCAGTGACAGTGGTGTATTTTGGCCTACAAAGAACCAGGCTGGCGCAGAGCTTGTAGCCGACAGAGCATCCTCTTCTGACCACCGTCTGGTATGGGTCGATATCACGCTGCCGGACACACATTGTGACAACTAGCAAGACAGGCTAACGGGTTTGGCTGTTTTTGGCTAAGGCACAATGAATATCAGTGCCTTACCAACCCTCACACAATGTACAAGAAAGCCATTAGCAGCTTTAACTGATTTGGCTTTCTCTAAAACGGCCTTCTGACACCATCGAATTCGCAAGGCGCTTTTTGAACATATAATCCAATAATTCAAACGATCATAATTGCAGGTTAGGTCGATCCACCTGATCCGGCAAAGCACTCTAGGCGAATTTAAAATCAACGCCTTGTGTTATGATCACAACCGTTCAGAATGTAGCCCTTCGAAATAGGTCGTTTTTAGTTTATCTATCACACTCGTGCTGACCCAATAAATGTTTGAAATACCGCCAGGCTCATTATATCGACCAAAAAAGAGGTATTTGCCATCTGGTGTGACACGCGGTACGGTTTCGGAATGGGGTGTATTAATAAGGGTGCCCAAATTTACGGGTTCAGACCACCCGCCGTTTTCCTTTCTGAAATACACAAATAGATCGCTGTCTTTTCTGCTGGCATCCTTTCTGTGTCTTGCATTTACCAGCAAGTAATCATTATCTGGTGACATAAAGCCATGGATCCCAAACGCGATATCCATTGGCCTGGGTGGCGAGATATGCCCGGCATTATTTTCGGCAATATACATCTTTCGTTGTTTCATGTTGGTAAAGATCAAATCGCCATTTCTCGCCTGGTTAAAGTCAGACAGGCGGCCAGTATTCAGTGACAACTCCCACCTTTTAGCTTCTTGGCTGCTTTTATTTCGAGATACGTACCAGATGCCAGAGTCTTTTGCATTGGCTTCACGCGCGGTAAAGTACACTCTGTCTTCATTCAAACTCACATAGGGGACCAACTCATAAGCCATTTTGCCCTGGGTGAAATTCGCTTTTTCAGGTTTTGTCCAGCGTCCTCCTGCCAGCTTTGTATGGTAAATCTGTGGGTAGGTATCTGCTCCCTCAACCACATCTAAAGCGGTAAAGTACATTTCTCTCAGATCCGGAGAAAACGACACCCCAAACTCATATCGACCTTCAAGAGATACCAGATCAGGGGCAAACTGCTTTGGCTGAGTGCCTGGCGGTTTTTGACCCAACCATAATGTATCACTGATTTGGATTGGCTCTGCGGCACTAACATCAGCGACCATCGCACTTACAACAAATAAAGATTGTAAAATAGTTTGGCTTATTTTCATGGTTTTGCCCTTAAGCTCTTTAATACCTAAGGACAATGTATCAGGTTTAGTACAATACTCCGTGTAAACTAATGTAAAACCTGTACCCACAAATTTTTATCTGAACATGTGAAAAATGCTCGTAACTCCATAGCATAGATCTTCTTTGGCAATACCATGGATAGCGTGCTTTACTTGCAAAAACTCCAGCAAGCACTCGCCTGAAAAGCAGCCAGCCTTCGATAAACCAGCTTGTATTTGAACTTTATGACTTGGTGTAGGTCTTCAATCGCTGCTCCAACTCTTCAGCGAAGCAAAACCCCAGAGTTAACGGATAAGCGTACCCATTTTCATTAATGTAAAACAGTGCCGGAAAGCCTGTTACCTGAAGCTGTCGTGCTAAATCTAAATGCTGCTGAAATTGTGCTTCAGTTTCAGCAGCGTGCAATACCGATTCAAACTGCACGCCGTCCAGACCAATGGCCGTTGCACACCCAACCAGAGTGGCATCTAACGAAGGGTTTTTAGCTTGCTGATAATAGGCTGCCTGAATGGCCTTGGCCATGTCCATTGCGCCATGCTCTTGTAAACCTTGCTCTCTCAGGCTTTGTGCAGCAATGACCGCTCGACAAGCCTGATAGGTTGCACGCACAGGGGTGTTAAGATGCCAAAAGTCATGATTAAAAGTAACCGATGTTCTGCGCTCTATTTCAACCCAATATGAAGCAATCGTATCTTTTAAGCTCTGCGCCATGGGCTGCGTCGTATCTGGTGCCAGTCCCCCCATTACCCAGCTCACCTGTGCATCGGGATAAGGAGTTAAAAACCGCTCTAATTCAGGTTGAAATCCGTAGCACCAGCCACACATAGGGTCCATTACATAGATAAATTGCATTGTTTTCTCACTTTGGTGTATTACCCAACGCAACCCTGTTGCAGATCAAGCGTGCTCCGGGCTGGCTTTCAGTACTTTTGGAGGCAGGTAAATCGTAAACTCGTTGACTGGTTCCACTAATACACTGTGTGGCTTTTGCTGCTCCGCGTCAGAGACCAGGCCCAGACGAGAGAGTAAACCAAAGCTCGCGGATTTCAAAATCGCAGAACAAACCCTGAGTTCTTTGTGCCATACGCTGTAAGTGCCCAGACGACCATCACGCCGGTAGTAAAAACCAGTTAAAGGATGGGTCAGGTAAACAAGCCCTGTTTCTGTATCAGGAAAGCCGGGTAACTCAATAGGCACATCTTTTTGCTGCATCAATTCAACGCTGGCCGGTGCCCAGTGTGCCGTGGTATGCATCTTATAACGACGGTATACCCCCTGTGATTGGTCATAATCACAATCAAAAACCACTTTGCCACTATACCAGGGAAGCTTCCAGAGCATACTAGGCACAATGCGCGTCCACGAATCAAGTGTGGTACCAAGAAACCAAACACACCGCTCTCCAGTTTCCTTGTCTATGATATAGATACGATAGTTGGTTTGCCCCATTGTGTACTTAGGGAAAGGATAAACAGCCGAAGTAAAGTCAACATCGATAAAAGGCACGACAGACACTAACCCCTTTTCCGCGCCATCTATCATCACGGTATCAAGCTTGAAGCGCGCCGGAAATAGACCAGCAAACTTGCTAGCATCAACAGCATACGTAATGATCGCAAAATGCTGAAGCTTACACAGCACATCTATGCCCGTAGGTGCAGGCCTCGGTTTTAAAAAATCTTTGAATGATAAAGAGTCCATAGGTCGCTCCTTCAGTGCACAACAAACGGCCTTGTCATTTCCCCTACAAGGCCGTTCCTTTATCATACACGCGCCACCAGAATTAGTGAACTTATTGATCGTGCTGGTATAAAACTCGACTCCTACACCACATAATCAACCTGCTGAACCAGGCCAGGTTTGCCATTTTCATCGAGATAAAAACCGGACTTACGGATCGCGCCTTGTAACGCCCCATCCGTTCTGATATTCAGAGGCGTATCAGCATTGTGTAGTGCAATTGCGCCTATATTGGCGTCCTGGAGTGACATTAACTCGTCCTGCTCTTTGTTTTTGACCCAGACTTTAAGGCTATCAAAAATATCGTCATTTTCATCAATGAAGCCATTACCATCATCGTCATACTGAGTCAGATCGGCAAATCCATTACCACTGAGCGCGCCAAACAGCTCTTTACCATCATCTATCTGATTGTTCTGGTTGAGATCCAATGCCAGATAGCCGTATCCCTTCTTCAGCTGAGCAAAATTGTCTTTATTGCCATCTGCATCAATATCAAAGTCCATACGTTCAGTATCCAGTTCAACAGCGCGATTGGTAAAGCTGATGATCAACGGGTCCTTCATATCAACATTCTCGATGGTTCGCTCATAGCTGGTATGGGATTGGGCAAATACGGATTTAAAGGCAAAACTAATTGTCTGGCCATTTTCCAGCTGAATTTGTCCATCTGCCTTAAAGGCGTTGGCCTGACTCTCGTGCGATAACCGCTCTACGATTACTTCTGTGGCGGGTGCTTGCTCTGACGAAGACATAATCTGTGACATCTCGGCATGCGAGATGTCTTTTCCGACCACAGCGTCATACCACTGTACGTCACTGCCCGCGAGTTTTTCTACCAGTAACTTCAAGATGTACATTCTGGCACTGGTTTGCATATCCAGATCAGTGGCTGTATTGTCTACATCAGCCACCTCGCCCGCCACCCCTTGCTCACCATTACCCAGCTGTGCCGAATAGACGTTCTCAGGCCTGGGCAACTCAGTGATCTCTGTACGCTTTTCATAAACATGACTCTGACCCTCATGCTTGTTACTGATATTGACTTGTGCATTTTCAATTTTCATAGCTCCTCCGCTCCCATCCATGTAGTTTGATATCGGCAAGGAAGAACAAATATTGAGCAACAATTGACAGCAAATGTGTTTATTGGGCCCGAGTATCTCTGTATTGATTTATAGCAGGCAATACCTCGGCAAATTCTGCATCTAACATCTCCAGAACCTGCTCAAACCCATGCTCTGATCGCCAGCCAAGATGCTGCGCCGCAGCGGATGAGTCATATACTCTGTCCAATGAATCGGGTAAAGCCCAGTCGCGTTGTTCAAATGCCGAAAGCAGCCCAGGGCATCTTTCAGAAATCATCTCAGCGGCATTTAGGTATAAGCGTTTGCAGTCAGCGGGGCTAAAAGGCGTTTCGCCAGACACAATAAAGCGTTGAAAGCCTGGCAAGCGTCTTTCTACAGCACAAAGGTGCGCGCTGGCCACATCCCTGGCATCAATTCCGCGTGTCAACCTGTAAACGGCCATCAAATCTGCAGGCTCGGGGAAACACCGGGACATTTGAAGCACAGTTACAGGTAAATCAAAGCGCTTAGCTATCTCAGCTAATTTTTGCTCTGCCAGTATTTTACTGTGGTGATAAATCGATTTAGGTTGCGGCTGAGTGTTCTCTGTAACCCAACCCGCCACTCCCTCAGGAGTCGATGCATAGCCATACAGTGCGGTAGTGCTGGTAAACACAAAGTGTTTTACACCTGCATCTATACCGGCTAATGCCAACTGCTCTGTCGCATCTACATTGATGCTATGAAACGCACAGTCATCAACACGCCCTACATGTGGTGCGTGTAAAGCCGCAGTATGTATGATGACTTCTACGCCATGCAGCGCCTGATTAAGCAACTGGCTGTCTCTGATATCCCCGACAAAATCGGCTGTTGAACAAGGTGTTTTATCAAACCCAACTACCTGATGGTGCGCCATCAGTTTGATGTAGATGGCGCGTCCAACTCTGCCTGCTGAGCCCGTTACCAGCACTTTCATTATTTCAACCTTATGTGACTATTGAACAAAGAGCAGTTGCGGACTTTACAGCGGTTATTGAGCCACTTCAACAGACAACGCCGCGTCGGTGGACATTGTCTGCACTGTTAGTTGCTAAACGGCTAGATAAAGGCCGGGATTACTCGCTCGGCCATTAACTGCAGTGTGCTGTTTTCTCTGCGACTGGCAGTCACGACCACAACAAGGTCAAGCTCTTCAATTAAAATGATATATTGGCCCCCGCCCCCCTGAGCCGATGCACTGTAAAACTGTCTGTCACCATTTTTCAACTCAGCGTTCCACCAGTAGTAGCCATAGCCTTGTTTTGACACATCTTTGCCACCACCAAACATGTCATCATCGCCCGTATAGAGCTGCGGGCTGACGGCCCTCGCAATGTATTCCTTAGGAATGAGCTGCTCACCCTGCCACACGCCTTTGTTTTGTGCCAAAGTCCCCCATTTAACCATATCCCGTGACGTCATATTGACCCGCCAGCCAGCTTCAGGCAGACCATTATCGGCGGTTTGCCAGTGATACGCATTGATATCAAGTTTATCAAGTAGTTCTTTTTTAATAAAAGCTTCAGCAGAGCCCGGTACCACAGCATCGATCACATGCATCACCAGCATAGGGTCATCCTGATATTTGAATGTCAGTGAGTCAGCACCGATTGGCGCACTGCGTTCTAACAATGCCTGTGCATGCCGCTGCCCTTTAAGCTGTTTGGAGATTTTTTCTAACGCCTCTTTTTGACTGTCATTAAGTCGGATCCCGGAACGCATGGTGAGTGCCATATTAAGTGTAATTTTATCGCTCCCCCTGGTAAGTTTGCTATGATCCAGATCCTTTAAAAAACTCACCAAAGGCTTGTCTAAATCGGCCATGCTCAGATAACCCAGCTGGATCGCCCGACCAAGCGCCAGGCCAGTGTATACCTTAGTCGCAGATGCCTGATAATGTGGCAAGTTGATACGGCCACGAGAAAAATAAGACTCGAAAACCAACTGCCCCTTATGTGCAATCAGTAAGCTGTCGAAATGCCCATGAGTGTTATTTTCTATCTCTTTGGCAAGCTTCACCAGCATGTCTTTGCGAATTTTGGTATTTAAGGTACCAACATTAACTCCGTCGTCCCTGCGTTCAGGTGATATATCAATAAAAGCCTGACTGAGTTCAGAAACATCCCGATAGCCGCCTTGCAGCTCTGCTGCGGTCGCTTCTGCTGGTTTGGTACAGTTTGCCGTAGCAATGCAGCTCACGCTGCCTAATATGGCGGCAGCAATAAAGTGTGTAGCGAATGTATATTTGGTCATGTTAACCCTCCTGTTATCTACAGGTGGTTAAGCTAGTTAATTTCTTATCATAACACCTGATTTACCCATGACTTCTCAATGACTTTATCTTCATACCGAGATATAAACAGTAAAATCATATAGTTGCAGAAATCAATTCAAAATAAGCCCATCACCCTCCCAGCCTTCTTATGCTCATGCCAACACCTGTTAAAGTAAAAAATCCTACTTAGCCTTTCCATAGAGCACGCAAAGCTCCCCCAATAAGTGGGTACTGAGATTTCAACTGAAAGCTCAGATAAACCACGCCATGATTCATGACATTGCCGGACTGCTGTTTATTGACTAGACTCCCAATATCGCCACCAATTTACCCCGATATGCTACGCATTATACTTTTTTGCCTATCTGTGTTCTCGATTGATGTATTTTCAAGTAACGACAAGCTAGTGCTGATCGCAGGAGACAACTGGTGCCCGGTCAATTGTCGCGACTCAGACAAAAATAAGGGATTCATGATAGATGTGGCCACAGAGGCGCTCGCCATCTCGGGGTATGAAGTTCGTTATATTGAAATGCCCTGGCTCAGGGCCATTCATCAGGCCAGAGAAGGAAAAATACATGCCATTGTGGGTGCGTTCAAAGACGATGCACCAGATTTTCTCTTTCCAAAAGTGCCCATACTGAGACTCAGCCCAAACACTTTATTTACCCTGGCCGACAGTACATGGATATACAAAAACCAACACTCGTTGAATAAAATTCGCCTCGGCGCTGTGCAGGGATACGACTATGGCCATTTGCTGAATGCATACATCAAATCACATCGTAGTTCTCCCAATAAATATATTACGCTGATAACAGGTGATGGTGTCGTGGCACGCAGCCTCAGATTATTAACCAGTAAACGAATAGACGCTTATGTCGATGCAGGCCCTGTTGTCTGGTATCAGGCCAAACAGCTCGGGATCAGTGACAAAATCAAATCTGTTGGTTCAGTCAGCCCACTGGAGCCAGCTTATATCGCCTTTTCTCCGCGCCTGGAAAATAGCGAACAATTAACTTTAGCACTCGACCTCGGTGTCCTCAGACTACAGCTGGACGGCCGCCTGGCAAGTATTGCTGAAAAGTATGGGCTCAGAGATGAAAACTACCGTTAATCAATTCACCCGCGGTGTATTAATAACTGCTCCTGAATATGCACACTTAGTGCATCTACACACACTTTTACGGCCATGGGAACATGTTTAGAAAAGGGGGTAAGTAAATACACCGGGTTTTCAGGCAAACTTTCATCTGGCAACAATGCGGTTACGTCGGGCAGTTCATTGTGTAAATAGAAACTCGGGATCAGACCTATTCCCGCCCCGCTACTGATCAAAGAGACAGTGCTATGAAATGCGTTCGTGATACAACTCACTTTAGGCCTGAACATCATAGACTCTCCATTACCTGAGACAAACTGATGGGAGATCGATTCTCCTTCCCAGGCGTTTGCTACATAGGGCGTTTGCTCCAGTGATACCGTTTTAAAACGCGGATGTCCGCACAACACGTCACGAAATACCCCCAAACGTTTTTGTCTGAACGTACTATCTTTTGAAGCACCAATACGTATAGCGATATCAATATTGTTTGCCATTAAATCCAGATGCTGGTCTTCACAGGTTAACTTAACAATGACGCCAGGATATTGCCGCATCAACTTGGATATAACAGGTGCGAGCAATGTTTCTACCAGCGCATTAGGTGCAGTGATATGAACCTGCCCCTCCGGCTCACTTTGTTGAGCCTGAACATTGTCCCAGGCATCTGCTGCAATCTGATTGAGTGCCTTGCAGGACTCATAAAAACGTTTGCCAGGCTCAGTTAGAAACTGCCGACGGGTTGTCCGCTTGATAAGCACGACCCCGAGGTCTTGCTCAAGCGTTTTTAAATGCTGGCTGACCACAGATTTTGATAAACCGAGTTTATCTGCCGCACCGGATACCGAACCGACGTCCACGACATGAGCAAACAACGACATCTTTCCAAGTTGGCGCATTTTTATTGTGTAATTTAACTAAACAGTGTTTTTTATTATCACTGTTTTTCATTTCAATTAAAACCTCTACACTGACCTTACTGAAAACAAAATATGCGGAATCATCTAATGACACCACAACAAGAACTTGACCTTTGCAAAGCAGGTATCGCTGCATGGCAAAATGCATTTAATAGTGGAGATGCGCGTGGTTGTGCTGAGCAATACTCGACAACCTGCACTATGCTGGCGCGGCCAATTGGCGAGTTTAACTCTCGAGAGGACATAGAAACTTTCTGGCACGGTATCATCGAGCAGGGTTTCTGCGATGTCATCTATACCGATGTAGTTTGGGAAAAGCACCCAGAAACAGGCTACTTACTGAGTGCCAACTGGACGATGAACAAAGCCTTTGGCAAAATTCATGCTGAACATTGGGTCGTTGAACAAGACGGTAAAGCCCGCCTGCACGGTGATGAATTTGAGATCCTGGGTGAACGTTAGTTCACCCAGATTACTGCACTACGCAACCGTATGATGCAATTGCTCTTTCGGGTTAGGACCATACTCGTTCTCGCCCGGTTTACTGTCCATGACATAAAACACGATCAACACAATGGGGCCGATAAGCGGGATTAATGAAAGCAGTACCCACCACCCACTGCGCCCGGTATCGTGGAGCCGACGAACGCTCAAGGCAATACTGGGGATAATGATGGCCAATGCGTAAAGACCGCTCAAGAGCCCGAGACCAGCTTCTTCCGAATACAGACCCAGCGTAACGTCAACCAGACCAAGTACCACAGAGACTAAGATAGAGCACAATATAAACACCCAGTACTCTTTGCGTCTTGCCCGCCCCTTGAATTCAAAATAATTTTTAAAAACAGATAAGTAAATTTCTAACATGATCCCTTCTCCTTATAAATGTTCCTTATTTCACGCACTAAAACAACTGGCGCGTTACCGACGTCTTTTTGCTCTATCAGGTTAGACAATATTTTTGACAAAACCAAGTCAACCGTCCCATCCGCTACTAAAAATACACAGGCGCAATAAAAAACGCGGCGTCCTTTATGGAACGCCGCGCTTTATCAGTATTGCAGTACGATTACTTAAGCGCCTGCTCTACGATCGGATAATGATCCCAGACTTGCTTGTCTGCCAAAGAGCGAACCAACTTCACATATTCTGCATGTGTCCATGCCAGCGGGGTCGCAGAGTTAGTCCCTTCGCCCAACGTGTAGCCAAATGGGTTTACACCAACCCCATCCCAAACCTGCTCGGGGAGCATCAGGCCTTCGTTGGCAAAATGTTCCATGCCTTTGATGTAAGTGTACTTGATACGTTGTACCGCTGTGTCATTCAATGCATTAGCCTGGCTGGCTGCCGCAATCTCGTAGTGGCCTCGTTCACCGGTAAAGAAAGGCCATACCCGACCACGCTGACCGGCCGTGTTCTGACCCTGCTCAGCATAGTTCGTGCCGCGTATTTCATCTTCACCGTAACCATCGTTACCATAACGGCGGTAGCCCGGATAGCTATTCGGGTCTCCGGCAAAGTTAAAGCTATATTTTACGCGCAGATTCTCAGGCAGATTTTCATCTTCATACTCTGGCAAGGTATTGGTAATGCTGCTGGCATCTGCAGCTCTTACGCCATAGCGCACAAGCTCCAGGAACCCGCCATCAATGATCTGCTTTTTATCCATACCCGCACGGCCATTGTTGTCGCTCAGCTTAGTATCCGTATTCGGGTTGGCGTCTTTGCCAATGCGGAAGAAATATTTCCCATCGCTTTGCTTCGAAGGCAGGTTACCCTCAGTGGTGAACATAGTCGATTCCACTTCGCTGTCGTAACGCTTGGCTGTTGCCATATAACGCACACTACCGGCTTTATCTCCGGCCAGTTTCGCAATGTCACTGGCAGCGACCAGGCCGGCAATAATAGCCGCAGTAGTCGACGGTGAGTAACCGTCCTGCTCTTCCCAACGCTCCTGTTGTGTTGCCGGAGGTGTGATCTGAGTGTCGTTCCAGAGGATTTTTGCCAATCCGCCATCGACTAAGAACTCAGCTGCGGGTTGCAACATACGCTTGTACCAGTAAGCAAGCTTCTCATCACTCAGTACGCCAGCCTGCCAGAGTTTCCATGCCAGCATAATCGGCATAGCAGTTTGGTCCAACTGCACGCCTACCCACTCCAGCTCACCGTCAACATGGGTTTTCTGTAAGAACCAGCCCGTGTCACCCTGATTGCCAGGCGTCTTATCAGTAACTTGCACTTTTTCCAGATACTCAAACGCGGTCAATGCCGTTTGTGGATCACCCATGGCTAAAAATGCCATCGCTACCTGATAGAAATCGCGCACCCATACCGCTTTATAACCGGTATGACCTTGCTCAGCAGCTACTGTATCACCCCAGGGATTAGATAAAGAGGCGATCAAGGCGCCTGCGTGAGTTTTATCTTCCTGCGCCTTTAACACCAAAGCACTGGTGTAGAGTAGTTTGCCCTGATCGGCCGTATAACCGCTGAGCATCTGCATAGGCTCAAGGCTACTCAGGTAATCGCGCCAGCCAATCGCGTCGCCTTCACCGTTGTAGTGGGCCAGTACTTGCTGATAACCACGCTCCAATGACTGAGCGCCTTCCTGGAAACTCGCGTTTTGCGATTTGCCAAAACTCAGTGCCAGGTCGAATGTCGCCTGCTGATCCACGTCACCCAACTCAGCTAGCCAATTTACATTACCGCTTTGCGCACCTGTACTGGTGTAGCGCTGTGCCATTGACTGGCTTGCTTTAAGCTCGGCAAGACCATCGCTTTGACCAGTAAAGCCCACGCTCGCTTGTTTAAAGCCCGTTTTGCTTTGCAGTGTCAGGTAATTATCTCCTTCCCAGGCAACTAGGCCCTGCTCAGTGACTTTCGCAAAATCGTTCAGGCCGTTGTTATTCACATACGGGTTTACGTTAACGAACAATTTCACATCATCCAGTTCAGTTTCCACTTTCGCGCGAACGAACAAGGTTTGCCCGTCAGGGTCGGTGAATATGTGTTTTTCAAGCGTAAAACGGCCTTGCTTGTCTTTGCTGATCACTTTGTATGCTAAAGACAGCGGACGGCCTTGTGCGTCTTTGTCCAGGTAATCAATACTGACATCCAGTGCGTCTTGCTCCGTTACCGTAAAATCCGGGCCGGTGACAATAAACTGCATGTCTTTGATCTGAGCCTGGTGGATCAGGCCAAACATGGTTTCTGTGATCATGCCTTTTGCAATCGAAAACCACACTTTTGAAACGGTTTCTGTACTTGCCTCATCAGAATACTGCCCTTGCTTGTAGGCCTCATAAGAGGTACCAATCCCGGTTTTGCCTGAATAGGCCCAGTATGGCTTATCACCCGGTGCGCCCGGCGCGGCTTGCTGTGACTCAACCGCGTTATTCGCGCTACCGCAACCAACAAGTCCGGCGGCAACCAATGCCAGAGTTAAACTAGAAAGTTTTTTCATAAAGTCTCCTTGCGGTGGTGTTATTGTTGTTCGATTTTCACCCGCATTACAGCAACTGCTGCAAGCAGGAACGACACACCACCAACCACTAATGCAAAAATCGGTTGATTATCAAATAGGTTTCTCAGGATCAGGCCAAGTACGCTGGCCGCCATCAACTGCGGGATCACGATGAAGAAATTAAATATCCCCATAAATACGCCCATTTTATGCGCTGGCAATGAGTTACTCAGCATGGCGTAAGGCAACGACAAAATAGACGCCCACGCAAAGCCAATCCCAATCATGGGCAGCCAAAGCAGGCTCGGATCGGCTATCATTTTAAAGCTTAATAGCGCACCTGCCCCCAACAGCAGGTTGATACAGTGTGCGCCACGCATGCCCAAGCGATTCACCATTACAGGGATACACACAGCAGCCAGTGCGGCAAAACCGTTATAGGCGGCAAACAGTACACCCACCCAGTCGGCCCCATCGTTATAGGCTTTGCTGGTTACCTCGGTTGTACCGTAGTGAAAACTGGTGACTGCCGAGGTGGTATAGATCCACATAGCAAACAAGGCAAACCAGCTAAAGAATTGCACGACTGCCAACTGGCGCATGGTGCCCGGCATAGTAAAGACATCGTAGATAACGTTATAAAAGCCACCTGAGGTGCTACCACGCTGCTGAAGGTAACCAGCAATTAGCAGGACCAACGTAAAGGATAAAAACAGTCCGCTCAGCAAATACAGCTCTTTTTCCAGCTGCAGCCCAATCACAGCTGCCAGGATCCCCCCACCAATCACGCCGGAAATAAGTGCTGCGCGTGCATAGTTGATCGCCTGATAGCTTTGCTTAGCTTGCGTTTCAACCGCTTCACCGGCAAACTCCGCCAACTGCTGTGGCGTGTACTCCTTTGTTTTAAGGATAGTCCAGCCTACCGCCAGAAATAACACCACACCACCGAAATAGAAAGCATACTTCACAGATTCTGGGATCTGACCCGGCTCTGCGGTATTGCTGATCCCAAACCAGTTGGTCATCATCCAGGGCAAAGCCGATGCCACAACAGCACCAATACCAATAAAGAAACTCTGCATGGCGTAGCCATTGGCACGTTGTTTTTCATTGAGGTTGTCGCCTACCAGCGCCCTGAATGGCTCCATGGTGACGTTGATAGACGCATCCATGATCCACAGCATGCCTGCTGCTATCCAGAGCGTGGGGGAATTGGGCATAAAGAATAGCGACAAAGTCGTCAAAATGGCGCCGTACAGGAAGAAGGGTCTTCTGCGGCCCAGCTTGCCCCAGGTGCGATCACTCCAGTAACCAATGATTGGCTGAACAATCAAGCCCGTGAGTGGTGCTGCAACCCAGAGAATGGGAATATCATCGACTTTAGCGCCCAGCGTTTGGAAGATCCGGCTGACATTACCGTTTTGCAGTGCAAAGCCAAACTGGATCCCCAGAAAGCCAAAGCACATGTTCCAGATCTGCCAGAAACTGAGTTGTGGTTTTTGTTTTTGCATATTAATTCTCTAGTTCAAAGACCGCACTGGCCAGGGGGGCCAGGATAACTGTCAGCTGATTATTGCTGAGCGACACCTGTCCATGTTGCTCAAGTCTGTCAACCGCTTTACCTTGCCAACCCTCAGGTAAAGTTACCGAGACACTTTGCGGGTGGCTTGCATCGAAGTTACTTACCACAACCAGACGCTGAGATTCGCTTTGACGCGCAAACCCCATAACTTTGGTCGCCGGTTGTCCGTTTGCTTTTGTCACCGTCGTAGACACTAAATCTCCCTGTGCAATCGCACTGAATGAGGCCATGTTCATCAATTTCTGATAATAGGCACGCAGCGCCTTTTGCTCTTCGCTCAGTAAAGCACCATCAAACTTGCCATGATTCATCCAGGCCTGATGAGCAGGAACGCCAATGTAGTCAAAGATGCTGGTGCGACTGGGTTTGCCAAATCCGGCCATTTCTGATCCGTCTTCACCAACACTCTGGCCAAAGTACAGCAGTGTTGGCGCCTTACTGATCAAATGGCTGATCACCATAGCCGGCTTACCTTTATTGGCATCGCCTGCAAACTCCGGGCTGGCAATACGTTGCTCATCATGGTTTTCCAAAAAGTGCAACATGTGCGGTGCGATATCTTCTACGCTAGCATGGACATCCAGTACTGCCTGGGCAGTACCTTTGCCTTGCATCAGGGCTTTCAGTGAATCATAAAAACCCACTTTGTCGTACAGATAATCCATTTTGCCCTGCGCGATATAAGCGCGATAAAGCGTTGGATTGTATACTTCAGCAAGCAAGAAGGCGTCGGGGTTTTTCATCTTGATTGAAGCATTGAGGAAACTCCAGAACTCAACGGGCACCATTTCGGCCATATCATAACGGAAGCCATCTACGCCCTTATCAAGCCAGTAATAGGTGATGTCGCGGAACTTGTACCAGCTGTCTGGGAGTTTTTTATCCTGCCAGAATGCATAGTGGGCACGGTAATCAAGCGTGGCATAGTGTGCAGGCAAGGTTGCAAAATCATAGCTGCCATCGGGTTTTACACCGTAATTAACCTTAACGGTTTCATACCAGTCATGAATATGAGGCTGCGCTTTGCGTGCTCCATTGCCGGTCCATTTGGCCGGGCTTTCAACGAACTCACCATCGGCAAGTGGGTGTCGCTCGCCCCCGAGCACCTGATAATCATCTGAGCTCGGGACACGAAAATCCTGACCAGTTACGTAGTAAAAGTTGTTATCACGGGCATAGGTCTTTGACGTGTCATCGTTCGCACCGAAGTCGCTTACGCCTTGTGGCGCGCTGAGCGATTGATAATTACGAGCGACATGATTAGGGACTATGTCAATCACCACTTTCATACCCGCTTCGTGGGTGCGGTCAATCAGGGCTTCGAATTCTGCCAGTCTGTTGGCTGGGTCAACGGCCAGATCCGGATTAACGTTGTAATAGTCTTTAACGGCATAAGGAGATCCTGCGCGACCTTTGACTACATCCGGGTCGTCCACTGATATCCCATATTTGGTATAGTCACCGACTAAAGCATGATGCAATACGCCAGTATACCAGACGTGGCTGACGCCCATGGCTTTGATTTCAGCCAACGCTTTAGGCGTAAAATCGGCAAATTTTCCAACCCCATTTTGCGCCTTCGTACCCCAGGGAACATTGTTGTTATTGGTGTTACCGAACAGGCGGGTAAATACCTGATAAACGACGGGCTTTGCCTCTGTCTGTTGTGTCGCTGCTGCGGCGTTGCTAACTGTCTCTAATGAAGTCTTGTTGTCATTGATACTGTTACAAGCGCTCAGTACCACAGAGCCGGTGATCACCCCAAGCGCGACCACCAACGGTTTTATTGTCATCATAATGTTGTCATTTTTAGTATTTTCAATGAGTCTACTGACTTGGTAATCAAGGGTGAACCGCTTGCATACGTATTCAGAGTGGGTATTCATCCGCACGTCATGTTCAACGATCTAAGTGTTCGAATGTAAACTCTGCTCAAGGGCAAAGACCGTCGATTTATCGCATCTGTGCCATTCGCTCAAGTTGCGCACGGTGATCATCAAAATTTAATCCACAGCGAGCAATGTAATCCTGGATCTGTGATAAGTCGTACTTGTTTGCCGCCTCATTGCCAGCGATCAATTGAGACTGCTCAGGATAGATGCCGTAACCAGCGAGTAAACAGTGCCAACTGACGGAGGGGTAATATTTATCGATGTCCTGACGATGTAATTCATCCGATAAGTTTTTGCCCGACACCCAGGTTTGTAATACGTCATACAAAGAACGCGAGAGCTGATTGTTGTTCGCATTGGCGCGCCAGTATTGTGTATCGGTTCTACTATTTACACGATAATGTGCCACAATGTAATCTCTGATCGCCTGATATCGTGCATCGAGTGACTGGTTGTGTCTGGTTTTGAATTTATCGGTGAACTCACCGTCCTGATAGCATTCAATAAAGCTTTGTACGGTTTCCTGAACAATATGAAGTGCAGTCGCTTCCAGAGGTTCAATAAACCCTTGCGACAGCCCGATGGCGAGGCAGTTTTTGTGCCAGTGCTTTTTGACCTGCCCCACTTTCATAGTCAAGTGGCGGGCTTCAACGTCACTGTCCAGCAAACCCAGTGCAGTACGTAATTCGGTCTCAGCTTTATCTGGATTGCAATAGCGTCGGCTGTAAACATAGCCGTTACCAACGCGATTGGTCAGCGGGATATGCCAGCTCCAGCCAAATTTTCTGGCAATGGACTGAGTTTCAGAAGAAATCACATCACCCTGTTCTGTTGGCAACACCACAGCGGCGTCGTTAAACAAGTTGTTGGCAAAAGACTCAAAGCCCACTTCCAGATGCTGCTGCATTAACAAACTGCGAAAACCCGAGCAGTCGATAAATACATCGCCTGAAATTTCCGTTCCCTGCTCACACACCAACGCCGCAATGTCACCATTTGTATGTTTACGCACATCGCTGACACTGGCCTGAATGTGCTCAACGCCCAAATCGCGGGCTGTTTGAGCCAGAAAGAGCCCAAGTTTACCGGCATCAAAATGATAGCCATAGTTAATTTCAAACGGAAAATGATGCGCAGCGATTGGCGCTTTAGCCTGCTCGGCCAGATAGGTAGTAAGGAAAAATGGGTCTGGGTGGCCTGCTACATCAATCGCTTTTCTTCGAACAAAGCTGTTGTGAAAAAAAGCTGGCGCTGAATAATCGTCGGGCTGTGAAGGAAAAGGATGAAAGTAACTGCTAAAGCCGGGCCGGGTTGACCAGTCAATAAAACGAATGCCATTTTTATAAGTCGCGTTACACGCTGGCATCCACTGCGCTTCACTGATCCCCATAAAGTCCATAAACCCCTTGAACTGGGGAGTAGAGCCTTCGCCCACGCCAATTATTCCAATATCCGGTGACTCGATCAGGGCAATCTCAATCGGCTGACCCTGCCAGCTTTTGGCCATCAGGTTAGCTGCCATCCAGCCTGCAGTACCACCGCCTAAAATCACGATTCTCTTTTTATTCATCATTTTCACCTCATAAAACAAAGCCACCAGAAGTATGGTGGCTTTATATCAGATCACGCTCGGTGCTTAGAAGCTATAGTTAAACCCTAAGAAGTACTGACGACCAAACTCTTTGTACTCGCCGGTTGCCAATGCCGTACCATAGTTAGTGGTGTTTGGCTCATCGGTCAAGTTATTGATTTGAAGCACGGCCTGCAAGCCATTATCAAAATCATAAGTGCCCTGCCAATCAACTACTGTATATTCATCCGCCCACGCCAGAGATGAACCACCAGGTGACGCACCTTCATACACATATTCATCACGATAACGTACGTTCAGGTGTGTCGTAAATGCGTCGATATTCCAGAAAATCGTCGCACTCCAGACATTTTTAGACAAACCAGGCATAGGTAATTGTTGATCCGGGAAGTTACCACCGCCATCAACTGTTGTTTCACTCTCAGTGTATGAGTAGTTAGCATTGAAACCTAAACCAGAGAAAATACCAGGCAGATTGTCAAACATAGTGGTGTAAGCCAGCTCTACGCCTCGAATATAGCCACCCTGATCATTGTTCTGAGTTGTCTGGTACTGACCAGCAACAAAACCTTCTGGGACTTCAAGACCAATTGTTCCCCAATCAACCTCACCTTCCTGATAGGTAATACTTTCAATCAAAGACTCAATGTCTTTCCAGAAAATAGCCGCTACAAACGCACCACCATCTTCGAAATATCGCTCATATGACAAGTCAAACTGAGTTGCACGGAACGGGTCCAGGTTCGGATTACCTTTTGACCAAACGTTATAACGTGGACTTTCACCGTCATTGGCGGTATCAGCCCAAGAACCAGCACCACCACGTAATTGATACACAGGTGGACGACCCATCACTTTTGCTGCCGCGAAGCGTATCTGATCTTCGTCAGTAACACGGAAGTTAAGGTTTAAAGAAGGCAATGTATCTGTGTATTCTGGTCCATACTCAACGTGACGATAATCTGTTCGTGCCACACCATTATCATCAACGATAGTATCACCTACTTCATCACCTTGGATCTGCTGAATCCCGATTGATTTAGTATCTGTTCTAACAACACGAACACCGAAGTTACCTGTGACAGGAATATCTCCAATTTCAGTATCTATGTTAGCCATAACATAACCAGCTAACACTTCTTCCTTAACCGCACCACTTTCGATTAGTGTCCAGTTATGTTCCCAGGTTTGCTGTGCACCATAATTGCCCGGACCAAATACCGCGTCCGCGATGCCCATCAGGTCTAGCTCAAGATAGTTGAACCCTCTGGTATGCTCCACTGTGACGAACCCATCAAGAGAGTGCGGCATACAGGTATGATTTTGGTGGTTAAATTCGCACCCTTTATTAGTAACGATCGTGCCATCAGGCAGTTTATAACCATTCTGACCTTCACGCGCGCCCCAGCGGAACGTTGAACGCTGGTCTGTAAACTCTCGGTCTGACCAACGAGCACCAACTTCAATAGACGAAATAAACCCAGCCTCAACATGGTATTTAAAATCTACTTTAAAGCTGTCCAGTTCATCTGTATATTTGTGTGGAAACTGCTCCCAGTCACCCAGGCGCATGTTAGACAAGTCTGTATAACTATTTCCCAGAGTCAATAACGGCGAATTTTTCTCTTGCTGTACAAAAGAAAAGGTTTGGTTACGCATCTCCTGCCACGTTTCAACCAAAGTGCCATCTACAACTGCATTTCCAAATTCGTAGGCGTGCATAGATGCAATGACATCGCGGCGCGTTTTTTCACCTTCACTGTGTGCAAAGTCCAGCCTAAGTTCCCACTTATCCGTAACATATTCCAAATCCAGACCAAAGCTGTCTGTGGTAGAATCGGTAGATTGGTCTTCAGAACGCATTTCAACCCAAGGGCCATTGGGATCAGTGATCACAACATCACCAGCAACTAAGAAGCCATCTTTTACTACCGCGTTGTTAAGCGTATAAAGTGAACCTAAATTCTTCTCGAACCCCTCGATATTCAAACCACTTTTGCGGTCTTCTGATTCAAACTCAGAACGGAAGTAGTCAAACTGGACTTTTAATGCATCTGTAGGTTGATAAACCAAAGTACTCATAAGACCTAGGCGCTCGTCTGACCCTTTTGCAGAGCGAACCTGATAGCCATTTACAGAACGCTCTTCTGTACCATCACCATCAAAGTCTTGCGAGCGCTTCGGTGCATGTGCTGATACATCAATGGCATTATTTGGCTGGTTTAAGAACGCCGCGCCAATACCAAAACCCAAAGTTTCGTCCAGGAATTTGCCCTGATAAGAGAAACTGATGCGCTCACCACTTGAATCTGCACCCACATCTGATGCAGCATCATTATAGGAATAACGCACTGAAGAATTGAAGTTATGTTGCTCTTTCGCTTCAAGTGGGTTCACTGTTTTCAGTTCAACCGTTGCAGCAACACCCCCTTCTACCAAAGAGGCTTTTGGCGACTTGTATACAGCAGCCTGATTGATTAGCTCTGATGGATACTGGTCAAACGAAATCCAGCGGCTACCCGCAGTATAACCGCTGGTGCTTGCTTGTTCACGGCCATTAAGTGTTGTCTGAATAAAGTCGCCGTTCATACCACGAATATTCAGCTGAGATGACTGACCACTTGCGCGTACCGCCGTCACACCTGGCAAACGGCTCAAAGAGTCTGCAATGGAAACATCGGGCAAAGATGCCAGATCACCAGCATCAACGACTTCTGCTACTGTGTCGCTGTAACGCTTTTTATCGATTGACGCGATGATACTACGAGAGATACCACGTACCTCGATAACTTCAACATCCTCTTTCTTTGCTGCTTTCTCTTCTTCTGCAACGACCGAAAAGTGGCTAACGCCAGCGGCCATAAGCGCAACTGTTAGCATGCTTGGTTTGAACATAGACATAGTGTTTTATCCCAATTAACCATTTTTATGACGCCTAGTTGTTTATTTTTCCGTCACACGGTGAACCGTGCAGCGCTACAACGATTTATAAAGGCGGTAATTTTGTTGTCAGCGGCAATAGTAGCGCTGTGCTCAACGTCCAAACAACTTTATGCATACGTATTCAATGCAACCCCCATTTCATTTTGTTCACAGAACATTCACCCCGAATGCCCCTAACCCCCTGTTACCTTTATAAATGTTATCGCAACAATCTGACAGCGAATAACCCGTTTTGCGCCTTATCTGAATTTACTAAGTTTTAACGAAAATCAAATATCTGCAAAGGATAGCGCCATTAAATTTGCCGTAATTTTCTACCACACACCCAAGCTGACAATTGGTATTACCAATTAATCCAACTGTAACATAGATGATAGAAGGTAATGTCAGGTAGAAACACATATTGGTAAAGAGCCCCAACAAGTTTGAAATCCTGCTTTTATATTAATTCAATGACAACTAATTATGCTGCATACGTATGCAGGCTTTTTACTCATATCAACGCATGTCGTATGCTCTTCGCCATTGTTAATATTTAGTGTTGTCGTACCCTGCTTACATCATAATCTGACCTCACCTCGTCTGATTTGACTACAGTTATTAAGCCCCTCAATACACAGAGTTGCGAGATGACCCAAAAGGCAGAAAATAGATACGGCAACCTGGCTGCACGGCGCAGGAGAAAGTGCATGGCTCATAATGAATGGTGGAAAGGCGCGGTTATTTATCAGGTATACCCGCGCAGCTTTTGTGATACCAATAATGATGGAATTGGCGATCTTCAGGGGATCATTAGCAAGCTCGATTACATTAAGTCACTCGGCGTAGATGCCATCTGGATCTCGCCATTTTTCAAGTCTCCTATGAAAGACTTTGGCTATGATATCAGCGACTACCGAGATATTGACCCAATGTTTGGCACCCTAAATGACTTTGATGAACTAATTGACAAAGCGCATCAACGTAATATTAAGATTATTATCGATCAGGTACTTAGCCACACTTCAGATGAGCACGCTTGGTTCAGTGAAAGCCGTGCCAGCCAAACAAACGCTAAAGCTGACTGGTATGTTTGGGCAGATGCGAAGCCTGATGGCAGCCCACCAAACAATTGGCTATCTATCTTTGGTGGTGTTGCATGGCAATGGGATTCTCGCCGTTGTCAGTACTATCTCCATAACTTTCTGACAGAGCAACCAGATTTGAACTTCCATAACCCAGAAGTACGTCAGGCGGTTTTGGATAATGTCGAATTTTGGCTGAAAAAAGGCGTTGATGGTTTCCGTCTGGATGCCATTAACTTTTGCTTCCATGATCAACAATTGCGTGACAACCCCGCTAAACCGAAGGAATTGCGTCAGGGTCGTGGCTTTAGCGAAGACAACCCTTATGCTTTTCAATATCATTATTACAACAATACCCAGCCGGAAAACCTCGCGTTTATGGCTGAGATCCGCGCCCTGCTCGACCGCTACCCAGGTACGGTAAGCCTGGGAGAGATTTCATCCGAGGATTCTCTTCAAACCATGGCTGAATATACCTCCGGCGGTGATAAATTGCACATGGGTTACAGCTTTGAGTTACTGACCAAAGACTATAGTGCAAGCTATATTCGTGAAACCGTATCTCGTCTTGAAGCAGTCATGACGGAAGGCTGGCCATGCTGGGCATTCAGTAACCACGACGTAGAACGTGTTGCAAGCCGCTGGTCTAAAGACGGTAAAACGGTTGATGCACGCCAGGCCAGCATGCTCACTGCGCTGTTGGGGTCATTACGTGGCAGTGTGTGTATGTACCAGGGCGAAGAACTGGGCCTGGGTGAAGCCGATGTTGCATTTGAAGATTTGCAGGATCCTTACGGCATTACGTTCTGGCCTAACTTTAAAGGGCGCGATGGCTGTCGTACGCCAATGCCATGGCATACCGAGCAACAGCATGCAGGCTTCAGCGAAGGAAAACCCTGGTTGCCAGTATCACCGGCCCACCAGTCACAAGCGGTTTCTCAGCAAACTGACACTGACGATTCTATTTTGGCTCGCTACCAGGCATTTATGGCATGGCGTAGCACCATGCCTGAGTTACAGGTTGGTGATATCGAGTTTATAGACAGTCCAGAGCCAATATTAGCGTTTCATCGACATTACCAGGGGAAAACGATGCTCTGCGCGTTCAACCTCAGTGAGCAACCAGCGCAGCTTGCACTGGAAATCTCTCACCATACGGAGCACCTGGAGTTGGTTCACCATACCGGTCACTATGAACAAGATCAGCTATCCCTGCCCGGATTTGGCTGCTTCTTTGCTTCACTTTAACCCCTTGACCTAAAAGCCCCGGAACCGGGGCTTTCTCTATTTACAGGCTGTTATAAAACGCGACTTAACAAACCTCTTTAAGCTTCTGAATAGGCATCGCTTTATAATAGTACCAGCCCTGATGCACACACACGCCCTGACGGGATAAATACTCTGCCTGATGCGCCGTTTCTACGCCTTCTGCAATCAACTTTTTATTAAGCTTAGCTGCCATCTCTATCATCGCATTTAGTACGGGGGATTGCAGATTATCCATCCCAATAGAGGCAACAAAGGTTTGATCAATCTTCAGCAGATCAATGGGAAAACTCTGCAGGTAATGCAAACCACTGTAACCCGTACCGAAGTCATCTATCGCGATCTCGACCCCTGAGTTTACCAATGACTGAAGCACAGAATGTATTTGTGCCTGAGATAAAACATCCCGCTCAGTCAGCTCTATGGTGAGCTTAGGAATAACCTGGCTCGCTTTGTGTAAAACTTCAAGATAGTCTGCGCAGGTCAACAGATATCCATTTACGTTAAACGACACTTTAAAGTTCGGTTTACTTTTTAAAATCGCACGCAATTCAGTCAGTGCTCTTTCTATTTGATAAATAGACAGATCAAGAATACTGCCATCCCGCTCTGCTTCAGGAATAAAATAAGCCGGACTAAGCTCGCCCTCAACTGGATGTTGCCAGCGGATCAACACTTCAACCCCAACAACTTCCCGGGTCGTTGCATCTACCAGAGGCTGATAGACATTAAAAAGCTCTTGTTTACTGATAGCCCCAAGCAATAGTGCCCGGCTACTCAATACACGACTATCATAGTGGTTGAGCAACATGGTGAGTCCCACCAAAGAGCCACAATATAAAAGTAACAGGGCTAGCAACCACACAGGTTGAATGGCAGAGAGTCGCTTTGCATCGCTGGCCACCATGATGGTCAGTTGCGGCAAAGCAGCAAGCGGGCGTGCAAAAATATATTTTTGAGTGCCATCATCAAAGTGTCCTTCAAACTCCAGCACATCGGTCATGGGAAATATCGTCTCACCCAAAGGTAAAGTGTATTTGCCACGTAAAAAGATGGGCACGCCGGACTTCCCATCAAGCAACGCAATGAAAGCCAGGTTTTTATGCCGGGTAATATCTAACGTGTCACTCAGCCAGCTGGTTGGTAGTAAGGCATTGACCTCAAAACCATCATTGCGTGTGCGCGCCAGAACAAACGCAGGAACTTGCAAAAAGTCTGTAATGATTGGGCCATGATACCTCAAGCCGGGTTGTTTTATCGGCTCTGTGGTTTGTACCGGGGGCGTCAGACGACCAAACGAGTTACACAGTAAACGGCCATACTCATCAACGATGCCAATCTCACTCAATGCCGGATTAACAAACACCTGCTCTCGCATTAAAGAGATCGTATGAGCATCGCAGGTTTCATCGAGGCGCTCTGCATGTTTTAAAAAGACGTCAATATTATGAAGCTGCGAATCAAGTTCCTGTCGGATCAATTCGGAGGCGGCCTGAACAGATTGCTTTGCGGCTTCTTTCTGTTGCACGTAGACAAAAATCGCCAGCGAGCCAAATAGCAGAGAGCTTATCAACCACGCAACACTGATATTTTTTATACGATTAGTCAAGGAGTGATTACCCTGGATCAACTTCGCACTCCAAACAAATACAAAGGCCAGATGGTAAAACAGGTAAATTAAATTTTTATGACAAGAAACCCCGGTTGATGCCGGGGTTTCTTAATTATCATACAGATATCTAGCTGAAGGTAACGCAGCAGAAGATGCCTGCGAACTAACCCAAAGACGTCTGCGTGATCACAGGTTTTTGCTGGTTCCCACTTCAACACGTGTTTTTAACTTCTGACCAGGTCTAAAAGTTACAACACGGCGTGCCGAGATGGGAATGTCTTCACCAGTTTTAGGGTTACGACCAGGACGCTCTTTTTTATCACGCAGGTCGAAATTACCAAAACCGGACAGCTTTACCTGCTCTCCACTTTCCAGCGCTGAGCGGATTTCTTCAAAAAACGCTTCAACTAAGTCTTTGGCATCCTTTTTATTTATCCCCAATTTCTCAAATAGGTGTTCAGCTATGTCGGCTTTAGTAAGCGCCATATCTAGTCCCTCAACGATGCATTAAATTGTTTGGCCAATTCGGCCACCACGATTTCTACAGTGTCGTTGATGTCTTTCTCTTCGAGCGTTCTATCAACGGCTTGCAGTGTTAGAGCAATGGCTAAACTCTTATAACCAGGCTCAATACCTTTGCCCTTATACACATCGAATAAGTTTAGGTCAACTAATTGATTTCCGCCAACTTTCTCAATGCTTTCTAAAATATCGCCTATTTTTACATCATCTGCAACTAAAATAGCAATATCACGGCGATTTGACGGGAATTTCGAGATACTAACGGCTTCTGGAAGCTTACGCTCAGCGATCGCTGCTGTTTCAACTTCAAAAACGTACGCAGTTTCATTAAGATCCAGTGATTTTTGCAGCTGCGGATGAACCGCACCGATATAACCTACTTTCTCACCATTGGCATAAATGGCAGCAGATTGACCCGGGTGCAAACCATCGCTTGGTTGTGCTTTGAAGCTAAAACGCGCTTTGTCATTGCATAGAGCCAGCAACGCCTCTACATCACCTTTCACGTCAAAGAAATCGGTCTTACGGCTTTCAATGCCCCAATGTTCATTGTGCGTGTTGCCATATACCACACCACCAATCACCGGCGTTTGACGAACGCCGTTTTCTGCTGCTTCGTCTTTAACAAACTTCAGGCCGTGTTCAAACAAACGGATGCGAGCCTGCTGGCGGTTTTGGTTGTAGGCTACGGCATTAAGTAACCCCGGCATCAGGCTTACGCGCATCGCAGACATTTCCACCGAAATAGGATGTGGCAGTACCAGAGCATCGCTTTCAGGGTGCAGCAGTTGCTGTTTCTTAGGATCAACAAAGCTGTAGGTAATCGCTTCCTGATAGCCACGTGCAACCAGTTCGTTACGCAGGCGAGAAACCGGCAAACGCGCTTCCTGGTGATCGGTCATCTTTAATGCCGCAGTCGGTGCTACATTTGGAATATTGTTATACCCAAATACACGTGCAACTTCTTCAATCAGATCTTCTTCAATACTAATGTCGAAACGATAACTTGGTACGACTGCAGTCCAGCTATCATTGGCAAACGCCACATCCAGACCAAGGCGCGTTAGGATATCAGTCACTTTTTCATCAGCAATATGGTAGCCAATGACACGATCCAGACGTGCACGGCGCAGTGTCACAGATTTTGCCTCAGGCAAATCAGCTTCAGACACAGCTTCTACAACCGGACCTGCCTGGCCGCCAGCGATTTCAAGTAGCAAGGCCGTTGCTCGCTCCATTGCATCACGCTGTAGTTGATAATCCACACCGCGCTCATAACGGTGTGACGCATCTGTATGCAGACCATAGCTACGCGCCTGACCAGCAATCGCCAGCGGATTAAAGAATGCACTTTCTAGTAAAATATCCGTGGTGCCTTCTTTTACCCCTGAGTTTTCGCCACCGAAAATACCCGCCATCGCCAGCGCTTTGTTGTGATCTGCAATCACTAATGTGCTTGGCTTAAGTTTCGCTGTGTTGCCATCAAGCAATACCAGCTCTTCGTTTTCAGCAGCACTACGTACTTTGATACCACCTTCAATGGCACTTAAGTCAAACGCATGCATAGGGTGACCCAGCTCAAGTAATACGTAGTTAGTAATATCAACAACCGGATCGATTGAGCGAATGCCAGAGCGACGCAACTTTTCAACCATCCAAAGTGGTGTGATTGCATCCAGGTTGATGCCTTTCACTACACGGCCAAGGTAACGAGGACAGGCCTGGCTGTTCACCAGTTCAATCTCAATCTTGTCATCAATAGTAGGTTCAACGGCCGGAATAGCCAGCTCATTGACATCAATACCATTTAATACGCCGACTTCGCGCGCAAGGCCTTTAATACCCAGACAATCACTGCGGTTTGCAGTCAGGTCAACGTCGATGGTGACATCGTCAAGGTTAAAGTATTCGCGGATGTTTTGACCAATTTGTGCGTCAGCTGGTAGCTCTAAAATACCATCTGAGCTTTCAGCCATGCCCAGCTCTTCAAACGCACACAGCATGCCGTGTGAAGGCTGGCCGCGTAATTTTGCTTTTTTGATCTTAAAGCCGCCCGGCAAAACTGCACCGACTTTAGCCACAGCTACTTTCAAGCCCGCACGGCAGTTTGCTGCACCACAGACGATGTCCAGCAGCTCGTCTTCGCCCACGTTTACTTTGGTTACACGTAGCTTGTCTGCATCCGGGTGCTGACCACACTCAACAACTTCACCGATAACCACGCCATCAAAGTCACCTGCAACCGGGTCGACACCGTCGACTTCCAGACCGGCCATTGAAAGCTGTTCAGATAGAGCCTCGGTATCAATCGCAGGATTAACCCATTCTCTTAACCACTTTTCACTAAATTTCATTGTTGTATCGCTCTTATCTGAATTGGTTTAGGAATTTTAAATCGTTTTCGAAGAAAGCACGTAAGTCGTTTACGCCGTAGCGCAGCATGGTCAGACGTTCTACGCCCATACCAAATGCAAATCCAGTGTACTTCTCAGGGTCAATGCCCACAGAGCGCAATACGTTCGGATGCACCATTCCGCAGCCTAACACTTCTAACCACTTACCATTTTTACCTTTCACATCCACTTCCGCTGACGGCTCAGTGAACGGGAAGTACGAAGGACGGAAGCGGATCTCCATGTCTTCTTCGAAAAAGTTACGTAAAAAGTCGTGCAAAATACCTTTCAATTCAGTGAAGCTCACGTCGGTGTCTACCATCAGGCCTTCAACCTGGTGGAACATCGGCGTGTGTGTCTGATCGTAATCGTTACGATACACTCGACCCGGAGAAATAATACGCAGAGGCGGCTGCTCAGCTTCCATAGTACGGATCTGAACACCACTGGTTTGCGTTCTCAAAACCAGCTTAGGGTTAAAGTAAAAGGTGTCATGATCAGCACGAGCCGGATGGTGCTCTGGAATATTCAGCGCATCAAAGTTATGGAAATCATCTTCTACTTCCGGGCCTGACTTAACCGCAAAGCCTAGCTCTCCAAAAAACTGCTCAATACGCTCGATGGTCCGCGTTACCGGGTGTAAACCGCCCTGCGGTGCCGTACGGCCAGGCAGTGTTACATCAATAGTTTCCGCCGCTAGTTTTTGAGCAAGAGCAGCCTGCTCCAGCGCTTCGCGCTTTTCATTGATCGCAGTCTGAACCTGATTTTTTGCCTGGTTAATCACCTGGCCTGCTTCTTTACGTTCTTCTGGTGCCAGTTTACCCAGGGTTTTTAGTAGTCCAGTGATCTCACCTTTTTTACCAAGGTAATTAACTCTGACTTCCTCAAGTTGCGCAACTTCGCTCGCGTTAGCAACGGCGTCTAGCGCTTGCGCTAAAATATTCTCTAAGTTCATTCTATACCTGATCTTGTTGAGGTCATTTGCCTTTCATTGAATCGATTATAATAACTGAAACAACGGGGCAGATTCTAGCCCAAATTTGGGGCTTTTCATGGACAATTTGCTGGTTGTTGGTTGATTTTGGGCTGGTTTAGCGTTTCTTGTGGAATTTGTGACGCCGACGGTCAAAAATCCCACAAGTGAGACTCACAAATTCAAAGTTGTCTTAATGAATGGGATAGTTAATTTTCGCTGGGCTGCCATTGAAGCATGATCCAGTTTATCAAGCACATCCAGCAAAGCACGCATATCGCGGCTAAGCCGGGTCAGTAAAAATCGCGCGCATTCATCACTGAGTTCAAGGCCCCGCATTTTTGCGCGTTTTACCAGCGCTTCGGCTTTATCGTCATCGCTCATTGAGCGGATCTGAAAGGTGGTCCCCCAGGTAAATCGTGATTCCAGATCCGGCAAACTCAAATTGAGCATGTTCGGCAGCAGATCTGCGGTCACAACCAGACACTTTCCAGGTTCGTTAAAGCGGTTAAAGAAGTTAAACAGGGCTTTTTCCCAGGGCTCATCACCTGCTACCAAATGCACATCATCAATACACACAACATCCAGAGTTTCCAGGCCATCGAGCACCGCCGGACCAAAGTTAATCACCTCTCTGAGCGACAACAGTATGGTCGACAGGCCCTGCTCTTGCGCATGGATACAAGTGGCATAAAGTAAATGCGATTTACCTGAGTCGCCCAGGCCACACAAATAAGTGAACTGGAAATCCTGCTGGCCCGATTCAAGCGCGCTTTTCAGATGCGTCACTTCAAGTGACTCCTCACCACCGAAATAGGCACTGAAAGTTTCATCATCAGGTAAAGTAACGGGCAACGCCATTTGCATTGGCTGCATCATATTATTGCCCTACCCAGCTATATCTCAGGTTATTTGCACTGGCAACCTGATAAAACGCACGAGGGTCAACATAAACGCTAAATGCGCGTTCTAATTTGAGTGATTTTTGCAGATCAACCACCGATGAACCATGTTCAACTTCAAATTTGACCAGATCCCCCTGGCGATAAATAACATCTACGTCCTGTACGGTGCTAATGCTCAGCAACTGCCTTCTGGCCAGTTCTATTTTACTGAATGAGGTCAGCTTATCCACGGTCAATACGGTGCTGCTGGTCGCATACGAACGATTGGGGTCTATCACATATTCTGCGGCCAGTGCCGTTGACATATCATTAATCATAGCAATAAGTAATTGCTGCTTGTCACCCACTTGTTGAGTCGATTCAAACTGATCCGTATCTGTGTAGCGCCAATCGAGTTGCCAACTGCTGCTATTCGGTTGTTTAAACAAACGGCCGGTTATGACCCGTTCTGCGTTATAACGCATCGAGGCGGCTTCAACCGGCTCCGAAAAATTTCCCCACACTTCAGCAATGCCGACCTGCGCGCGATCGGTCAAGTCCATCAAAGGTACAACGACGGGGATACCCCATTCTGCCGCAGTGTCATAAATTAACCGTTCCAGTTGGGGATAACTTTCCTGGGTGACAAATTCTCGTCGCAAGTTATCTTCAATCACCAACCAGATTGCAATCATGGGACGACGGTTGCCCCATAAGGGTAAATTGCTGTCTCTAACCAGCTGTTCGACTTTGTCTGCCTCAAACCTTACGCGTATTTTGATATCACCATCCGCAGACTCGATATACTCATATTTGAGCATATAATCGGAAATACGTTTCTTACTTTGCCGAATGAGTGGGTGATTTAAATGCTCCGTGCGGCCTGTCAACTTTTGGATCACACGGTCCAGCGCTTGCTGACTGGCTACAACGCGCTTTGCACGCGTTTTGTTGTCCACCTGTAAGGTAGCTTCGTATAGGTCTGTTACCTCAACCGCGCTTGCAGCCATACACCAGCCAAACAAACCCAGTAAAAAGAATCTCAGTGCCATAACAACCAAAAAGTTAAGGAGAAAACCCGATCCTAATGCAATCGACGCTGCAAAGCAAAAGCCAGAGTAGAGAGAATTTAATTAGCAGATATCAGGTTGCGGGATTTATCGTCAAACCGACGCTTGTTCATAAAAGTATGCCTGGTTTTTGCCCAGCTCTTTCGATGAATAGAGGGCACTGTCAGCACACTTTAGCAGAGCTTCAGCACTGAACACCCCATTATTATTGGCAACACCGATACTACACCCACACTGTACCTTTTCACCGCCTTCCAGTTGAATAGGGGAAGAGATACAAGCAATAAGGCGTGAACAGATCTGCATCAGCACTGATTTTTCAAGTGGGTCAGACAGAACCACGACAAACTCGTCCCCTCCAAGGCGACACAGCACATCGTAAACACGTAGCTCTCCCTTTATTCTCTTGGCAACTTCCTGCAACACAATATCACCACTGTGATGGCCATAGTTATCATTGATGGGTTTAAAGTCGTCTAAGTCCAGATACAAAATATGTACGATAACCGAACCACGCTTTGACCGCTCTGCGAGATTATTCAGCTCCCGGAATAGAAACTTTCGGTTCGTCAGGCCTGTTAGTGTATCGTGTAGCGCTTCATGCTCCAACCGCTGTTGCAATGCCTCCCGAATACTTATTTCTTTTTGCAACTCAGACAAGCTCGATTCGAGCTCTTGGGTGCGTTCCGCTACTTTGATTTCTAGTTCACCCTGATAGTTTTGCAAAACCGTATTGGCTTCAACTAAAGCTTGTTGGTTATTGAACGCATCCAGGGCTGAGGAGATCACATGGCTAATCGTAAACAGCACATCGACAATCACACCTGAGTATTCATCCTCACGACGATAAGATTGTATGATAAATGCGCCCATAAAGTTGTTGCGATTGACCAGGGGAAAACAAAGCCATTGCTTTGGCACTGTGCCGATGATATTTAACCGCCCTTCTGCCACCATTTCATTCAATTGCTCAGTGGTATAGTTGCACACATTTTGCGACTGCAAAGCATAGGCTGTTAATGAGTGTGCGATTTCATCCAGAGACAATGCTTCTAAATCTTCTGGGTCAATGTCATCCTTTACATCATGAAAATAAGGGAAAGTCAGACTGCCATCTTCCCGATATAGCACAACATAAAAATTATCCGCATAGGTCACCTTTTGCAAAATACAGTGTATGTCCAACAAAAACCGTTGGATTGAATCACTCGTATTTAAGCAGGCCACTATGTCTGTCATGCTGTCAATCACTTCTCCGCTGTCGAGGGCTTCTTCCGTCGTCTCTGACAAAAACTCATTCATCCGGTTCTCACTTTTTCACCTTGCGTCGGGCACTTATTTAGTTTAGTCGAGGTTTTATCAGATTGCTTTGAGAATCATTCTTTGGTGATCACATGGATTTACGCATGAGTTAGTGCTTGACATAAAACTGCAACCCTTTATGTTTACACTATTTAAACATACAGATAACAAAAATTACGATGCGTAGAGTCACTTTTGTCCTTCTTCATGCCTTAGTAATCTTACTGGTGGTTTGCAGCCTGCTTACTGGCTTAAGGTTTTCTTTGTTAACACAAGACTGGCTGATGGTCATTAGTCCACTGCTGCCCGACGGCGATTTATACCCATGGCATATAGCCAGTGCCAGTATCCTGAGTGTACTGGCGATAAGTTATTTGTTGCTTTCACTGTGGCGCCCCTACCGCAGCAACCCAAACCAATACCACCTATGGGTTAACCGTCTGGGGTACCTGATTATATCAAGCCTGCTGTGTTCGGGCTGGTTTCTCTGGGCCGGTATATATGTTGCGCAGATGCAGCCGCTACACTTCTATAGTGTCTGGTTGTTACTACTTTATCTGCTCATCCATGGCTGGATTTACTTCATTCAGTATGGCAAGCGCGTTTTATTTGCGCTCCTCCCCTCTCGTGTTGAAAAACAAGGTGCGTTTATCCTGACCTCTGTATGCACACTAGGTCTTCTGTTGTATGCCGGTATTCGCTATTCGGCAGACACACTTGAAGTCGCGTCGCTGAGTCCAAGTGAGTTCATTGACATAGATGGGCACGGTGATGAAGCACACTGGTTAAGGGCACCTGTTTACACCATAGAAACCCATGGCGGCGCTAACTTTAACGGCGGCCGCAGCACCATTCGCGTGCAGGCACTGGCGAATCAGTATGAAAGCTATTTCCTGATACGTTGGACCGATCCCAGCATGAGCACCAACCACCTACCTTTATTAAAAACCAAGGCTGGCTGGAAAATCCAACAAAATGGCTTTTACCAGTTTGATGAGCGTACTTTCTACGAGGACAAACTGGCTGTGATGCTTTCCCGCTCGTGTTCTGGCGGAGCTGACAATACCACCTATCTGGGCCACCGGCCCCTAGATAGCAAGCCACCTAATTGGCACGGCAAAGGTTTCCACGCCAGTATGGATGGTGAAATACGGGATTTATGGCACTGGAAAGCGGTGAGAACCAATGACATGTATCAAGCCGATGATAATTTTTTTGGTCCACCGGCCCTGGTGCAGCAAGGGCAACGCCGCTATACCGCCGGGTATCAGCCTGATGGCAAAGAAAGTGGCGCTTATGTGATGAACTGGCAGTGGTACACACCAGGGACCGTTATCCCAAAACGGTTACCACACAAAGGCAATGTGCATCTGAACGTCTTACCTTGGTTTGGCAGCACGCCCTATCACGAAAAAAAGGATATGTTTTTACCCGGAAGCAAGCTCTCATCTATTCTGTACCGCTCTAACCGGTTCGAGGGAGACCGAGCCGATGTCAGAGCACGAGGTAGCTGGGACAGTGGTATCTGGACCCTTGAATTAGTGCGAAAGCATAACACCGGCTCTATACATGATGTGCCACTTGAAAGTGGTACTTGCATGTGGTTTTCGGCTTTTGACCATGCTCAGGTGGCACACACCCGCCACATTCGTCCAGCCATCTTAAGGTACCCGCTATGATCACACGTCTACTAATGTCATTGGCGACCGCTGTCATTGTTATCTCATTGTTGTGGATAGAACCTTTGAGTCCGGTCGTCCAGCCTCATCCAAGGTTTGTTAAACTGGATCGAGCAGGTAACCCATTATCTCCCTGGCAGGGCCCCTGGTCCTGTGTGTTAGATACCCAGCGAGACCTGATATGGGAGGTTAAGACCGACAGTGAAAACATTCATGATGGCTACTGGACCTACTCCTGGTACACCTCATCTGACGAGAGCATACAAAGTCAGGCCAGAGGCGAAGCGAACCTGGGAGATTGCTATTTCGAATCGTCGCGATGTGACACCCAGGATCTGATCAACAGAGCAAGGCAGACAGCCTTGTGTGGCCTGACACATTGGCGCCTGCCTACCAGTGGTGAATTAAGCAGCCTGCTGCAGAACCCGGCCCGCCCGGGACATGTGCATATCGCTCAGGACTTTTTCCCTCATATGAAGCATGGTGATTACTGGAGCGCAGACCATTCACAGCCTCTTTCAGGCCATTATCAACGCTTTAAACAAGGTGCGACCGCGGTCAACTTTCATACCGGGGAGCAGTACCCACTTCCCTACCGTAACGCAGCGTTTGTGCTACTGGTGGCCGACTTACCCACAGAGTTTAGATCTACACGCCTCAAAGGCGTGACCCATTAACCAACAACAGGAAACGAGTCTATGAGAGTGCTTTTAGCGGGCCTCACCACGGTTGCTTTATATGCCACCACTGCCCACAGCGCCAGTGATTATCACCGTCTGATCTGGGACACTAACCCCAGTCATCAGGCCACTGTGGGGTATACCCCTACTGGCGGCAGTAACCATTACATTAAATATGGCACAACGACGAATGAGCAAAGTTGGACCACAGTGCAACCGACAGCCACGAGTGTTTTTGATGGGAGCCTGCAAAGCGAGTTTGTGACGTTAACCGGGCTGAGTGCCAATACTGCTATTTACTATCGCGTATGCGACAGCACCGGATGTGGCCAGCGCTTATGGTTTAAGACCGCCCCTCAAACTAGCACAGGGTTTGTCGCCATCGCTGGCGGAGACACCCGCACAGGCTGGACGACTCGACGTGAAGGCAACGAACTGGTCGCAAAGATCCGCCCCTTGTTTATCATGCATGGTGGTGACTATACCAATGCCAATTCTGCTCAGGAAATGCGAGAGTACCTCAAAGACTGGCAACTGACATTTTCAAACGACGTGATAGACGGACAAAACTACAAACGAATTTACCCGTTTGTTGCCACATTTGGTAACCACGAAGGTGACAACTTTAAAACGCTTTGTCAGGTATTCGGCGTAGACTTTGACAAAGATGGAGCCTGCACCAATAAAGACAGCTATGGTGCCTTTAATATTGCTAACCTCCTGCGTGTTTACACCCTAAACAGCCAATACAAAGACAGCGGCTGGTCTGCCTATGCGACGGCCATGAACAACTGGCTGAAACAAGACTTGCAAAGTAATGGCGGTAGCACCAAGTGGCGTATTGCTCAATATCATAAACCCATGTATCCCCATTACTCTGGTAAATCAGACAATACTATTTTGCATACCTGGTGGGCTGATTTGTTTTATCAGCATGGTATGAACCTGGTAGTGGAATCCGATACACACATCAACAAGCTGACCGAAGCTTTGCAGCCTTCAGGATCCGGATTTACCAAAACCACCACAGGCGGTACTGTGTATGTGGGTGAAGGCAGCTGGGGTGCCCCGGCACGCTCTGCCAACGATCCTAAAAGCTGGACGATTGATTTAGCCAGCATTCAACAATTTAAAGTACTGAGTGTGGCACCCGACACCCTGAAAGTACAAACTGCCCAATTTACAGCTGGCGCTGATACGCTCACACGCGAACAACGTGCTGCCGACGCGCTGGCGCTGCCTGCCAATATCAGTTGGTGGTATGCTAGTGAGCTTGGAGAAACCATGACACTCAAGCGTGCCGCCAATTCGCTGTCGATCATCGACAGAGACAGTGGCCCGGTTGACCCTGGCAATGAGCTGCAAAACGGCCAGCCTGTCGGTAACCTGTCAGGCGCTGCTGACAGTGAAAAGGTCTTTACCATGCTTGTACCACAAGGAGCAAGCAATCTGCGCTTTACCATGAGCGGTGGCAGTGGCGATGCCGATCTCTACGTACGCTTTGATCAAAAACCCACTACTTCAACCTATGATTGCCGCCCCTACAAAGATGGTAATAATGAAAGTTGCAGTATCAACCCGGCACAAGCAGGCACTTATTATATCGTGGTCCGAGGTTATCAGGCGTTTTCCGGTGTATCCATAGTCGGCCAATATGATCTGGGCACCCCACCGGGAGATGGTAATAAACAAGTCTGGACTGGGTTAAATGCGACAACAGGCAACTGGATCCATAAAACCTTTGATGTGCCAGCCAGTGCCACTAAGCTCACCGTCAGTACCTCCGGCGGCAGCGGTGATGCCGATCTGTATGTTCGTTATGGCGCCCGGCCAACCTCATCTAGTTACGATTGCCGCCCTTACAAAGATGGCAATGCCGAAACGTGCACACAAACTCAACCTCAAACCGGCACATGGCATATTTCTGTGAAAGCCTATAAAGGCTTCAGCGATGTCACATTGACCGCAGAGTATTGATAGTCTGACGCAATCAGGAGAGCAATCCCCCTGCTCTCCTTGATTTTTCTCGATATGCCCTTATCTTTCAGTCCTGACTTTAAAGGGGCAAATTTATGAAATACCTGCATACTATGGTTCGGGTCGAGAACCTCGACGCATCATTAAACTTTTATTGTGATCTACTGGGTTTGGTGGAAGTAAAACGTAAAGACAGCGAAAAAGGCCGTTTTACACTGGTTTATCTGGCTGCACCAAGCCAACTGGAAGACGCTAAAACGCACTTTTCTCCCACCATTGAGCTGACTTACAACTGGGATACTGAACAATACACTGGCGGGCGTAACTTCGGGCATTTAGCCTTTGCCGTAGAAGATATTTACGCGCTGTGCGAAAAGCTTCAGGCGGCGGGCGTTACTATTAATCGCCCTCCCAGATGCGGGCACATGGCTTTTATCAAATCCCCCGATGGTATCTCCATTGAATTGTTGCAACAAGGCGAGCCACTGCCACCACAAGAGCCCTGGCTAAGCATGGAAAATACGGGAAGCTGGTAAAGCTGCTCTTTCTTAGCGACAGTCATTGATTGATAAATTCGGGTTCAAAGACTGGGCCCGATATAAACACGCAAGACTCAGCCCGGACCTGCATCTATCTGATATCGGCTTAATAATTGAGTCAGCTTGCTGCGAAATTCTTCATCGCTGAGTATGGCTGATAACCTGTCGTACTGAGGCTGAAGTTGTTTCGGTAAAAGCATTGCCCGGTAGTAAGTTTCATGAGGTTGTTTGGACAGATGGAAGTGCTCCTGCCAGCGATTTTTTTTGATAAAGTAGTTTAGTGTTGAACGGCTGACAATCGCAAAATCAACACGCTCTCTCAGCGCCAGCTCCAGCAGACCTTCTTCACTGTTTGCATCAACTCGCTCCAGTGCCCCCGCTTTTACCGGCTTAACCGTGCGAAAATAATGATAGCCTAAAATGCCACCAAACTTTTTGTTGGCCATAGAAGCTACGCCATCGTATTCAAAGGGGTTTTCAGCACAAGAGACGAACTCATCGGTGTCATACATCAGGGCTGTACTCCACAAATAACGTGATTTGTCGGGGTCTTTAAACCAAACAGGGTGAACCCCCAAAACAGCACCATCGAGGGTTTGCTCGTTAAGGTCCCGTTCAATACGCCTGCGTGGCAGGTATACCAGCTTATAACGTGTATGAGACTGAGATACATTGAGTAAGGCTACAAAGTCAAAATACAGGCCACGCTGCTCAGCCTGATTCATGATGTAAGGCGGTTTATTGTGGTAGACATAGATGTTCAGCCGCTCCGCTGCGTGCGACGGCAATAGTACACTGAGTAAAAGTAAGATAAGGCCATTAATTAACAGGTTTAATTTCACAAATAGCTGCCACAAAAGGCTGGAGAAGACCCTTTAAATCTAGAGCCTGTCTCTCCAACCTTCAAGCACGTTTGTTAAATAGTCTTAACCTTAGTTACACCAGCCATCGTTATAAGTAACCTGGATAGTGGCACCACTTGGTGCACCGCTCACCTTCAAATACCCCCAGTACTGGCTTTGCCCGCTGAGATTGATACATTCACCATTGCCTGCACGCTCAGAGCGGGCGTCGACATTGCTCCCGTCAGGCCAGCCCTGGTTACTGTACTCCAGCGTCAAATCACCATTGCCATGCGCGGTTTCAATGCGAATGCTCTGTTGACCACTCACATTCTCAAGGCTAAACCACATAGGCTCCTGATCACTTAAGCAAACCGCCTGATCAGCGGATAGTCGGCCACCAGAGACACTGCCCTGATCCACGCAAGTATCCGGCAAACCCGCAACCGGTGCTGTATAGCTGGCAACCAAGTTCACATCCGCGTAGGCGTTATAACCTCTGAGCATAATGTAATACTCTCCGGCCTGTGGTGTCGCAACATCGCATCGCTCAGCGTTACCGCCAACATAAGGGCGACAATCGTAGGTGTCCAGCGTGGGTTGCTGACCATGGCGCAAGTATAAATCAACGTCACCCGTGCCACTACCAGTGCTGACCGTCAGATCAGTCGCCCCGGCCGGCAATTGGATTTTAAAGTACTTCAGTTCGTCCTGAGCGCCTGTAACTCGCACTGCCTGACCATTTTGCAGCTCAGTGATCCCCTGATCTGCGTCAATCACGGCCTGAGTGGTTACTTGATGTGCCAATCCCTCACTGTCGGTTACTTTCAATGTCACCGTGTAATTTCCGGCATCCCCGTAAGTATGTGTGGGGCTGGCCTGGGTGCTCTGCGCGCCATCGCCAAACTGCCACAGATAGCTCAGGCTTTGACCTTCAGGGTCTGAACTGCCCTGACTGCTGAAGCTGACCGATGAACCAGCAGTGCCCTGGTAAGGCCCATTGATCACGGCTGTTGGTGCCTGATTAGTGTCCCCAGCCAGTTGCTGGGTCCACTGAGTAAACTCGTTGCTGTACTGTGCGGCCCACTTATTCATACGCGTTTTATAGGCGCTCCAGTTGCCAACCCGCGTCTCCCCCAGCATTGCATTGACTTCATCTTTATGTGTTTCAATCATGAAGCGTACCGCCAGATAACCCCAGCGATAGATACGATCCTGGTCAAAACCATCATAAGTGGTTTCAAATACTTCGCCTAACTGATAGGTGCTGCCGTCTTTAATCGTATCTATGGCGCGCTGATTGTCGTTCAGGTTTGCCACATACTCTGCAACCCCTTCGCTCCACCACACAATTGCCTCAGTCGGCGCGTTAAAGTCACCATACAAGTCAAAACGGCCATCCAGGTAATGCACGTATTCGTGCTCCAGATTCCAGACATAGTGATCAGCCTTGGCATAGCTCGCTTCATAGGCAATGAAGTTTGCCTGGTTGCCAACCACACTCGGATCGCCTTCCAGATACATACCGCCGTTATCTGTGCCAATACCAAAAATTGGTCCTGCATACTTTTTATAGTCACTGCTGCTGTTGAAAATGTTGACCTGCAGCATTGTATTGTTGTCATCAGCAACTGGTGTTTGATTAGTTTCGAGCATGGTATGGAAGCGAGTCTCTTCCGCTGCCATAGTGTCACATGCTGACAGATGTTGTGCCTGGGTCATATCTTGAGATCGAATACGGATTGTGCTGCTGCACTGATAGGTCTGTGACAAGGCCTTGTTGGTCAACTCCTCTTTAAACCCACAGATCCCAAAATCATTACAATCCGCGTAGTAGGTCGCAACATCAGCGGCACCAAGCCAGATCCCGTCACCATAGCCATAGCTCTGATAAGTAGAAAATAGCGCTTTGAGGGCCGTATCAACCGAGCTCTGAATAGGCGTACCCTGATAGTTTTTAAGTCTGGCAAGTTCTCTGCCCGCATTGATTATCAAGAATTCTGCGTCCGAACCCACCATCCAGCTTTGTTTGGTGAAATTAGCCAGTAAGCTAACCAGTTCGGTATCTTTACCAACCAGCGTAACGAAATCACTGTTCCACTGGCCCCGGAATAAAATGGTGAAGATCCCATTCACCGCACCACGCATATGCCAGCTGGTTGCATAGCTTTCACTCCAGCGAGATAACCAGGCTTTGACCACAGGCAGATAGACGTGCTGCAGCTCGGCAGAGTCCATCGTCGTCATGACTTCACTCAGCACCTCTCCGTGCGCATCATTGTTGTCATAGAAATGACGGTTATTCACAAAGGCATCGAGGGCACTTCGAACCGTGCTCTGCACTGTGGGATCAAAGCTCACTGAGTCATTGTAAAACTCGACATAAAAACCCGCGCGAATAAACAAAAACAGCGCTTCCAGCTCGCTGCTGCCGGTGCCACTATAGCTACCTGACAGGGTCGTCGCTTGCTGCGCCGCAGCCAGCATTTTGGCCGACGTAAAGGTCGCCACCTGAGTTGCCGAGGGCGCACTGAATAGATCATTAACGCAGGTTGCACCCTGCCCCGTGATCTGTGCCACGATTGTCGATGCACTCGCGTTAGCAAATGCGGTTAAGTCACAGCCACTGGCAAGATCAACCTGCTCAGACGCCATCTGCATCATCACGGGCAAATGTGAATGCAGCGCAGTGTCACGTGCTGCTGTTGGCGCGTTGTCCTGTGCCGCGTGATTATGACCCTCATCGCCATGTGCTAATTGCAGATCGGCCACACTCAGTGGTTTAAAGTGTCGTTCAACGTGTTGTTGTGCGGCTTCCACACTTGCACAGAGCAAGGGAAGCGCAGCGAGTATTGCTTTTATTTTCATAATTTAACCTTTTTAAAATGTGTATCCAAACCCCAGAAGAGGTGACATATTATTAACACTACGCACACAGTGTATACAATATAATTTATATAATTTTATTGAATATACCACCTAGCATTTCCTTTTAAGCATAATTTATTCATTTAAGTCAGAAAGTTATCGGTTTTATGAAAAGAATAAAAATGTTTAACTCCTCGAGCTTGCTCATAAAACAGACAAAAGAGAAAAAAATTAGTAGCAAATTCATCAACAAAGGCTGCACCACAGACGGCTATTTAACCGCCTCTTGTTAACCAATACTCAGAATGAAGTGCAACAGGTAGAGCCAGAATGTCTGGTACGTTGCCGTAAGGCTGGCTGTTAAACAGGCCGAAGATGGCATGCCAGATTGAGAAAGTTTCGCGATTGCAGCAATATGAGTGAAGTATCAACGCATGCTGCTCACGTTACGGGCGTGTAGATTGGGTCAACTCAACAGTGCCCGATAAACATCGGTGCTTTCTGAGAGGCCCTGGTATTACCCATATGGTTTGGCAGAATTGGCAAGTAAAGTGGCACTCAATTTGACAACTCAGAGAAGAGAGCAACTCAGAAGCAACTCAGAGAAGACACCCAAAGTCTCTTTGCGCGCCAGGTACGAAGTGGGACACGATGTCAAGAATCTGCTCCTCAGCTTGTATAGCTCGCAACCTTAAACACAGGTGAGAAAAAGTAAGCCTTTTACTAAGCCTACAGCCGACTCAAGCTAACGACTTTCGTAGATGGTTAATGCTTTTTAAACATTTTCAATTACTTACAAAGCGTTCAGACAGGAGTATTACAATCCGTTTCTGTGCTTAACTTAGAATAAATCAAAGCTCTGCCTGATCTTAACTAATCGGTATGTAACTCAGTAATAGACACAATCCCATGGTTCTCAATGGTGACTATCAGGGTTTGATGCTCTAATCTGATCGGGTATTGACCATCAGGCAATCGCCTGGCCGTAAGGTTATTGAGCCCGACAATCAATCCGTCCAGCTCGCTGGCCTTTTGCGGCGCTGCGCCACCTCGCCCACGCATATACTCCATGCCCTGCTGAACACATTTTTCAACAACAGCATCAGCCACTTTTCGGCCCGCCTGGTGCTTCAGAGACTTAAACAATAACCCTTTGATTAGAGAAAACATAAAACTTCCAATATGCGATGACGACGATTCAGGAAGTGTAGCAAAGGTGGGTCCAGATGAGTATGACAAATCGTTTCAAAGTATGTAGGTGGGCGGGCGAACGACGGACGTTCGCTCTTACTTTGTTCAGGCGAAATGTGAAGTTCATTTGCTATCCCCTGAATAGTTCGTTGCTCCCATTCATCATTTAGAGAGCAGCGATTACCTGTAGACGAATAGCTTCGTCTCTTCTTTTTACTTTCTTTTTATTTCGCTCTCTAGACATGCAATTTTTTTAAGTGATTTTTAAGTGACACCCACCGGTAAATTCACAGACCAATTGGGGCAGGTTCAATAAAGAAATGCAAGATTATCAAATGCTACGCTTTCTATAAGCTCTGAGTAGTGAAAGTCCTAAGTTTAAGCACGAACTCCTGAAGAATAATCAGATTCGGACAATACGAATGCGCATCCAAGCCTCAACTTAGATAAATCGAAATGGTACTCACGGGAAAGAAAAATTATAAGTGACACCCACCATTAAATTCACGGACCCATTGTGGGCAGGTTCAATAAAGAAATGCAAGACTATCAAATGCTGCGCTTTCTATAAGCTCTGATTAGTGAAAGTCGTAAGTTTAAGCACGAAATCCTGAAGAGTAATCAGATTCGGACAATACGAGACCGTACCCAAACCTGAGCTTGGATAAATCGAGGTGGTATTTAATGAAAGGTGTTAACCCAGCAACCGTTCGCACTGAGTCAAGTTCGCGCGTCGCCTTTTATGAAGATGCTCACAGTAATCCGTCATTGCTTGCTTCCGCCCTACCGCGCCATGAAAGACCTTCGTAAATTGCGCAGTAAGCTTGAGCCAGTTGTCTGGCTCTATTTGCAATCGTGTCAGCAATGGCTGGCTATCGCCGATATAACCCCGCTTATCTGCACGCATACATCGACCTGTTAATTCAACTAGCTGTATGTAATAGGTCAGCTCAAACGGCAGTCCTTTAGGCATGTGCTTTCTTGGATTGCCCGCAAAACGCAGTAGGCTTTTGGGTTGCTTGCCTTGTTGTGCATGCTCAATACGCTTTTTAATGCTGGTGTAATCTGACGTTTCCGGTGTATCTGCCATTTTGGCTCTGACTGGGTTCAGGTCAACATAAGCCAGGCACGCTGCCAATGCCGCTTCATCCAACAAAGCCTGTGACTTGAATCGCCCTTCCCAAAACCGGCCTGTGCAACCATCTTCTTTATTGGCCCTGCGGGCAATGTCTTCATTAAGCACCCGCATAAACCAGCTGATGCTCGCAAGACGTATTCTAAATTCACTGATGTCTGCATCAAGCATATTATGCTCTGACTCGCTAAGCTCATCACCATTAATGAACTTGTGCGTCAGCCAGTTGCCTTTAAACAGTTTATGCCAGCGAAGCACTATCGCTTTATCTGATAACCTTAGTGCTTTCTTATCGTCCACATACAACACAATATGCGTATGATTGCTCATCACCGCGTAGCCACACACATCAATGCAAAACACCTTCGCAAGGGTCAGCAATTTTTCCTCAACCCAGTCTCGCCGATGTTCATAAGACTTGCCCGTGACGCGGTCTTTGCCGCACAGAAATGCCCGGCGAACACACCGGGATATGCAGTGATAATACTTAGTATCTGATAAGCTGACCTGCTTATTCCTTGCAGTTGGCATAATTTATCATCCTCAATCCATTGAGTATTGTCTAAAGGTAGACGGCGTACATTCCGTACGCCAGTTTCAAGTGGGTGTCTCTGTTTGTCTCACCGGGATATGCAGTGGTAATACTTAGTATCTGATAAGCTGACCTGCTTATTCCTTGCAGTCGGCATACTTTGTCATCCTCAATCCATTGAGTTTTGTCTAAAGGTAGACGACGTACATTCCGCACGTCAATTTCGGGTGGGTGTCTCTGTTTGTCCGTTCCGTACGCCAGTTTCAGGTGGGTGTCTCTGTTTGTCGTCTGTTTGTCGCCGTGCAGTTGTAGTACTTAGTGTCTGATAAGCTGACCTGCTTCTTCCTTGCAGTTGGCATACTTTGTCATTCTCAATCCATTGAGCATTACCTAAAGGTAGACGACGTACATTCCGCACGCCAATTTTAGGTGGGTGTCTCTGTTTGCCAATCTCTTTCTTTACGCCAGCGTTTTATAACGTTTTCAAAACTTGCTTCACTCCAACTTTCGCACCAAACCGTGTGGACATCTACGCTAGCAGACTTAGGTTCAGGTATAGGCTTGGGTAATTGTACTAGACTCGGCATAATAGCCGCGTCACCAACTACAAGCGCTTCACCTTGCCCTAAACTAGGGAGCATTTCTGAAGCAGAACTAGTATTTTCAGGTAAAAGCCCTTTGATATAGTTTTGATCTGCTTTGTTTGTTAAGCGAAGTGCTATGAAATTACTACATTGAGAAAATATTGTAGGTGAAACTTCAGAGGGTCTTTGACTTACAACCATTAAGCTTAACCCATATTTTCTCCCTTCTTTTGCTATTCTCTCAATAGACTTTCTTGAAGCCCTATACATTGAAGAGTCTGTGGCTGGCACGTAATTATGTGCTTCTTCACATACCAAAAGAATCGGCACATCATTTTCTTCACCTTCAGCATGTTTAAGCTTTGAATTATGAAAGGAGAAGTCAAAAATTATTCGTGACAATAAACTAATAGTCACACTTAATACTTCAAACGGTACACCGCTAAGATCGAAAATGGTAACATTAGACTTGTTAGAATACCCAATGAATTGTTTTAATAACAAGTTAAAATCACTAGTGTCAAACCTTTCACCATCTGGTTTTGTAGGTTTTAAAAGAAACCTTAACCTATCGTCGGAAAGTCTAGTTTCTAATCTAGATATAAAGCGATTAAATTCGCCATAAAATGGGCCATTGGTTGCCTTGGTTGCAGCCGCCGATGAACTTGCAACAAATGTAAGTCTTGATTCAAAGTATGATTCTTCTTGATTTTCAACTAGAGTTCCATCAAGGAGTTTTGGCTTACCTTCACCTTCTTTTCTACCAATTACTTCTCTATCAATATTAGAGATAAAGTTTACTACTTCGTTAATTGAAAAGTAACATGGAGTATCATAAGTTGCATCTACAAGTGAGGGGTTATGTTTTTTCTTGTTTGCGATTACTGCTCGTTTGAAAATTGCCATTTGATTATGAGAGTTACTTTCACTACTTTCAATAAACATACTTTCTAACTCTTCGGAGTTCATTAACCAATATGGCAATTGCAATCCATCAACAGTTAAATTATTTAAAGTAAAGTCTCTTTCACCATCAATGCTAAATGCAGCTGCATATTCTGAGTGCAAATCAAAAATAACAATATGTGAATTATTCTGTTGATCATGTAATGTATATCCATCTTGGGTTATACCTACAACATTTTGCAGAACTCTAGAAACAGCGCATGATTTTCCAGATCCAGTGGAGCCTACTATCCCGATATGTTTACTAAAAAAACGATTTCCATGTAAATTGAAATCCACAGCCACATTATTAGATAGAGTACCTATATTAAAATTAAAAGCGCCATCATTTGAAAAAAGGACATCTAGAGTGGAAGAATCCATAATATAGACTGGCTCTGTAGGAACTGGCAAAACAGGGGTTCCTTTTTTAAATTCAAGTTCACTTCCATTAGCTATTAAAGCACCTATAGGGGTCGCATCAATTGCAAATTCCCAATTTTCATCATCATTTTTTCCTGCTATGTTTTTCACGATAGCAATTGCGAAATTATGATTTCCATCTTCAATTTTTATATATTTTCCTACTTGAAGATCAGACTTATTTGATTCAAAAACTTCTAACGAATCTATTTGCACAGTTATTTGAGATGGTGAGCTAACCATTACGCTTCCAACTCTACTCATAATCATTCCTTATACTTAATACAAATTCCAACTCACTAAAGTTAGGCACACCTATTTCTGACATTTCGATGTCAATACAATCAATCTCTGAAGGTTTGTTTTTGCAAACAAAAAACAAGTCATCACACTTCCTATAATTAACAGCTTCAGGCTGCGCTTCATAAGATAAAATTCGAATTTGAAACTCACGTTCGTTTACTAAACTTCGAGAATTATTCTTAATAGGCTCTCGAAAAAACTCTTGTACTTCAAAAGTTGAACCGATATAACCAGTACACGCCTTGATTCCTTTAACATATAATCGATATTGAATTTCACTTAGCTCATCTGAGTTACAATCAAGAACAAATATGGGGGTTTTAAGGTGCAATGCCTTAGTATGATACTTAGCAAGAAAATTACTTATAAAAACAACAATTCCATCACAAAAATCAACAAGCTGGTCTTTTGATAGATAAAAACATCTTTCTCGAGAGTTTTGGGATAGATATTGTGAAAGTTGCCTTCTCTTAGATGTTAAGAGTTGTTTTTTTGTATTTAGCGCTAATGTCCATTTTGAGATGGCAGTACTATTTGAATTTGACAAAAAACGTTCAAAATCTGCTCGGTTTATCTGTCTAGATTCAGGTGTATCACCACATGAAAGCCTTGCAATATGATTTATCGAATTGGGGTATAAAATACTTTCCACATCCGAGTTATCAATTTCAATATCTGATAGTAGCGCTTTAATACTGAGCGCCAAGTCATCAATTGACTCACCAAATTCAAGAGTCAATTTTGTTAAAAAACCAACTTTATCCAAATTGTTCGGTATTCTATTAATTATTGGTTGCAGTTTTACGTTAGTAGAAGCTAAGGCGGCGTTAAGCTCTGCTTCAGTTACACTCCTAGAACTACTACTCTGATTTTGCACATGTACAAATAGCTTATAGGTTATATCTGCATTAGGATTTGCGGCATAGTTTTCTGCCATTTGGAGTATTGGCTTATAGATAAGGCTGAGAGAAAAGGCTTCTACTGATTCATGATATTTACACTGTATAGCAGTGGTACTGCCATCTGCATGCACAAGATCTACATCTTCAACAATCCCTTCTACTGTGACCGTATCTTCATACGAAGATTCAAGAATTGATTTTATTGTCTTTTGGAATTGATATAAAAAACCTTTTATTGTGCTTTCTGCTGTCCTACTCATTATCATCCTTCGGTTATGAGTTGTTGCTGAGTTAAAACGAAACTTAACAACTTATTCTGCCCCCTTTAGTAGTTCATAACACACCAAAGCGGCTCATATTACATACTTTCATAATTCCACTAACAACTGCCAATGTAAACAAAAAGATAGAATGGCGTTAAATTCCACTTTATCACCTTACCCCAAACCGGCGAGTAATAATGTTATAGGACGAAATCAGGCACTTTGTAACAAAACTTACATAGCTTTGCTCGCTACCAACGTCCGTTCTTCGCTCAAAGCCACCCTTAGCGCAGTGCATTAACTCATGATAGGCCACAAACAAGTAATAACTAAACCCCCGCTTCTAACACAAAAAACCGTCAGATTAAGCCTTATCAGCCAAATCTGACAGTTCAAGTTAAGAATTACTCATCTTAAGCAACAGTCTGCGCTTTCTTAATAATAGAGAACAGCTGGTCTTTTAAGTGCAGACGTTGCTTTTTCAGTGTTTCCAGGTAAGCGTCAGAGGTGTTTTCTGCGCCGGTTTCTATACGATGTACCTCGTGGTCGCACTCATGATACTCTTTAAACAAACGCGCGAAGTGTGCGTCGTTCATCTTCAGGTGGTGGATCTCATCTTTGTATTCAGGAAACTCGTGGTGCAGATCATGTTTTTCAATTGTCATAATACGGTCCTTTCTATTTTGCGCATTTAATACAAGTCGTTGTGTAAGGCAGAGCGTTTAAACGCTCCGGGTTGATTTGTTCTTCACAATGCTGACACAAGCCATAAGCCCCCTGCTCTATACGCAGTATCGCCTGATTCACCATCACCAGCTCTTGCTTCGCTTCCTGGTGAATTTCATCCAGTACATCGTCGTTTTCACGCTCTGTATTTTGCTCTGCGAAGTTGGCCGACCGGCCCTTTCTGAAATCGGCTTCAATGGCGGCTATCCGTTGACTCAGTTCGTTTTGTTTGGTTTTGAGAAAACTATTTAATTGGTCAGCAGTCATGATGTTCTCCTTTGTTAAACTCATCATAACGCGCTGCTTTTGTGGCTCTTTGATCTGGCACAAGGTTAAGGAGTGGGTAATAAAAAACCCGACACTGGGTCGGGTTTTTGGTGCTATAGGTTAGACAAATCTAGACATATTCAACTTCGATGATGTCGTATTCAACGCTACCGTTTGGAGTTTGAATGCTCACTGAATCATCCAGTTCTTTTCCAATCAGACCACGTGCAATTGGCGAGTTAACTGAGATCAGATTATTTTTAATATCTGCCTCATCATCACCTACGATTTTGTAGGTCACTTCCTCGTCCGTATCAACATTGACTATGGTCACCGTGCTGCCAAAGATCACTTTGCCATTGTTTGCCATTTTAGTGACATCAATGACCTGTGATGTTGACAGCTTGGCTTCAATTTCCTGGATGCGGCCTTCACAGAATCCCTGCTGCTCACGTGCAGCATGGTATTCCGCATTCTCTTTCAGATCGCCATGTTCACGGGCTTCCGCGATATCGGCAACGATCTTTGGACGGACGACTTTCTTTAAGTGGTTCAGTTCTTCACGAAGCATTTCTTCGCCTCGTACTGTCATCGGAATTGATTGCATAGTATCTCACTCATTGCCAGAGCTTACGCTCTGGCCTTGTTCTTCTTAGTTCAAACGCTGGTGTAGCTCCTGAACAGAGTTTACAGAACTTCTGTCATCAGCCTCATTAGCTGTACAGTTTGCAAACGCTGCATTGAGCGTAGTGGTGTAGTTAGTCTTATGCTGAAGTGCACCACGACGTAACACCTTCGAATCTTCGATAGCCTGACGGCCTTCTGTGGTATTAACAATGTAGCTGTACTCACCATTCTTGATGCGGTCAAGAATGTGCGGACGACCTTCGAATACCTTGTTTACGCGACGTACTTCGATGCCGGCGTCTTCCAGAGCTTGTGCTGTACCTTTGGTTGCATCCAGCTCAAAGCCAATGGCTTTCATGGTCTTAGCCAACTCAACAACACGTGCCTTGTCACCATTGCGAACAGATAGTAGCGCGCGACCACCACGTGGTAAAGCGTTTGATGCACCTAATTGTGCTTTTGCGAAGGCTTCGGCGAAGTTTTCACCAACACCCATCACTTCACCCGTTGAACGCATCTCTGGGCCACGCATTGGGTCAACCCCCTGGAACTTAGCAAATGGCAGTACCACTTCTTTTACGCTGTAGTAAGGTGGGATTACTTCTTTAGTTACACCCTGGCTTTCCAAAGATTGGCCAACCATACAACGTGCTGCCACTTTTGCCAGCGCAACACCCGTAGCTTTAGAAACAAACGGGACAGTACGCGCAGCACGTGGGTTCACTTCAATCAGGTAAACCTGACCGTCTTTGACTGCGAACTGAGTATTCATCAGACCAACCACGCCCAGCTCAAGTGCCATGTCACGCACTTGCTTGCGCATTACGTCCTGGATTTCCTGAGACAGAGAGTGCGCAGGCAATGAACAAGCAGAGTCACCAGAATGAACACCGGCTTGCTCAATGTGCTCCATGATACCGCCAATGATGACGTTCTCACCGTCACAGATCGCGTCAACGTCTACTTCAATGGCGTCATCCAGGAAACGGTCCAGCAATACTGGTGCTTCGTTAGACACAGATACCGCTTCGGTCATATAACGACGCAGGTCATCTTCGTCATACACGATTTCCATCGCACGGCCACCCAGTACATAAGAAGGACGTACAACCAGTGGGAAGCCGATTTCCTGAGATTTAGCAATCGCTTCTTCCAGTGACGTTACCGTTGCGTTTTCAGGCTGAAGCAGGTCAAGACGCTCAACCAGCTGTTGGAAGCGCTCACGGTCTTCCGCGCGGTCGATTGCGTCAGGAGAAGTACCAATTACAGGCACTCCATTCGCTTCAAGGTCACGCGCCAGTTTCAGTGGTGTTTGACCACCGTACTGAACAATCACACCTTTTGGCTTTTCAACGCGAACGATTTCAAGCACATCTTCCAATGTGATTGGCTCGAAGAATAGACGATCTGACGTATCGTAGTCAGTTGAAACCGTTTCCGGGTTACAGTTAACCATGATGGTCTCGTAGCCATCTTCACGCATTGCCAACGCAGCGTGTACACAACAGTAATCGAACTCGATGCCCTGACCGATACGGTTAGGACCACCACCGATCACCATGATTTTGTCTTTGTCAGACGGTGCTGCTTCACACTCTTCATCATAAGATGAGTACATGTAAGCCGTGTCTGAGCTGAATTCTGCTGCACAAGTATCAACGCGCTTATAAACCGGCAGGATATCCAGCTGGTGACGCTTCTTGCGAATTTCTTTTTCAGACACACCCGCAATCTCTGCGATGCGTGGATCTGAGAAACCTTTACGCTTGAGGCGACGCAGGAAGTCTTTGTTCAGGCCGGCCATGCCCACTTCAGCGATGGTTGCTTCGTCTTTCAGAATGTCTTCAATCTGAACCAGGTACCAGCGGTCAACTTTGGTCAGCTCGAACACTTCTTCTACGCTCATACCGTGACGCATTGCATCGGCGATGTACCAGATACGCTCTGCGCCTGGCTCACGTAGTTCACGAATGATGGTTTCTTTCGCTTTCGGGTCGTCCAGTGCAACGATTGGGTTAAGACCTGTTGCGCCCACCTCCAGACCACGAAGTGCTTTTTGTAGTGATTCTTGCTGGTTACGACCAATGGCCATCACCTCACCCACTGACTTCATCTGTGTAGTCAGACGGTCGTTAGCGCCGGCAAACTTCTCGAAGTTAAAGCGTGGGATCTTAGTCACAACGTAATCGATTGACGGTTCGAATGACGCAGGAGTTGCACCGCCTGTGATGTCATTTTGTAGCTCGTCCAGGGTATAACCCACAGCCAGCTTTGCTGCAATCTTAGCGATCGGGAAACCAGTTGCTTTAGACGCCAGTGCTGATGAACGTGATACACGCGGGTTCATTTCAATGATAACCATACGGCCATCGTCCGGGTTAACACCGAACTGAACGTTTGAACCACCCGTTTCTACACCAATCTCACGCAGTACCGCCATCGAGGCGTTACGCATGATCTGATATTCTTTGTCAGTCAGAGTTTGTGCGGGTGCAACTGTGATTGAGTCACCAGTATGAACACCCATTGGGTCGAAGTTCTCGATAGAACACACAATGATACAGTTGTCGTTTTTGTCACGCACCACTTCCATTTCGTATTCTTTCCAGCCCAGCAAGCTCTCGTCGATCAACAGCTCGTTGGTCGGAGACAAATCAAGACCACGGGTACAGATTTCGTCAAACTCTTCCATGTTGTAAGCAACACCACCACCGGTACCACCCATGGTGAAAGAAGGACGAATGATACACGGGAAGCCAATGCGCGACAGTACGTCGTGCGCTTCATCCATTGAGTGTGCAATCTCGGCACGAGGACACTCAAGGCCAATGTTTTTCATCGCAACGTCGAAGCGCTCGCGGTTCTCAGCTTTGTCGATGGCATCTGCAGTTGCACCGATCAGCTCAACACCGTGCTTAGCCAGTACACCATGCTTGTCCAGGTCAAGCGCACAGTTCAGCGCAGTCTGGCCACCCATAGTCGGTAGTACCGCATCTGGCTTTTCTTTTTCAATGATTTTCTCAACCACTTCCCAGTGAATTGGCTCGATGTAAGTCGCATCTGCCATTTCCGGGTCAGTCATGATGGTTGCCGGGTTTGAGTTAACCAGAATAACCCGGTAGCCCTCTTCTCTCAGCGCTTTACACGCCTGAGCACCAGAGTAGTCAAACTCACAGGCTTGGCCGATGACGATTGGGCCTGCGCCCAGGATCAGTATGCTGTTTAAGTCGGTACGTTTTGGCATTGTTACTCCGGTTCTAATTAGGCTTTACGTGCTTGCATTAATTCAATGAAGTGGTCGAACAGCGGTGCTGCATCGTGCGGACCCGGGCTTGCTTCAGGGTGACCCTGGAAGCTGAAAGCCGGCTTGTCAGTACGATGGATACCCTGCAAGGTACCGTCGAACAACGATTTATGCGTTGCACGCAGGTTATCTGGCAAAGTGGCCTCGTCCGCTGCGAAACCATGGTTCTGTGCTGTGATCATTACCACGTCACGCTCCAGGTCTTTCACCGGGTGGTTACCGCCATGGTGACCGAATTTCATTTTCACCGTTTGTGCACCTGATGCCAGCGCCAGTAACTGATGGCCCAAACAAATGCCAAAGATAGGCGTATCAGTTTCTAAGAAGGCTTTAATCGCACCGATTGCATAAGTACATGGCTCAGGGTCACCAGGGCCATTTGACAGGAAAATACCGTCTGGATTCATCGCCAGCACTTCTGCAGCGGAGGTTTCTGCAGGTACTACTGTCAGTTTACAGCCACGGTCAACCAACATACGAAGAATGTTCTTTTTCACACCAAAATCATACGCTACAACATGGAATTTTTCTTCGTCAGAACTCAGAGTCTGGAAGCCCTGACCTAAAGTCCAGCTCCCTTCACGCCACTCATAAGTCTGTTCTGTTGTAACGACTTTCGCTAAATCCATCCCTTTAAGGCCTGGGAACGCTTTTGCCGCTTCCAGTGCCTGCTGCTCATCAATCTCATCGCCCGCGATGATGCAGCCATTTTGAGCGCCCTTATCACGCAAGATACGCGTCAGCTTACGCGTATCTATATCGGCAATCCCAAGGATATTGCGTGCTTTTAAGTAGTCACTTAACGATTGCTCGTTACGGAAATTACTTGCAAGCAATGGCAAATCCCGAATTACCAGACCCTTAGCCCAGATTTTATCTGCTTCTTCATCCTCACTATTAGTACCGGTATTCCCGATGTGTGGATAAGTCAGCGTCACAATCTGTTCTGCATAAGAAGGATCCGTCAAAATTTCTTGATATCCCGTCATAGACGTATTGAATACTACCTCACCAACGGACAGGCCGTCAGCGCCGATGGCAGTACCGCGAAACACAGTGCCGTCTTCAAGGACTAAGAGAGCGGATTTAGTCAAGTTAACCTCCTAGATAGTAAAAAACGGGAGCAAGCCAGCGCTTATCTTCCCGTCTACAAAGCGCTTGGTAACACGCAGTTATTAAAATTTTGGCAAATTCGTTATAGTCTACAGCACATTCTTAGATTCGTCTAATAATTCACGTAAAAAATAAAAAAATAAGGTTTTTAGCGACTTTTTATAACGAACACGCTAAAATAGTAAGCTTACTTCTTCAATCCAAGCACATCTTGCATGGAATAAAGTCCGTTTGGCTTACCTTTTAACCACTGTGCAGCCCTTACAGCACCTGATGCAAAGGTTAATCTTGAAGTTGCTTTGTGTGTTAATTCCAGCCTTTCTCCCATGGTGGCAAAGTAAGCTGTATGTTCACCAACTATATCGCCAGCTCTGAGCACTGAATAGCCAATTTCTTGTTGACTTTTTGCCTCATGTACCTGACTTCGGTCATAGCGTGCAACCTGCTCATGATCCCAGCCTTTTGCCTCAGCAATGGCTTCACCAATCGCCAGTGCAGTGCCCGAAGGCGCGTCTACTTTGTTACGGTGGTGGGCTTCAAAAATTTCGATGTCCATTTCATCTGCAAGCTTTGCCGCAGCGGTCTGTACCAGGTCCAGCATCAGGGTGACACCCACACTAAAATTACGTGCAAAGACGATCGGAATAGACTGTGAGGCGGATTCCAGCTCCTGCATTTGCTGCGGGCTCAGGCCGGTTGTGCCAATCACCATTGGTATGTTGTTCGCGACAGCTTGTTGCAGGTGGCCGAGCATGCCTTCTGGTAGTGTAAAGTCGATCAGTACATCCAGCTCATCGCCTAGGTGTTGCTCAGCGCCAAAAGTTGACCCGGCTGGCGCTTGCGGCTGTAAATTAGCAATGGGCTGAGCCAGATGTGGCGATGATGCTCTGACAAACGCGCCACCTAACTGGCAATGTTGAGACTGTTGGACTGCTTCAATCAGCGCCAGACCCATGCGGCCATTGGCGCCAAAAATACCGATTTTCGTCATATTGCGGTTTTCCTTTGTATTAGATTTTCCACCCTGTTCAGTGGTACGGAAACGTATTTTCCCGATTTTCAGCGCAAGAGAGATAAGCCCAGTCACCCAGCTTTTTAGTTGGATGATTGATTTTGTGGCCTAGAGTTTACCCGATCTCTGTGTCATAGTCAGTTGACAATAATACTAATCTATCCCGTCATGGACCGCTGTGAAGCAGGCCTGATTAATACTTCGAGTAAGACTGGCTTTACCAAAAAGGCGTTTCAACCGCTGTAAATCATGTCGATGTGCTCAGCGCACACTCCGTTACCGGGAAGATAAACATAATAACGAAACACCATGGACTTTGGACGTCTAACCATATAAACTTCCGCCCTCGCCGATTTCAATTATTGCGGGCGACGTAGTTTAAATGCAGCTAATAATGGATCCGTTGGCTGTGGTTAGTTTTTGGGGAGTGCTATGCAGCCAAACTTAAATCACACACAAGCAAAGCTTTCTTTGCTACCTCTTTTAACCTTTGTTGGCCTATTCCTGGGCGCGGGTCTGTACCTGCAATCACAGGGGGTCGATTATGCTTTCTATCAGTTACCTGCACCGGTAGCCATTTTACCTGCCATAGTGATCGCGTTTTGGATCAACAAAGGCACCATCAACCAGAGCGTTGAAACCTTTATCAAAGGTGCCGGGCACAGCAATATCATCACCATGTGTTTAATCTACTTGCTTGCCGGCGCCTTTTCGTCGGTGGCCAGTGCCACAGGGGGCGTTGACGCAGTGGTCAATGCCGGTTTATCGCTGATCCCACCCAGTCTGCTATTACCCGGGCTGTTTTTAATTGCGGCCGTGGTTTCAACCGCCATGGGCACGTCCATGGGTACCATAGGTGCCATCGGCCCTATTGCTTACGCTGTCTCCGTCAAAACCGGGATCGATCCGGCTCTGATGGCCGGTACCATAGTCTCAGGCGCGATGTTTGGAGATAACTTATCAATTATTTCTGACACCACCATAGCGGCAACCCGTACTCAGGGCTGTGAAATGAAAGACAAATTCAGGGAAAACCTGAAAATTGCTCTGCCCGCTGCTGCACTCACCGTTGCCTTATTAGTGTTCCTGACACCTGAGCCACAAGCCGTTGAAACCAAGCCTTTTGACTGGCTGCTGGTGTTACCTTATGCATTTATTCTGGTGCTGGCTGTGGTGGGTATTAACGTTTTTGTGGTGCTCTTTAGTGGCATTATTTTCGCCGCCCTGATGGGATTCACCGGTGATTACCAGGGCGCAGCCTTTGTCAAAGACGTGTATAAAGGCTTCAGTGACATGCAAGAGATTTTCCTGCTTTCTATGTTCATTGGCGGTTTGTCTGAATTTATTCGCGTTAATGGTGGACTGGATTATCTGGCACATAAGATCCAGGCAATCACTGCGCTCATCGCCAAATGGCACAGAAAAGTGGCTGATCAACTGGGCATTGCAGCGCTCGTATTGACCAGCAACCTGTGTATTGCGAACAACACTGTTAGTATCATTGTTGCTGGGCCCGTTGCTAAAAAGCTGGCCGATGATGGAAAGATCTCAGGCAAACGTTCAGCCAGCCTGCTGGATATTTTTGCCTGTGTGATGCAAGGCTCCCTACCCTATGGCGCACAAGCGCTGTTACTGGGTGCAACCTTTAAGATCAGCCCGTGGGAAGTGTCTACCTCGTCTTTTTACTGCTTTATTCTGGCATTTACAGCGGTCGCTGTGATTTGTATTCGTCGTCATAAAGACTGATACTTCAATGGCATCCAAGCGGATGCCATTAATTCCCCCGCATTAATAAAATATAAGTTTTTTATTCCTTTTCTGTAGTATTTTGCGTATATAATTCAGCTGTTTATAACCCCACAAACATGAGAAACAATGAAAACACCTATTTTTACTGCGCTCACACTGGGATTTACGCTCACAACAACATCGGTCACTGCCGCGGACTGGAGTAACACGCAATTACACATTAACCATGGCGAGTTCAAAAACCCGTTTAGTCAGCAAAAAGCAAATCAAACTATCTACTCCCTGCAACATGCCTCGGGCTACCGCTACGGCGATAACTTTTTCTTTATCGATTACAGTACAGATGACTTAGATGATGGTCATCAGGATGGCGACTTTTACGGCGAATGGTATTCGACTTTTAGCCTGGGGAAACTGGCGGGCCTGAAGTTTAATGACTCACCATTACAAGACGTTGGCATTGTGATGGGCTTTAACGCCGCCGGTGATGCCAAAGTCATGAAATACCTGCCAGGCGTAAAGCTGTCCTGGAACCTCGAAGGGTTTAATTTCTTCGCGACCACTTTAACTGCCTACATCGATGACAGCCGCGGCGTTAAAGCCGGTGGCGCACCGAAAGAAACCAACAGTTACATACTGGATGTGGCCTGGAGCTATCCATTCTCTTTGGGCGACCACAAGTTTGAATTCACCGGTCACGTTGAATACCTCACGGGCCGTGATAATGAAGTCGGTGGTGACGTGAAGAACTGGCTGCTGGCACAACCTATTTTACGCTGGGATCTGGGTCACGCGCTGGAGATGCCTGAAAACCAGCTCATGCTCGGTCTTGAATGGCAATACTGGCAAAATAAACTGGGCACTGACACCGACGAATCAGTCCCCCAGATCCACCTTGCCTGGACGTTTTAAGCCACACTGTTTGACCGGGCCCTCTGTTCAGGCCCGGCTGATACCAATTTCACTTAATACCTAGTCTATTTGAAGGAGCAAATAGGGCGCTAACAGCGTTAAAAATTTCTCATTTAGAACAACTAAATAGCAAAATTTCTGCCTTGTTATCGACCCTATTTTCCCGCCTCAAAATAGATCACTTAATTAAGCAAATTGGTATTGCTCACTTCACTTTTTAAATACGCCTTCTGAGTATTCCTGGATAAAAAACGGACAAAGAATATTGCCACAAAAAATACCATACTGTATGGTATGTTCATTCATTACAAGAAGGAGTTGTTTTATGTTCAGTCATATCATTAGCCTGACCCCTGAGCCCGATCGTCTTCAGGCGAAAGCAGGCCCACACCATTTTCGTGATGCATTGCAAATTGCGCTCGACACCCCCTCCCTGACTCCCAGTCAGCTGCAATACCGGATCTTTAATACAATGCCCGGCTGGGTCACACAGCTGATGCGACTCAGAAACAAGCTGGTCGCAGTATTTGGCTTTTCTACAGGACAAGAGACCATGACCCCCGTCAGTGATGAGCTTGCAGTAGGCGATCAGGCAGGTTTTCTGAACGTTTGTGAGAAATACCCGGAGGAAATCATCAGTTACTCGGAAGATCGCCACATGGTCTTTTATCTCAGTGTAAAAAAACAGCAAAGCTCCGTGATTGTATCCACTTTGGTCAACCCAAAGACCCTAACGGGGCGCATTTACCTCAATGCCATCTTACCCTTTCATTATGTCGTTGCTCGCAGTGTTATCCAGAGTGCCAAGAAGGCGGGCAGATTATGAGTGATGCAAGACAAGGCTGGCTGGCATTTGCCTTAAAAACGCTGATCAGCAGTGGCCCTGATGCGCTGACAATAGACCGACTATGCGCCCGTAAAAAAGTGACCAAAGGCTCTTTTTATCATCATTTTAAAAATCGCCAGGCATTCGTAGACGCACTCATGACGTACTGGTATGAACAGGCTACAACACGTCTGATCGCCATTGCCGATACGCAGCCCTGCCCACTGACCAGACTGGAACGTCTTGATGAGGCCATCGCAGCCACAGACATTGAAGCCGAATTGCATATTCGCGCCTGGGCACTGAAAGATGCCAGCATACAGCACCATTTGAGTACCATTGACACGCAGCGCCAGCACTATCTTAAAACCTGCTACCTCGAGCTAGGCTTGGACCAAACGCGCGCAGAACACCTGGCAACAACCAGCTATGCCAGCTTTCTCGGGCTCCAGCAGCTCTACCCTCGCCTGTCCGTTCAGGACTGTCTGGCACTGAGTTCACAACAGGCAAAAACGCAACTGAAGGAACTATTATGAAACACTCCTACTTTATGAGTTATGGCCTGATTGCCATCGGCCTGCTACATAACCTGGTTGGTTTATTGATGGGCTGGGAGGTGCTCATTGCAATGCATCAGGATGGCTGGTTTGCCAGTACAGTGAAACAAAACATGATGTTATTCGATCGCGAAGCCATCGTTTGGTTTTTGGTCTGCGGATCCTTATTTATTCTGTTGGGTTTTGTCCTGAAACACATGCAGAAACACGATGTGCCTTTGCCAGAGCTGCTTTGCCCGGCTTTATTCACCCTCGGCCTGATAATCGTGATCATTATGCCACTCTCAGGTGGTTACCTGCTCATTCTCCTGGCGTTAGTGCCATCAATAGCACGGCTAAGGTACCGCAAGTCATCGCATTTATAGTTACTTTTTTCCTAAAGGTGTCACTATCCCTGCCGATACAGAATAAGATAAAAGTATTATTCGGTGTATATTTCGCGCATGAATGACCCAAGGAACGTGCAATGACATTTATCATCCATCAGGCCACCACGGATATTTCCGCATTTAAAACTAAGCCACCAGCGCCTGCAAAAGAGCCAGCCGGAGAAAAGACCAGCGAAGAGCAGGCAGCTGCCGCGGCTACTGACACAGCTGAGAAAGCTGAGAAAGCTGAGAAAGCTGAGAAAGCTGAGAAAGCTGAGAAAGCTGAGAAAGCTCAGGGTATCACCTTGTCTAATGAAGACAAGCATGTGTTGTCCGGGGAAAAAGCCAAAGAAGATGAAGAAAAATATGAGGATGTGCCGGCATACATTCAACGTATGCTCGAGCGCCTGGAGGAGATTAAAGAAGAAATCACGTTACTTAAAGAGGAGCTGATGGAGTTGCAAGCTGAGCGTACGCCCGATGAAGCAACACAGCAGCTCACTGAAATGAAAAGCCAGTATCTGATGCAGTTGCAGGAGCAATATTTCGACATCATCAAAAACATTCAGGAGGCGCTGAAAAAAGAAGGGATCACAGACCCCGGGATCATTATTCGCGCCATAACCTGAAGTTTGCTGCCTGATTCATCATATCCAGGCAGATAACCCTATACCAAATATGCCTAACAAACTGACATAACATATGCCGAAAGAAACACTGCGCATCAATTTTTTACCGAGGTAGTAACAAGCCATATGGCCAACTCTGGAGGCCAAATACACCACAGCCAGTCCATTTAACCAACTGGGGTTAGCCCCTGATAGCATCGCAAACATGACCACTAATATCAGGATCCCCACAGTTTCATTACTGTTGGCGAACACACGATTGCAGCGAAACAAAAAATCATCCGGATCCTGCGCCACCGCCACACCCGGCGGGTGCTTTTGTTTAATTGCGATAATATCTACGACCGCCAATTGAACTAAAAACAAAGCGCCTGATAACCCAAGCACTAAAATACTCAACTGGTATGGAGCCAAAAGGTCTGTCATGCTGATTTCCTTTCCGTATATAATTTAGGTGCAAACACAGTGACCTATTTTATCCGTGTGTGTCAATCGCTGTGTGCTTAAATCTGCCACAAAATAAGGTTACATTGCCTGACCTTGTCGCAACCCGGACTAAGTCATTTCTGCCGGAAAAATCATTTCAAACAGACAACCCTTATCAGGGCCCGAGATACATTTAATTTCTCCGTTCAATACAAAAGTGACCAAATTAAACACCATATAAAGACCCAGCCCTACATTACCCTGGTGCCGGGCGGTGGTGTGAAATGGTTCGAAAATGTGTGCCAGTGTATCGTCTGAGATGCCTTTCCCTGCATCTTTAAAACTCAGTTTAATCTGCGCTTCATCATATATTAATGTGATCCAAACGTCCCCATAAGATGAATCAAACCCATGCTGTATCGCATTCATAAGTAAGTCTTCTAACACCCGTTCCAGCGCCTGTTTATTAAAGCGCACAGTAACAGACGCGGGACAGTCAACATTGAGGCTTACTGATTTGCTAACATGGCACGCAACAAAGGCATCAAGGAATGCCTTTAACTCAACACGGTCATGATTGCTGGTGTATTCGTGGGCAGATGCCTGCTTAAATCGCTTCACTAATTGTGCCGCCCGCGCCGTGTTACTCTCTATAAGCTGTGCACTAGACTCGGACACGTCAACAAACGCCTGTGTGTCACTTAAGGTCAGTTTACTTTGCGCCAGTTTGTCCTTAAATCCAGACAGCGCCTGGGTCAGCACAGAGCAGGCTGTGACCGTGGTGCCCAAAGGCGTATTGAGCTCATGAGAAACACCACTGACCAAACGCCCCAGCGAGGCCATTTTTTGTGCCTCTACTAGCGTCGACTGAGTCCTGGTCAGCGTTTCCAGTGTGTTGGCCAGCTCATCCCGGGATTGTTTTAAGCGTTCGGTTCGCTCCTCGACACGCTCTTCAAGGGATCTATTAAGTTCAGCCAGAGCAAGCTCCGTGCGCTTAAGTGCTGAGATATCCTTGATTGTACCGCACGCTCTGACGGCCGCTCCACTCTCATGCCGGGTTGTCACTTTTCCCCGATCTAATACCCAAAGCCAGTCCCCCTGAGTGGTTTTTACGCGATAGCTCACTTCATAGAATTCTGTTTCTCCATCCAGGTGCTTATTAAACGCTTGCTCTAATTTAGGATAGTCTTCAGGGTGCACGGATGCTTTTATGACACTCAGATCTGAGCCAATCTCGGCAGCAGGCAGTTGCAATTTACTCTGTTGGTTATCTCTAGTAATCACGCCCGCTGCCAAATCCCAGTCCCACAGCTCATCACCACTTCCCCATAGAGCCAGACTAAGTCGCTCTTTAGCACCACTCACCTGCTTTAACGCCAGTTGCTCGATTTTCAACTGTTTATTCTTGCTGTACCAGAAATACAAGAAAAACACAGTGCCAAATACCAGCACCAACGCGATAAAAACAACCCCCTTTTGAAATGCCTGTTTTTCTATCTGTAAGTCTTTAATGCGATTTTCTTGCACCAGTTCAGCAATTTCACGCTCTTTTTCTTCCACATCGAATTCGACACTTAATGCGCTGAGCCGATATTGATTATTCCTGTTTTCCCATTTACTTTGATTCACTAAATAGGCATTCAGATAATAAACGGACTGTTCAGGTTGCCCAGCCTGTTCGTAGACTTGCGCGAGTTCACGCTGATATTGCATCACTCGGGCATCTCTTTGATGTTCAGTGGCAATCTCAATGGCTCTGAGATACTCATCGATTGCTTGCTGGGTAGCTCCCCGCTTCAACGACAATTGCGCAAACGCCTGATAAATCTCAGCAATGCGATCTTCCCAGGGTGAGCCCAGATACAATGGCAGGCTTTTATTGAGATACGCTTCGGCTTTTTTCAATTCACCAGTGTCTATATACAAACGCCCCAGATCCAGATCGGTCGAAATGTTTGTGTCAAAACGATTGATCGCTTGTTTCAGATTCAAAGCTTCCATCAGACTGCTTTCAGCGTTGCCATAGTCCCCCACTAACCGATACACAGAGCCGAGGCGGTTGTAGGTGTGGATCATGCCCATTTTATAATCCAGCACTTTCCTGTACTCCAGAGATTTAAGGTACGATTCAATGGCACTGTTATAATCACTAATCTCTTCGAGATAGGTACCCATATTGCTGTAATAAATTCCCAGCTTTCTGTCATCTTGGAGCTGTAACGCTATCTGGATAGCCTTGTTCTGGTGAAACAACACCTTCTCGTAAAGATTCATCCTTCTGTACAAAGAGGCCAGACTTTGGTGTATTGAAGATGCCCTGTAGCTATCCTGTAATTTGCGATACAAATTCAGGCTACGAAGAAAATCAGCTAAGGCGTCGTCAAAACGCATTAGCCAGATATTAAGCATACCTGACAACTGGCGGGCTCGAGCGAGATACCTGTCATGGCCTATTTTCGTTGCTAACTGCATGGCGATTACAAGGTCAGCTTCAGCTGCCGCAACATTTTGCTGCCGCGTTGCAACATCTGCGGAGACCAGTTTAGCCAATATCTGATTAGCATCGTTCCGGCTTTGTACTGCCAATATATTCGCGCGATCTGCCAACTTTTTAGCCTGGCTAAGTTCACGCTTCGATATGTGGGCACGGGCCAGATGACTCAGTAATCGGGCACTCTGATCATCATTGGGATTATCCGCCAGCAGTGAAAGGCCAGCCTGGCCGTAAGCAAGAGACTGAGCAGTATGAAAATGAAAGTGTTGCTCAACATAATCTATGATTGCTTCTACTTTTTCATCCCCTTCTGCATTTGCAATCTTTTCTGCCAAGATCTCAGCCGATAAAGACGCTTGAGCGACAGACGCCACACTGAATGTCAGGCACAAAAAAAAGCACACCAGATATTTTAAATCAGCGGTGTTTTCAGACATATAATCACCTGTTTCCCTTGCTTCAGACGTTAAGAAAGCTCATTTCTGTTATTGAGTATACCAGTATAATTCAACGGTATTGTTTTGCCGTCCGGTCACTTCTTATAGCTCCAGATAACCTATGACAGTCACTTTCAACTTGATAACCATTTTGTGCTAGGCATCAATCACCTTATGCGGCCCAGAACATCAAGAAAAAGCACCGAAACTGAGCTATAACTTATACCAGCAAGTAAACACGTTTATCTGGCAAAGTTGTGTGGAATAATGCGAATTTAACAACCTTTTTGTTTTGCTTTTTTGTGAGTGCTCCGAACTTTGCAATGTGTACCTTAATGCGCATGGGAGGTAGTCCGGACGCCCCGCCAATTAGTTACGCTATACATGAAGACAAGTTGCGTGGCATTGGATTTGACTTTGTGCGACAGGTTTTACCTGCACACACGCAAGTTGAAATCACTAAACCCATGCCCTGGCTGAGGGCGATACAATGGGCCAAAGACGGCCACATTGATATGCTGGTTGGGCTGCAAAGTACTGACTATCCGCGTGAGTGGTTTACCTACCTGGAGCCTGCTTTAACCACCTCAGCGCACAGTGTGTTCTATCGACGTGAGGAAATATCACTTACTAACATGACAGAGCTTATCCCCCTCAGAGGCGCTACCTTGCGCGGTGAAAAATCAGCGACTCAAAGTCACACAGGCTTTGACCTGACTCAGCTTACCCTAACTACCGCTGACAGCGTTGAAAAAGCATTGAAAATGTTATCAATGAAGCGTATCGACTATTTTATTGCACCTCAGTGGCAGGCCATCAGTAGCTGGCTGAACCTCTATAACGCCCAGGCTTTACCACTCGCAATGCTACCAGAGCCCGTGCATATCAAGCCAGTTTACTTAGTGCTGTCTAACCAAAGTGCCTGCCTGCCTTATAAGTCAGAGCTGGAAGCTGCAATCATAAAAGCACAAAAAGAGGGCCTGATGGAAGCTTTGCTGGAACAAAGCTTCCTGTACTCAAACGTGGTTGATCAGTTTCATGATCTTTTACGTTAAAAAGAGGCGATGACCCTGACACTGTCATCCGCACTGCCACTGGTGACATAACCGATAATACTGGCGTCTGAGCTCACCATTTCCAATACTTCCTGATCATTGGCCAGTTTTTTTGGCGGTTGCCCTTTACCGGTAAACAGGAGCTTAGACCAGTAGGCTTTTAACTGGCTGGCACTGCGACCGATCACTTTGCTGTAGAACTCTTCACTGGCAGCGCTTGTATCAGACTGACTGACTGGCACGGCTTTACCGGCACCATTAAAGGTTTTTAACTTACCTAAGAATATTTGCTCTATCTGGTTTTTGTCTAACGTAGCCGTATTTGAGGGGTGAACAACAACATCAACAGCCCAGCATGAAGAAGACAGGCCGATCAAGCCCGTAAATATAATCGCTTTCATTGTTTTCCCCTCAAAAGACCAAGTCTACGCCCGCAGTCCAAATCGAATAGTCTCCGACTGTAGGCCGGGAATCTTCACCGCTCACGTACTGAAACTTCAATGCCGCATTAGGATGGAAATCGTATCTGACAGACAAGCCGACACCATCAAACTCTCGCATAGCCAGATTGTTTCGAATCGCGACCCCAGTCGCTCTCAGGGTTGGCTGATCTACTCCATTGAGGAAATCCAGATCTTTGTTATCTTGTAAAAACCTTTCGTGATGTACTGTGACGATAACATTATCGACTACACGATAACCAATTGCGGTATACCAGACCTGATTAAATCCATCACTTGAGTCTTCAACTCCATAGTCGGCATATTCCACATCCAGAATGATGCGGTCGTAATCTATATGAAACCCGGTGTAACCATACAGGCCATTTTTGCCATCCCAAACAACCGCATCTTTAAACGCCTGAACCTGTTGCTCTGTTGCTCCCTGAGACTTAGCCAGTTCGATTGCTCCCTGAGCTCCTCCAAGGATCGCATTGGTATCAACCGTACCACCTTCGATTTCTACGATGAAAAAGCCACCGTACACAGTCCACCAGTCTTTGGATAATTCTAGCCTTACGGACAGTTCATCTTTAAAGCCAAAAGATTCATCCTGCTGAGTAGCAGCAAGGAAGGTGGTACCACGCCAGCTTCCGTAAAGTACTTTGGTCGATAGTGCATAGTCGCCAAACACAAAGTTGCTGTCTAAAGACACTCCTTCTATTGTGGTAAAGTCAAATCCGATGTAGACCGCTTTGGGTAAACGGCCAAAATTGTGTGTATAGCCAACATTTTGGTATTCAGATTGGTAAAAACTAGGATTGGCAAAGCGCCCCATGCTGATAGTATGTTGCGGATTGATTTCATAGCTTACGTACGCCCACCTTGCCTCAGCATCGAAATCCCCCTTTCCTTCGGCGAGCAGCTGAACAGTTGCACTAAGGCCATCGCCCAGATCTGCTCGTGCCTGAAGAGCAAACAGAGATTCATCAGAAAACGAGATATCGCCATCACCCTCTAGTGTCTCAAATGGCGAGGTGCCCCCATCACTGTCGGCGGCAGTGGCTCTGAGTGAAGCAAACCCATTAAATACGACATCGGCGTAGCTGGCGAAACTGCTCGTCACCAAAGCGCCTCCAATTACCCATTTCATAGCATGATTACAGTTCATAATTTGTCCTACCCGTTAGTCTTATCTGTGCGCGCAGAGTTACATAACGCCTTTTAACCCTAGCGCAAGTTAATCCTTTTGCTAGCGGGGAAATTTTATTTCCCTGATGCAGGTAATACCGGCTCCAATTGCCAGCTCAATGTGTCGTTAGCGTAAGATTTACAGGCCAATCTGGGAATACATAAACGCAACGGCTATCCGTTTTACCGTTTTTTCCGAAAGATAACGACCTCGAACACCTTGCCAAGTAGAATTGAAATGAATCAAATCAGCCATATTTCAACAGCTTATAATGTATACACCAGAAAGTTCTACGGTCACATCGCGACTGATTGAAAGCCGTAAGGCTCGGGTGCGATGCCTAAAATGTTGTCCAGTAAATAATGCTCAATACAGGGCTCCGACGAAGGAAAGAACGCAAAGCCTTCCCTTTTTTATTTAATTTTTACAAACAATTGGCAAATTGAGCGTTTATGACTAAGACTTGTTACTGTGTTGGACTAGCATCACGCCTGTGCAGGTACAGGCGATCATTGAAGTGATAGTTTGGTGTTTTAATACTGGGGAACTCGGTTATGCATTGGTTTAAAAACCTACCACTGTTTTACAAAATAAGTTTGATTGTTGCTCTGTCTGTCTCCGTGTTCACTGCTAACCTGCTCATTAATTTCTTTGCCTTCCAGAACACTCAAAAAGAGCTCGTACTGCTAGAACGGCAAATTTACAAAACAGTTCAACTGTCCACAATCAACAGCGTTCTCATCCGCCGGGCAGATGAGCTGTTCAGTCAGGCGGTCTCGTTTGCTGACAACGACGTTATGAATCAGGCCTTGCAAACAGTGCAAGATCTGAAGGCAAACCTCGATGAGCTGCGCGTATTAGATGTTGAAAACAGTACACTGATAAAAAACCAGCTCGAAGTCATTGCCGAATACAAAACACTGTCTGAACGGCTCGCACAAGGTATGATCAATGACACCATTGATTTCAGTACACTTCCTACGCTTGCGAAACAAAAATCAGACCTGTTTGAAAAAGCAGAAAACGGCCTGACGGCCTATCAAAAAAGCGTCGACGAATTATTTCAAAGTACCATAAGAAAGGCATACGAAAGTGGCAATGACGGACTGTGGCTGTCGATACAGTCAGGCGTGGTATTGACGATTCTGCTTGTGATTGTGGCACTGTCCGTTGCTCGCAATATCAGTTTCACAGCCAATGAACTACGTAGCTCATTAAGTGAACTGGCAGATGGACACGGTGATTTGAATCAGCGCATTGAAGTACTGGGTGACGATGAACTCGGTCGCACGGCGCTTAATTTCAATAAATTTATGGACACACTGACTACTGCTATCAATGGTGTTATGTCTGTCTCTCAACCACTCCTGGATACCTCAGAAAAGTTGGTACACAGCACTGAAAAAGTAAGAAGAGTGACAGATCAGCAATCAGCCCAGGCGGCGCAAACACAACAGTCGATTAATGAACTTATTCAGTCCATCGACAGCATAAGCGACTCTGCATCTGCGGCGAACACCGCTGCACATGAAACCGAGCAAGAGGCACATAATGGCCTTTCAGCGGTAACCGATACCATAGCTAATTCGAAAGAGCTGAACCAGCAGATTGGTGAAGCAGCCGAGGCGGTCAATGATCTTGCAAAAGGCACCGGCAATGTCTCATCGATTTTGGATGTAATTAGTTCAATCGCAGAGCAAACCAATTTGCTTGCGCTCAATGCAGCAATCGAAGCTGCCCGAGCAGGTGAACAAGGCCGGGGCTTTGCTGTGGTTGCCGATGAAGTGCGTACACTGGCCTCGCGCACAGGGGATGCCACGACAGAAATACGCACAATGCTCGACTCACTGCAAAATGCTGCTGAACGTAGCGTGAAAATGATGAGCCAGGCCGATGAGCAGGCAAGCAGCAATGAATCCAGAGCGCTAAAAGCCGGACAGGCATTAGAAGAGATCCAAAGTAAAATTGCTAACATTACACTAATGAACAACCAAATTGCGTCTGCTACAGAACAACAGAGTTCTGTTGCAGCCCAGGTTGCCGATACGATTGAAAAGATGAATGAAGGACAAAAGCAAGTTAACGCGTCCTTCACTGACCTGGATGATGTCTCTCACAGACTGCATCAGGCTTCTGACCGGTTAGTCTCAGCGACCAGTCAGTTCAAACTCTAGATTTGGTGCGCCAAATTGTGTCTTTCCCGGGCTCTGTGGCCCGGTCGAAGGCATGTGTCCAAAGCTTCTTACCTCCCCCCACAAAGCCCACAAAATTGCTCACAATTTATGCAAAAAACCTTTCTTTTTCGAGTATATAACTATACTTAGCAGTGCCAACAACACGAGTTTAGCGGAGCTATCCATGAAACTAAAATATACTCTCTTGGTCACAGCGTTAGCATCAACCACACTTCATGCCGAAGTTAACATATCTGGGTTCGCCAGTATGACCGGTGGTCAGGTGTTAAGTGGTTCGGGTGTCCCTCAGTTCGGCCTGGAACCTACTTTTTTGGCTGACTATCCGATTGTGAGCGCTTATAAAGAGGACTTATCCTTTTCTCCAGAATCCCTGATCGGTTTGCAGATCAGCAGCGATCTGGGTGAAGGCTTGAGCGTCACAGGTCAAATTGTCGCCAGAGGTGCCAATGATTATGACGCAGAATTTGAATGGGCTTATGCCTCATACGAAATAAACGACAACTGGACATTTCAGGTCGGTAAGAAGCGTTTACCTTTGTTTTACTACTCTGATTTTTATGATGTCGGGTATGCGTATGTGTGGATGAGGGCCCCTGCCGACAACTATACCTGGCAGATATTTAATTATGAAGGTGCCAACCTGCTGTACAGCGGTGCAATCGGAGATTGGGGTATTTCTGCCAACGTGTACACAGGACGTGAGGACGACACAGAAAATAAACTATTGTCTGAATTCTTCTTCCAAACCCCTACCCGGGAGATTTGGGAAGATATTTTGGGCGGTGTGGTACAACTCAGCTATGACTGGCTCGAGTTGCGAGTCACCCACATGCGCTATACCAACAAGCGTTTTCGTAATGGTGAACCTGAGCTTTGGAACGGCAAAGACAGCCGGGATGGCAAGTTTTATGGTCTCGCCGCCAACGCAGACTTTGGCAATGTCTTTATCTTATCTGAGTTTAACCGACTGGACCTTGATGGTGATTTAGATACCTACATGATCAGTGCTGGCTATCGCTTTGACACTATCACCCCATACATTATGTATTCCAATTTTGAACAAAAAGATGGAGACGACCCGGAAAAACATGATACTCGTGCCGTCGGGGTGAGATGGGATTTCCATCCTTCAGCAGCATTCAAAGTACAATACGACAAAGTCGAAGATGACTCGACTGCACTGGCAGTAGCTGGCGACAGTGAATCACTCACTTTCGGTGTTGATTTGGTTTTTTAGGGGAAATAACATGAGAAATTTAATATACGCAGTGCTATTGTCGTCAGCTTTTAACGCTTATGCTGGCGTATCCGTGATTGTTCACCCTAGCAACGGCAGTAGCTTTGATACCTCAACGATAAACCGTATTTTTACTGGCAAAGAGAAGTCTTTTTCTAATGGGAATAAAGCAATCCCGGTATCACAGGAACCCGGTAATCCGATCACTGACGAGTTTAACAGCAAGGCGCTCAATAAGTCTTCTGCTCAGCTCAAAGCATATTGGTCTAAACTCATCTTTACTGGTAAAGGCACACCACCCAAGGAAGTTTCTAATGACGCAGAAGTCATCAAAATGGTCTCAGCGAACCCAGATACAATTGGCTTTGTCTCTTCCGATTCGGTGACTGATGCTGTGAAAGTGGTACAACAGTTTTAGACGCTTTGACAATACTTGTAAATCAGTATTAAGCCGGTTCGGATAAACCGGCTTTTACGCAGCAACTCCTGTATTAAGTTGCCCCCCCTTAGATAAACGCTTACATAAACAATCTTCATACTACGCCTGCCCTCAGCGTTGCATGATAGATACCCTAACATGGTTATTCATCAAATATAGCGAAGGACAAACTCTGACAAATCAGAGGCATGGCATTCGTAAGGATCAAATGACGCATATGCCTACATTATTCGTCCGGGACCTTAAAGGCGATCTCCTCAGTCTCTAACGAGAAAACTTTCCCATTATCCAATTCTATCGAAATGTAAAAACTCATGTTTCCTGGATACTCAGGCCCCGTATTCAACACCAGATTGCGATTAAAGCCTGCGTTCAAGGGCTCACCATCGCGACCATACTGTAAGAATTCATCAACCGTGAAAAATGTTTTCGTGTCGTTTTTATAAGAATAGTATTTGTTGAGTGCGTCATCATAAGTCACCGAAAACAACGCATTCAATTTGCTCCCAGAAGGATGTTCCTGACTAAAATCCATTGCCGAAGTGATGTCAATTGACACAATGTTTTCTTCTGTCTGAGGGGGCATAAGCGACAGAGCATAAGCCTTAGAAATCAATTGAAAAGGTTTAAATCTATCAAGGGATGTCAATTTGACCGACTCTGTTTGCGTGTTAAGGTGAAATACAACATCCCGATATGTGACAGGCTCATTCATCTGATAAGGAGTATCTAGATTGTACTCAGGAGCATCTGCATCTTGCTCTGCAAGTCGATTATAAATGCTCACTTCAAATCCCTGAGTGACTATCTTAGTGCTTTTTACACTCGGTTTCGGTGGCGTTACAGGCCCTGTTATATCAGGCGTAGTCTCACCATTACCTGAACCACAGCCAACCAAAATAGCTGTAAGCATAAGTGTTACGAATGCGCGTGTCTTCACTATTACGTTTCCTTAAACAAATTCCAAATGGCATTTTATCTGGATAAATAATAGTGACAACGAATTGCGTGTTATTTAATGTTACCTACTGTCTATGCAGCAACAGATAAAGTGGGCCTGAAACAGTAGAAACTCAGGCCCTTAACTTGATTACTTACACTCCCCTATTACTTTCCACACTGCCCAACGACTTGAATATTCCGCGGGGACCTGATTACGTGTCCACCATTTTGCCTGGTACAGTTTGCCGTTATAGCTCACCTGGTTGCCAGCGGTATATACAGTGCCAGCAGACCAGCCACCAGTCCGGCAGCCTGGAGCCTTCTCTTTGATGTGAATTTGATGGGTGGCTGAACGTGTCTGCAAACCGCTCTTATCGCTGGCCACGGCATACAGCTCGTAGGTCCCTGCCTCGCTCAAAGTCGTCGACGCACTGAAAGGCTCTAGATTGCTGTTAGCAACTTGTTTGCCGTTAATGAAGTATCGGACCTGAGCCAAATCACCATCTTTATCCGACGCATGAACCAGGAGCGTAATCGGCTGCTCAGGGGCAAACTGACTACCGTTTTTAGGGCTGGTTAATACCACCTCAGGCGCATGTACCTCATCCTGGCTAGGTGTCACTTTGATAAAACGCGTCACAACATCAGAGCGCGCGCCGTCATCATCCACTGCTACTGCACTCAAGGTGTATTCGCCAGCTTGCTGAGCGTTAAAATTAAACGCATAAGGTGTTCGGCTAAGCTTTGTCAGTAGCTGGCCATTCACACTGATCAGCACTTCTTTAACTTCACCATCCTGGTCGGTCGCGTTTAATGCTACCTCTACCCGGCTACCTTCCGACACTTCGAGATTATTTGCTGGTGACAAGAAAGTCAGTTCAGGTGCCTGATTAGGCTGTTCCTGAGTCAGGCCACACTCAACGCCGCGCTGCCATACTCCCCAGGAGCCAGAGTTATGCGCAGGGCTTTGACCCCGGTTCCACCATTTAGCAGTATATTCATAGCCGTCAAAGGCCGCTTTATTACCCTGAACATAGACCTGACTTTCTCGCCATTGGGGTGTCTGACATTGATTCGGGTCGATTAACGTAAACCGCACAGGCTCAGAGGTCACGCGCAAGCCTTCATTGTCTTCCACTACCGCACTCAGTTGATAGGTACCGGATTGGTCGCTTTGCCAACGTACCTCAAAAGGCGCTTCGGTTAATGTCTGATATTGCTCACCGTCCACCATAAAGGTCACTTTAGCAACCTCGCCATAGTCATCTTTCGCATCAGCACTGAAAGTCAGCGCTGAGTTAATCTTAAATCGGCTACCCTCATCTGGGTTCGTAATGGTGATTTCAGGTGCTTTATTTTCTGTGCAGGCAAACACGCCAACCTGTTTAAATGCCGTGCCAACATCCTCGATATTGTAACCCAGCTCTTCGGCCGCATCCGTTACACCGCAAGCCAGCGATTCAAAATTACCGTTGTACACCCAGTAGTGTTTATTTGCATGCAACATCACCTCATAGGCTTTTTTTACGCCCCAGCCTGGTGTGGTAGACAGCAGATAAAAAGCTTTGTTGAATACCCCTGAACTGTAGTGAACATCGAGCCCTATGGTATAATCATCCGCATGACCAATAGACTTGCCGTCTTTGGTTGGATCATCCATATAACGCAGCGCTGTGCGGTTTTTGAAAATGCTGGCACCAATTAACCAATCCACTTCACAATTGCCATCGGCGTCTTGATTCAAAAAGCACTCCAATGCCTCCGACGTCATATCTGAAAACGCCTCGTTCACCCCACCTGACATACTGCTGTACACCAGCTTTGAGTTTTGCGAAGTCACACCATGGGCAATTTCATGGGCGACCACGCCCAGTGATGTGAAAGGATATACGCCATAACGAGACAAGTTGCCATCACCAAACGTCACCTCTTTGCCATTCCAGAACGCGTTGAGATAATTTTCCCGGTAGTGCACCCGCATCACCAGATCGCCTTCCAATGCACGGCTGCTGTACCAGTCATCAAACATCTCCAGTGTCGCTTTACCATAATACATCGCATCATTAAGGGGAGAATAGGCACCATTGACTGACTTATGCTGGTTCTCATGACAATCAAACACGAAAGTCTCGGTATTGCTGATGTCATGCTCCATATCGATCACACGAATGTCATCATGCGCCAGCGCACAGCGTCCATCGTCACGCTCTGTCGCATAAAACTTGGGCTTATCTTCTCCGTAATAGTGGCGGCCGATTTTCTCATTGCCGCCGGGGCCCGTGCCAATTTTGCCGTGCGTGAGCGTCTCTACATGACTCAGGATTTCAGCACTGTGTGCGTCAATGAAAAACTCCGGTCTGCTGGGGGCTTGCTCAGTCTCAGCAAAAAAAGTGACCATGTATGCCAATCTGAAGCCATTCTGGTAAGGATAAACCACCAGTTCAACCTGCTCATCATGCGTGAGTAACAGGTCCGGGATACTGGCCTTTGCGCTACTCAGCGCTTTTTCTTCATCAATTGACGCAACAATTGAATCCAACTTAGGAGCCGGTACCACTGAGCCACTGACTCCAGTGATATTCCCCTCAGGTGAAAACCACACACTAAACAGGTTTTGTGCATCATGGTGTGTGACAATTTCTCCACCGTGTACGCGGACCCCCTGATAATACTGGCTACGACGAAGGTGTTTGCCATCTTCGCTGCGGCTGTGGATTTTAAATTCAAGGTCTGGCTGCGTGCCCGCCTGACGAGATTGGAAAAAACGCGTAGATTGCTGCAACTGCTCAATGAGCTGCGACTCAAGTTGCTGATTGCTATGGATACTCACTGGTGCTGTACTGGCTGTAGCACCAAACACGCTCATCGCGGCAAAAAAAGACGCTACGGGTGATAATTTGTACATGATTATACTCTTATTGTTCGTTGTTTTTATTTATCAGTTGGAAACGCATCCTTGCGCTAATAAGGATTATCCGTAACAGCGAGTTAATTTATAGCTTGCGCCAAACACCGTTACTGCCGGGCGCCTGACCTCGGGTCCACCAGCGTGCCTGCCAGGTTTCTCCAGCGTGTGTTACTTTGTCTCCGCCGGTATAAACTAGGTCACTACGCCAGGCTCGCACTTTGCCGTCGTCTGGAATGATTTCCTGCCACACTCCCCCGTTGGAAGGTGTTGCTCCTCGTGTCCACCACCGAGCACGATATTCAACGCCTTTGTAAAACACCTTGTCACCGCCTACATACACTGTGTTGGCATCCCAGGTGGTTTTGCCATCGCCAGGTGTCGGATCGGGCGTTTCAACCAAGTTTTTCACCGTGACGTTAAACTGACGCTGTACTTCATGGACACCATCGCTGACGGTCACAGTACCAGTCACAGCCTGTGTTTTATCCACTTCAGAGGCGGTCAGGGTGACAGATGCGCCCTGGCCACTGATTGCATGACCAGGCACATTCCAACGATAACTCAGTGCTTTACCTTCCGGATCAGTAGCACTTACAGTCAGCGTTTTGCTGGACTTTTCATCCAGGCTAATACTCTCTATGTCACCAACGACGGGCGCTTTATTTTCAACCACAGGCGCTTTTACCAGCACTTTGACCTGTCGCTGCACCTGGTTTACCCCATCAGAAACCTGCAAAGTAACCGTAAACACCCCGTCCTGAGTGACATTCGGCGCCGTTACGATAACGCTGTCATGCTCACTTTGCAGATTCAGTTGAGCATCACCAGACCAGCGATAAGTCAGTGCTTTACCTTCCGGATCACGCGCATCGACAGTCAGGATATAGACATCACCCGCCGCCAATGTCAGGTTTGTCGGCATAGTGACGACTGGTGCTTTGTTCACTGGCACCGGCTCTGTGACTTTCCCGGCAAGCCCTTCGTGCATCGCATTGAGAATATCACCGTTATCGGCATCAATTTCCCAGGCAAACAAGCCGCCCAGGTTATGTTCACGGACATATTGTCCCTTGGCTCTGACGGAACGCGGACTATCATAGGTAACCAGTTTTCCGGTCTGACGATTCCATACATAGGCAGCTTCGGCTGTGGTGTCATAACCCACTTCAAAGCCATTAATACCTAGCTCATCACTGCCTATCATGTGTGCTTTGAGCCCTTTATAGTCAATAACACCGGCCTCCCAGACGCCCTGTGACGTACTGCCACGCAACTTACCATTGGCCGGCGCGGTCATCGGGTTGTCGGCAATTTGAGCATTTTTCGGATAAACACCTTCCCAGCCACGTCCGTACATAGCGGCACCAACCACCAGTTTTTCACTGGGGACACCTTGCTTAAGTAATAACTGAATTGCATTGTCTAAAGTATAAGCGGGGCCTTTTCTTACCTCTCCTTGCTCATCTATACCGGTACCCTGACATTCATCTGAACTCAGGTGTGAACCACAGTAAATGCCCGTCTGATGGCCTGTTTCATTGTTCCAGCCACCGTAAAAGTCATAGGTCATGGCAAAGATGTAATCCATGTACTGCGCAGCATCGCGATAATCAACATCTTCGATTTTGTCCCAACCGGTACCAATGGCTGATGTCAGTTCATAGTCACGACCTGTCTGGGCTTCCAGCTCATCCAACATCACCCGGAGCTCTTTCATCAACAACACATAGGTTTCACCATCCGTGCTTGCACCTAGGTCTGGGTGGGCACCATCACCGCCCGGGAATTCCCAGTCTATATCCACACCATCATAGAATTTCCAGGTAGTCAGGAACTCGCGCATTGACCTGACAAAGGTGTCGCGATTCGCTTTGTCCGTAAAGTCAAAGAAAGGATCGGATAAAGTCCAGCCACCTACCGAAGGTAAGATCTTCAGGTCCGGGTTACGCTGTTTAAGCGCCATTAATTGTGCATAAGTACCGCGGATTGGATCTTTACTGCTGATCCCTGGCAAGGCCTTTTGTACTGCAGCCCAGGGGTCGTGGATCACCACTTCATAATCTTCAGAGCTGCCACAGGCCAGCTTTAACGCGCGCAAACTATTGCCATTTTCAATTTCTGCCAGCGAGTCATTCGGTCCACAAATAGGAATAAAACCATACAGAAGGTGAGTCAGATTATCCGCCGGGATCTGAGTCACATCAAAGTTACGACCGTATATACCCCACTCAACAAAATAGGCACCCACCACGGTATTGGGGTCGGTGTCATATTGCTTGTTATTTGGGTTAACGTTTAGCTTAAGCGGCTCCAGGTGCCCACCATCAGTATCTGCGATCACTATCGGCTTACTGGCAGAGGTAGCGCAGCCCGACGCATCACACAGTGCGATGCGCAATTCATGACGGCCTGATTTATGATAAGGGAAACGGATCACCCCGCTGGTGGTGCCTTTCGCCAGCTGCCCTTCATTAACCACCTTGTCATCAAAATACACTTTGTAGCTGTCACCCCCTTTGCCCGACCAGGCATTCCATTCGATGGCGATATCAACTACTTCTTTGGCCTGGATCAGCTGTTTATAGGAGCCTCTGCCGTATATGTTTACATCAACAAACGAGTAATTTTGCGGTTTCCAGTTAATGCTCGGGGTTGATGGCGCAGCGACAGCTGTCGCTACAGATAAAGCTGACGCGACCGCAGCCGCACTGATCAAATAATTAAACATGTTTTTTCCTCACAAATTGTTATAGTTTTTTCCACACACTGTGCTTGCCAGGTTGCTGACCTCGGGTCCACCAACGAGCCTGATAGCGTTCCCCCTGATAGCGCACCACTGCACCACCCGCGTATGCGACCGAGGCTTGCCATTGGTCTTGCGGCTCAGAGGGTGACGCGATCCGCTCCCAGGCATGGCTGCTGTCTGGCCGCTGTCCGCGAACCCACCACTTGGCGCGGTATTGGCTACCGTTAAAACTGACAATGTCTCCGCCGGTGTAAACCTTATCCGCCTGCCAGGCGTCACTATCGGGTGGTGTTGGTGTGTTGTCCTGGTTAGTCACGGCAATGACCACATTGACAGAGGTGCTTAGCTGCCCGTCAGAGACGGTAACCCTGCCACTGAACTGCGTGTCTTTATCAACCTGTGGAGCCTTGACTGTGATAGTCGAGCCAGTGCCGGAGTAACTGATCTGAGCCGGTAGCAGCCAGTCAAAATGCAGTGTGCTTTGCTGATCATCGAAAGCATGCACATGCAAATGAGCGCTTTGCCCTTCCTGTACGGTCAGTATTGCTGGGGTGTGTACCGTAGGGGGTGTATTCGCAGGTTTAGCCACAATACTGAGGTTGAAGCTATGCGTCTGATCAGTGACAAAAACCTGATTACTCGCCAGGCTGGTTTCATCAAACTGAATGTTGCCATGCTCATCCTGTACGCCGATACGCAGCAGTGAAGCAAACGCCTCATTGAGCTGAGTCGCAAAATATGCAGGCCAGTTGTTGTGATGAGCCTCAGTAATAGTGAGCTTTTCCTGGATCAACTCTTTACCATTGGTGTCAAATACTCGCATCCAAACGGTATCGCCAACATGCGCTTGCTGGCCCTGACGCAGATAGTACCCGGCGCTATGCCAGCTTTGCGGTGGCTGAGGTTCTGATCCCCTGACAATGGTAATGTCACTACAGTTGTAAAAACCTTCTCCGACTATATCGTCCCGCTGCCAGCGGCTGTAAAGGATCGCATCCCCCGAAAAGCGCTCGGGAATGGCAACTTTCATTTCATAGTAACGTTTGCCATCGGGTGCCATAAAAAAGTCGATATTGCCATGGCTTTGCACCAGTTCAAGATCAGCCCAGCTAAGTGCTTTGTTTTTAAAATCAACACCCGGCTTGGTCAGATAAAACTGCCAAAAACTGGGATTGTGTGGCGTTGTAGCCCGATAACGAATTTTAACTTGTCCCTTACTGTCGACCGTTACTGGGGTTGTCTGCCAGTCTTTTGAGGGTAAACCCATGCCCGCTTTGTTTTTATCGCCGGCATGACACAAAGTGCCATCAGGAATATTCGCCTCAACCGCACTTTGATCGTTAAAATTTGCCGTATTGGCAGCGAATTCATGCTTTTGAATAAACTGTACATGACCGGATTTCAAAAATGCGGCACGGCAGGCAGTATTGGGGATCTTGGAACCATCTTTTGGCCACCAGAATCCGCCCTGCTCCTGACAAATCGCCTGACGGGCCTTAGGAAAGTCCATATAACCATGTGCGAATGCCTGATTGGCAGCAGCCAAGCTCATCCCCACGGCGAGAGCCGATAGGGTTTTATTATATTTCATAGGGTTATCTCCTGCGGTGGCAAGTATGCCACCGCTATTTATTGAGGATTACAGCGAACAAACCTGCTGCCAGGCGCCACCATTGGACGGCGTGGCATTGGTCCACCACTTGGCTTTGTAGACGTAACCGTTGTGGATCAGCATATCGCCACCGAGCGCATGGCTCGGTGTGCCGGCCCAGTTGGTACGCGGCCACTGTGGGTAATGATTGATATTACTCAGTTCAACCCCCTCGCAAAGCGTGCCGGATGGTGGGTTACCACCGGAAGTGTCATCCGATTTTTTCGCTACAGGCAACTGAGGATATTCGCTACTGAAGGCGTATTGTTTGCCACCTTTTTCAATGACAAAATTAACCGGCCCTGTGATCGGCATGTAGTACATAACCTGAGCATTCACGGTCTCGCCTGGTTTAAACGACTCCAGCTGACCGCCCCACTCGTTTTTCAGGGTAATTGAGAAGCGATGGAATGCGTTGTCAAAGCCTCCAATGTTGTTACCGCGTGCATTGCTGGCATCATGCTCTACTTTCATGCCCAGTTTTTTACGGGCATTCCAGTTAGACTTGAAGATCGCAGAGGTTGAGACTGGCACATTAAAGCTGATTGTCGCCCCGCTCAGGTCCAGCTCCGAGTGGTTGGTAAACTGGAATGTAGGTCTGATTGGGTAATTCTGATCGCCAACCGGGAAATCTTTGGCGTTAAAACGGATATCAACCGCTGACTCAGGCACAACAAATTCTGCATCACCCTGCACTGTCGCGTAGTCTGTGCCATTTTGATTGAAGGTGTTGTAGGCGAGACTGGTCATAGTCGAGCCCATGAAGTACTCACCTTTATCTGCATGATAGTCAAAGTCGCCGGCCAGCTCCCAGAACATCACGCCACCCAGGCCTTTTTCAAGCACATAATTAAGCTTGGTCTGCATGGATTCAGTATCTTCCATCGACAGGAAGACTTTCTTCTGTGCATTGTACAACCAGGGGGCGACAGCGATGTCATCGTAATGCCGCACATAGTCGCCTCGCAGCACATCATCCGGATCTGTAGCAGGTGTCAGACCATAGTCACTCAGATAACTCGGATTAATACCATGTTGCAGATTTTTTGCGTGCCACAAGGGGTTCGACCCGGCAGCGACTTCCTGGCCATTTTCTATGTCATGCCACAGGTTGTCGATGCCAATGGCACCATTACCACATTTGTTCTTCTCACCAATCCCTGTTCCTTTCGGACAGGCGTTTTGATCAGGCAATGGCGCACGACCCCAAAGACCATTTTCACCACCACGCACGTCCTTAAATCCACGGGTGTAATAAGGAATACCAATGTTGATCCGCCCGGCAGGCAATGCACCTCTGAAATAATTCACGGCCCAGTCTGTGTTGAGATAGCCAATTCCACCAAACTCTTTGGTACCATATACATTCCAGGTTTTCAGTTCAGTGTCTTTACCGGTATCATACAAAGGCGCGTTGTGGCCAACATGGTCATTCCAGGCACCGTGCAGGTCGTAACTCATGATGTTCACAAAATCCAGGTATTGTGCAGTCTGAAAAGTTTCCATGCCTCTTAACAGGTAACCTGAAGAAGGAGAGGCTATGGTCAGCATGTAGTGCTTACCATCCTGCTCACCCGCTTTATCCAGCGCTTCACGCAAAGACTTCATCAGCACCTGATAAGACTTATTCAGGCCAGCACGGCGCTGGTTGCTGATGTCAAAATCTTCAGGGTGACCCGAATCTTTCATTGACGACGGATATTCGTAGTCAATGTCCAGACCATCAAACCCGTACTGGCGTAAGAACGCCACAGAGCTGGCAACAAACGCTTGTATCCCATCATGATTCACACTGCCATCGGCATGGGTGGTCATAGTGTAAAACCCGCCACTGTTAACGCGCGTCCCGGTTTCATCGAAGTAACCGCCTGTTTCAGCCCAGCCACCCACAGAAATCATTGTTTTGACGTGTGGATACTGCTTTTTGTAGCGGTTTAACAAGTTGAAATGTCCGGTATAAGGCAGACTTGGGTCCATTTCAGCACCCGCCTCGCCCGGCCAGGTCATATTGGTCGCAGCGTTGCCTTCAGCTTTAGGGTCACCAATACTCAGTTCGTTCTGACTGTTTACATGGGCAAAAGCATAGTTAATATGGGTGATCTTGTCCCAGGGGATGTCATTGACCAGATAGCTTGGCTGATTATTTTTACCATGCCGCCAGCTGGTAAAGTACCCAATCACGCGCCGTGGATGATCAGCCCCCATTTTCTCTCGGCCTTCGCTATCATATACATCACAGTAAGCACTGGTTACGCCAGGTGTGCGATATAGTCCGGCAGGTAAACAGTCCAACTGACTGGCTTGATCATCACCTGACGCTTTCACAGTAAAAGTACGCGTTATTGCTTCCGACACCAGGCCATGCTCGTCCGTTGCCTGCAAAGTAAACTCATGACGCCCGGCCGATGTGGCTGACCATTCGTAATGCGCTTGTGCAAGCTCAGTACGCATGATCTCTTGACCATTTAACGTGAGTACCTGAGTTAAGCGGTCATTTTCTTTATCATGAGCTCGCAGTGTAAGTCGGACCAGGTTACCCACCTCGAGTTCGCTGGGCAATTCAGCTGTGAGGCGTGAGACAGGTGCGGTATTTTTTTCTTCCGGCGGTAATGCTGCTACTTTAACAGTGCGCTTTGCCGATACTGACTTTGCGCCATCGTCATCAATTGCAACAGCATGGAAAACGTGATCCCCGACACGTGCCTTCCAGTTGAGCACGTATGGAGCCTCGTCCAGTACTTTAACCAAAGCATCATTGTGATACACAGAAACCTGTCTGACGATGCCATCACTGTCATGTGCACTGAAAACGAACTGAAGCTTTTCGCCTTCTTTTACTGTCATATCACTGCCAGGCAGTTCCATGTCAATCACAGGTGATTGATTAGGTTGCTCATCTCCCAGACACTCTCCCAGTTTGCGCCACTCCTGCCATTGGCCAGAGCGAAGTTTAGGTGATGAACGGTTCCACCAATTTGCCCGGTAAGCTATGTTATCTTGTTGCACTTGCTGGCCAGATGTATATACCTGTCCGGCCTGCCACTGAGGTATCCCACTACAATCCACCGCCGCACTCGCGTGGTGTGCCATTAATGCCAGCGCTATTGCGCTGAGTTTAACAGCTGGCTTTTTTATGTTAACTAGTTGCATAAATGCATCCTCACTTGTTTTTATTTTTTACCTGACATCAATAGAACTTCATTACATCTCTATCCCAGATGCAGGCGGATGAAGTTTATCGAGACAAAAAAACATAACAAGTGACTAGACAACAATAATAATCTAGTACATTTTTATTGTTTGAAACACATCAACATCAATACAAATTATCACTATATATATGATAACTAATAAGATTATTTATTTGTTGCATATTTATGAATGCCAAGGTATTTGGAAGGTTCCACAATGTATCAATACATTTACAATCAGCACTGGTAAGAACAGCCGTAAGGATGGCCAAATTGTTATCGCTAAGCACTTTATGATGAGTTAATGCAGTGTTTACTGCATAGTTCAATACGAAATATTTACAAAAATAAGGTGTTATCAAAGAATAAACATTGTTCAAAGCCTACGCATAATTCTAATTTTCTTAATTAAGTGCACTATTTTAAGGCGAGAAAATATAGTCGATAATACCGCTCCTGCTATTGCTAAGGCACCTAAATCCATATAGGCGAGGCAGGAATTTTGTGAATCTATGTCTAAGGTTAAAGGTTCTAAATGAGAAATTTATAACGCCGTTAGCGTCATATTTGCTCCTTCAAATTGAACAGGTATTAAGTGAAATTGGTATAAGTGCAAGAAGTCACAAAAGTATCGAGTCAGACAGGCGTAGTCATCTGTTCGATAAGCCTGGGTAAGCAGGTCCAATTAAGGTGAAGGAAAGAGACTGTGTCAGCCAGGTTAAATCTGCATGACCTATGATGAGCGCTTTTTTAAGCAAAAAAGACCGTCAAAGCAGTATCCGGGCGGGGAATATCCAGAAGCAGCTGTGACCAAAGAAGACGCGAGGCATACTAATGTATGCCTCGGATAGATTATTTCTGGCGTCTGCGACGTACCCACAGCAGAGGAAGTGCAAGTAAAGACAACCAGCTCAGAGAAGCAGACTGGCGCTCGTACGTCTCTGTTTCCGGCGCGACACATTCACTGATCTCTGTGCTACCCGTTTTAGTCAGAACCACTGGCACCACAACTGATTCTGATGCTTCGTTGCCATCAGAGTCCTTGTCTGGGTTCCCAAACGAGTCCAGCTTTGTCACCGTTTTGGTTGCAACAGCATATATCGTATTGTCATCCGTTATACGGATTGCTTCAGATACAGTGTATGGGAAATCGTCACTCTTACAAGGTAGTAGATCATTGATATTAGTCAGCTTTTCGTCACCGATCTTATACATGAATGCTTCACTACGAGAGTTAGAAACGTTTTTCTCAGTTTCGCCTTCACCAACCATATAACCAGCGTTGTTAATGTCTCTGACGAATGTGTCTGAGCCACTGAAATAACTGGGGATCTCTACCAACTCTTTATCATTCATGTCGTAGTAAAACCCATTCACTTCAAATAAGGTGCCCTGGTTTTGTCTGCCTACGTATCCCGCAATCACATTGTTGTCATTGATATCCAGAGCATACCCTGTCTGATAAAAGTCATCATGCTCTCGTAAAGTGAAAAACTGACCATCCTGATAATAGCCTGGCTCTTCAAAAGCCTTAAGGCTATCGTCGATCCTGACTCTGGACTTACCTACAGCAATACCCGCTTTGTTAATAGCATACGCCGAACTGTAGAATGGATTGTCTTCATCGTCCTTGCGCTCCAAACCAATACCCAGGTTTTTTGCTTCAATGACATTGAAGTCTTTATCCAGCGTCCATTGGTAAGCGCGCAGATCATAGACCCCCCGCCCCTGACGCCAGATACAAACCGCTTCAGGCTCGTCTTTATCATCACAATTGTCAGTGATCGTAGTTTGGCTGTTTTCAGGCAAACCTACTGATGCCTGACCGACCACCAGATAATTTCCCTCATCGGTCAGTGTAATATCTGTCGCGATACTGTAGCCACCATATTCAGTGAATTCAGGCTCTAAAGTTACTCGCTTACCACCCGGAGATATTACTATTGCGCGTGCATGCCAGTCGCGAACAAAATAGGTTTTTGCCTCGCTTTCACCCTCTGGCGTGAAAGTAATCTTTTTAAAAGGCGCAGAGCCCCAGCCAACCACAGTGCCATCAGCCGCTACAGCGGTCATCGAATTACTGACGGAACGTGTCAGACCCGCATAGTCGGGCGACTCTATATCGAATATATCAACCAGGTTAACACTGGTACCTGTGAATTCGAGCCCGGCGACTGAACTGATTTTTTGGAATTCAGCACTGGCACTTTGTGTACCAGATGATAAGTAACCCAGCATAAAGTTATGTGCTTCAGCGTCTGTTGAAAGCGCATCGCCATTTTCTATATCATCCAGAGTGAACGAAATAGTCTCATCTCTGTTTTCCAAAATTCTTTTGTATGAGTCGTAATAGCTAGTGATCGAGTTGTCTTGAAAGTCTATATAGCTAATGTCGACTGGCAAATTAAATAAACCTGTCACGCGGCCAATGGCGTCACCGCTTTCATTGACATCCGTGACATAGTGCATTTTGCCAATGTCGCTGGTTGGTAATTCAGTGAGTTTGTAGGTCGCGGCAATCGCTTGACCAGATAGGCCGAAAATAATGCTGGCGGCCATAAGTGAATATTTCATTTCAATCCTTACTACTGATTCTGTAATGCTTCTAATTCTTCCCAACGCTCAAACGCGGCTTCAAGCTTGGACTCAAGGTCAGCCAATTGGTTCAACGCGGTTTGGGTCGTTTCAGGATCTTGCTTAAAAAACTCCGGCGAATTCACCAGGTTTTGCTGCTCTTCCAGCTCGTTTTCCAGAGCCTCTACTTTACCCGGCAATGCTTCCAGTTCAAGCTTTAATTTGTAGCTTAATTTGCCTGATTTGTTTTTATTGGCAGGTTTTTTGTTATCGCTTGCTTGTTGTTTCTCTTTGTCGAGTTTTTCCAGCGCTTTTTTCTGTGCCTCCTGCTGCGATCGGTACGCTTCAAAATCACTAAAGCCACCTACGATCTCAGTCACCTTGCCATTACCTTCAAATGCCCAAACACTGTTACAGGTATTATCGATAAACTCCCTGTCGTGGCTGACAATCAGGATAGTCCCCTGATACTGATTGATGATCTCTTCAAGTAACTCAAGTGTTTCAATATCCAAATCATTGGTCGGCTCATCCAGTACCAGAACATTCGAAGGTTTTAGAAACAACTTAGCCAGCAACAGGCGGTTCTTTTCTCCCCCCGATAACGCCTTAACCGGGGTACGAGCGCGTGCAGGAGGAAACAAGAAGTCTTGCAGATAACCCAGTACATGCCGGCTACGACCACCCATTTGTACTTCTTGTTTCCCTTCGGCGACATTGTCCTGAACCGTTTTTTCCTCATCCAGTTTTTCCCGGTACTGGTCAAAATAGGCCACTTCAAGGTTGACGCCTTGCTTCACCTTACCTTTATCGGGAGAGATATCACCAAATAAAATTTTCAGTAACGTCGTTTTACCGACCCCGTTTGGACCAATTAAGCCAACCCGATCACCACGCATAACCAGGGTCGAGAATTCATCAACAATGCGCTTATCTTTAAAAGCATGACCAATGTGTTGCGCCTCAAAGACCAGTTTCCCTGAACGCTCCGCCGATTCAATGTTAAAGTCGGTCTTACCAACTTGTTCAACACGCTGCTTACGTTCAACCCGCAGTGCTTTTAGAGCTCTGACTCGTCCCTCGTTGCGTGTACGTCGTGCTTTTATCCCTTGACGGATCCAGGTCTCTTCTTCCGCTAGCTTTTTATCGAACAAGGCATTTTGTGCTTCCTCTACTTTGAGGTCGTGCGCCTTTTGCTCAAGATATTTGGCATAATCGCCCGGATAAGAGACCAGCTTTCCACGATCTAAGTCGAGTATCCGCGTTGCAACACCGCGAATAAATGCCCGGTCGTGCGAAATAAAAACAATGCCGCCTTTGAATTCTTTTAAAAACTGCTCAAGCCACTCAACACTACTCATGTCGAGGTGGTTGGTTGGTTCATCAAGCAATAACAGATCTGGATCACTCACCAAAGCCTTAGCCAGAGCCACTTTGCGTAGCCAACCGCCTGATAACTTTTCGAGTTTCATATTAGCGGTCAGTTGCAACTGCGTCAGCACCAGCTTGATACGACTTTCGAAACGCCATGCATCCTGGGCTTCAATATCTGCGGACAAACGTTCGAGACGGCTCAATAAGCTACTAGAGTGATCAGTTTGCAACGCTTCGCTGACATTGTGATAATCAATCAACAGCTGGGCAATATTGGGAAGACCCCCAGCCACATAATCGAATACACTGCCCTGCGCTCCTTTTGGCGGATCCTGTTCAAGGCGAGACACTTTAAGTCCCGAGACCTGGTTGATTTCACCATCGTCCAAGTGGACCTGGCCATCCAGAACTTTGAGTAGGGTTGACTTACCGGCACCGTTGCGCCCGACAATACAGACCCGTTCTCCTGCTTCAATGACTGCATCTGCCTGATCTAACAGGGGATGAGTGCCAAAAGCCAGTTGGGCCCGTGCAATTCTGATTAAATCCATCTTACTTTAACAACTCTTTTATATCTTGTTCTGTGAAGGGCCAAAACAGAGTTCTGGCGCTATCTGTTGACTTAAGTACGGGAATAGACGTCTGGTATTCAGCCATCAGTTGCGGATCTTCCACAATGTCCTGATGCTGCACTGCATCGCTGGCAACACAACGTAACACCAATTCATAGGCTTGCTCGCACAGGTGACAGCCATCGGTATAAAACAGAGTGAGCTTAGCCATGAGTGATCAACCAACTATTATGAATTTGCTTGTTACGCTTAAAATCCGGCGACAAGGTCTGATCTGACACATTTTCGGCTTTCAGGCCGAGCCCCATCAAACCCACTTCATCCATTTTAAAACCCCGTTTGTTATTGGAGAATAACAAGGTACCGCCAGGACTGAGAATTTTTTTGACCCACTCAAGCAACTGAATATGATCGCGCTGGACATCAAAAACCTCTTTCATCCGCTTTGAATTCGAGAAAGTTGGCGGGTCAAGAAAGATAAGATCATATTGACCTTGCGCATGCTCAAGCCATTTCAGACAGTCTGCCTGTTCAAACCTAAACCGAGGATTACGCAGCTCATTTAAGGCAAAGTTTTCTTCTGCCCACTTCAGATAAGTCTTAGACATGTCCACTGTCGTCACCGCTTTTGCACCACCAAGTGCCGCATGAACCGAAGCGCTCCCTGTATAAGCAAACAAGTTAAGAACACGCTTGTTCTTAGCATTTTGCTGAATATATCGTCTTGCCAGACGATGATCTAAAAACAGCCCGGTGTCCAGATAATCAAACAAGTTTACTTTGAATTTAGCACCAAACTCTTCAACGACTTGCACTCGGTTTTGCTTACTGAGTGCATTATATTGTTCCTGACCTTTTTGCTTTTTACGGACTTTAACCGCAATGTTAGAAGGGTCAATATCCAAGGTTTCGGCGGTAAGCGTGATCACGTCTTGAAGACGCTTATTGGCAACCAGTTCATCAATTTCTTTAGGTGCTGCGTACTCAAATACGACGGCACTGTCACCATAGACATCGACTGCAACATTATATTCTGGAATATCGGCATCATAGACACGGTAGGCCTCGACTTGCTCTTTCTTGAGCCAGCTTTTCAAAGCTTGCTTGTTCTTTTTAACCCGGTTTGCGAAGGCTCGAGACTGCTCAAAATGCAGTGCCCCTACTTGTTCATTTTGCGCTACCTGACGTTCATCCATATCATACAAATAGAGGGACACGTCGAGTGGACCATTTTTAAATTTGTAGCGCTTTTTAGACGACAACTTAAGTGTTTTAAACAACGCTTCATCTGTGCCAAGTAATGCCAATGACCAATCTTTATAGTGCTTTTTAAAGCGCTCGCCCATCCCCCGATACAGGTTAATCAGCTCAGCCATAGAACCCAGACGCTCACCATAAGGCAAGTTACTTAATAACGTGCCTGGACGCTTAGCGACACAAGTCAGCTGACTGGCATCTCCGTCGTTAAAGCGAATATATTGCTCAAGCCCGGCACGTTTAGCATTTCCTCTGGCTGTATCGAGCACCTGCGCATCAATGTCCTGACCTATGATCCATAAAGGTTTATCCAGCTGTGCCTGCTTCAATTCAGCTTTAAGTTCTTTAAATTTGGCATCACGAAAACCAGGCAAACGTTTGAAGGCAAAATCTTTATTCAGATTAGCTGGGACATTCAGGGCCATACTGGCCGCCTCAATCAATAAAGTACCGGAACCACAACACGGGTCAAATAATGGCTTAGAGGTATCACTCAGCCAGCCACTTCGTTTTACGAGAGCCGCAGCCAGGTTTTCCCGGATCGGTGCCCGACCTTGCTTGGTTCGGTACCCTCTGTCAGACAAGCGCGGGCCTGAATAATCGATATACAATGCAATTTTCTGTTTATTGAGCTTGGCGATAACGCGCACATTGGCTTCTTGTTTATCAACAGACGGACGTTGCTCGTACAGATCCTGAAAATAATCCACAATGGCATCTTTGATGACTAGACCGGAAAACTGAGTGTTCTTCAGTTCCCGGTTAGTGCCATTGAATTCAACCGCAAACGTTTGCTTTGGACCAAACCACTCCTGCCAGCCCTGAAAACGCGCAAACTTGTACAAATCATCTTTATTGTTGATGTCTTCATGTTCATCAATCAGCATCATGACACGCGTGGCAAAACGCGTTGTCATACAGAATTTTTGAACAGCCAGGCTATCCGCAGTGAAGCGGACCGAACCAACGCTTTGCTTGACGACTTCAAGTCCCTGAGACTGAAGTTCTTCAAGCAACAGGTTTTCAATTCCAATGGACGTTAAGGCGATAAACTGCAATGTAAATACTCAATAATTTCAATTGCAGCGAGTATAACACAGCAAGTGACAGACTGGGATATCAGAGTGGCTGTACGCGTTGGCGCATGATAAAAATGAGAAGCTGCCCTGTCAGGCTGTTTGGGTCAACTTATGTGCCTGGATCAGAGGGTGCACTCTGTCATTCAGTACCTTGATGGCCTGAAACTGCTCCAACTCGATGTTCTCATCCAGCATAAAACCCTGAGTCAGGTTGATACACATGCTGGTTTCCTGGTTATGATCGACTATCAGGAATTCACCTGACTGGCATCTTGATTGGAGAGTAACTACAGCTTCGCACAAGGGTTGGCCCCCGTTGTAACATTTGAAAAACCAACTTTTGGCCTGAACGGGAAGTAGATGGAATTTTGCTGCTGTGGCATTAAGCGCTATCTGACAACACTGAGGTTCAGACCAGACCTTAAAACCAAGCAAATAATCATACACATTACGATAAAAAGCGGCTTCGTCGACACTCAAATCGACGCTATGAAGGGAATCTTCGGTTAACTGCCTCAAGCGAAATGGCGTACATAACTGAAGGTCCTCGCCCAAGTCAACAAGCAGTCTGTTTCTGTGGCTACATCTAATCCAACGCCACTCTTTGGATGCTTGCAAAATGGACCTCCCAATATCAATGTGTTATGTGCGTATGCCTGTAAAGAAGTATATCGCGAATTATCACTGTGTAAAAATTTTTGTAATAACAAATTGTTTTAGATCATCGTGCTATATGAATGATCTTTATAAGGAAAAAACGATCTTTTCCACAAGGAAAAGATCGTTTTTCACATTAGCTCAAGAGTTCGTCTGTATATTTCAAAATAATTACAAACCATTTCATAAGCTTATAAAACAGCTAGTTAGATCTCAGTGAGGATCTTTTTGATCAACTGAGGTCCTTCATAGATAAAGCCAGTGTAAACCTGCACTAAATCTGCGCCTGCATTGAGCTTTTCTTTTGCCGCTGCGGCGCTGTCGATCCCGCCAACACCAATAATAGGCAGTTTACCTTCAGTCATTCGTTTCAATTCACTAACAACTTGTGTGGATTTTTCACGTACCGGACGACCCGATAAGCCACCGGCTTCTTCAGCGTGCTCTAACCCTTTAACCGCTTCTCTTGATAAGGTTGTATTAGTTGCAATAACACCATCAATACGGTTGTTAACTAATGACTCGGCAATTTGCTGCAACTGTACAGCGTCAACATCGGGTGCGATTTTTACCAGCATTGGTACTGACTTTTTATGCTTCTCGATGAGGTCGATTTGCTCGTTCTTTAAACTTTGCAGCAAGTCATCCAATGCTTCGCCATATTGCAGGTCGCGCAAACCCGGTGTATTGGGTGACGATATATTAACGGTAATATAAGATGCATGCTCAAACACTTTGCGCATACAGTGAATGTAGTCATCTTTGCCCTGCTCGTTCGGCGTATCTTTATTTTTACCGATGTTGATACCCAGGATCCCGTTATAACGCGCTGCTTTTACATTGTTAACCAGGTTGTCGACCCCTTTATTATTGAAGCCCATCCGGTTAATAATTGCGTTCGCTTCAGGCAACCTGAAGATCCGCGGTTTTTCGTTACCTGCCTGAGGTCTTGGTGTGACCGTTCCCACCTCAATAAAGCCAAATCCCATCTGGCTGAATGCATCAATGCATTCTGCATTTTTATCGAGTCCCGCAGCTAACCCAACCGGGTTGTCAAATTCCAGGCCAAGGAAATTAACCGGTTTCTTTGGAAGTGACTGTGACCAGGCCATACTTAATGGGGTATTCGCGAAGCGGCGTAAATTTCCGAGTGCGAAATCATGAGCCCACTCGGCATCTTTACTGAACATATAGCGACGCGCTAAATCATAAAACATGGAGACTCCTTAAGTTCCTAGTAACGTATGACACCAATCAGCATTAATGCATAACCAATTTAAAGAATAAAACCTGCCGCTAACTGTGTTAAAAACCTCTTGTTTTGTACACTAAACAGCTAAATTATTGCCAGATTATCGACAGGGTTTTCTTGCCTCAAAGTGGCTCATCTAATGAACCAATTCAGTATCAATTTCAAATCTGAGATAAAAAAATACCCCAGCAATGCCGGGGTATTTTAACGGGTTATTTTCTATTTGGAAGTGTCACAGTTGTGACTCAACAACATCAGCTCACGCAATGCCACTGAGAACTTCGCAAAGTCATGGCTTTGTGAGGTCTTGAACTCAGCCAGCATCTGTTGCCAGCGTAGCAACAAGGTAGACTGATTTTCCATCCACTGATTGATCAGTGAATCAACATCATGGTCGTCTCCCTCAAAGCTGTTCAATACAACTTCAGACAAAGCACGTTGCTGCCAGTCCAGCTCTTCACGGTAAGATGCACGCGCCAGAGCCTGCCAGTGGTTAGCGACAGGTTGTGCAGTGATCTGATCCAGGAACCAGTGCAGACCCATATTCGCACCCAGTTTGAAGTAGGTGTTTGACACCACGTCAATCGCGCGACCGGCGTTTGCTGCTACTTCAGCCAGATCCATTACAGAGAACAGACTAGACAGAGAAACGATACGCATAGCAATTTGCTCTGGTACACCTTGTGCGACAAGCGCTTCGGCTTTTTCTGTCAAACGTGCACTTTCATCTTCAACCATGTAGTTGTTCAGGTTATTGCTCAGATCAGCAAAGGTCGGCGCAAAGAATGCGATGGTTTCTTCAATCGTCATACCTTTGTTACGGTGACGCAGGAACCAACGTGTCGTGCGACGTACTGTACGACGCAACTGATACAACATTTCAGTCTGTACTGCTGATGGAATATGGTTATCCAATGCTGCAATTGACTGCCAGGTCTCTTTCATTTCGAAAATTTCACTGGCAATTGAGTAACACAGCGCAATTTCGGCTTCCGTTGCACCAGTTTCTTCGTGCATACGGATCATGAAGTTCAGACCCATGTCGTTAACGATATTATTCGCAAGTTTAGTTGCAATAATCTCTTTACGCAGTGGGTGGTTATCCATTGCCGCGTTAAAACGCTCACGCAGTGGGATTGGGAATGAATTTACTAACAGCTGACGATAGTATGGATTCTCTGAGATCTCATCAACAACCAGAGACTCCTTCAACACCATTTTAGAGTAAGAGACTAACACAGACAGCTCTGGACGAGTCAGATCTGACCCTGCCGCAGCACGCTCTGCGAGTTCTTCATCAGTAGGCAAAAACTCTATCGTACGGTCAAGCTTACCGTCTTTTTCCAATGCATGGATAAAGCGAATTTTCTCTTTCAGTGTTGCTGGGCCTTTCGACTTAGTGATAGACAGCGTATGTGTTTGACGGTAACAATCTGCCAGTACCAGCTCAGATACTTCATCAGTCATGGCATACAGAAGTTCATCACGCTGTTTCTTAGTCAAGTCACCTTCAGCAACAAGGCCATTCAACAAGATCTTAATGTTTACTTCGTTATCCGAACACGCCACACCACCAACGTTATCGATAAAGTCGGTGTTAATGCGTCCGCCCTTCTCAGCAAACTCGATACGACCCAGCTGAGTTGCCCCCAGGTTACCACCTTCACCGAAGATTTTCGCACCCAGTTCAGAACCATCGATACGCAAACCGTCATTAGCACGGTCACCTACATCTGCATTGGATTCAGACTTAGCTTTAATGTAAGTACCGATACCACCGTTCCATAAAAGGTCAGCTGGCATTTTAAGTAGCGCTTTAATCAGCTCATTTGGTGTCATGCTGGCTTTTTTAGTGCCAATCATTTTCTTCATCTCAGCGGTCAATGTTATTGACTTAGCTGCACGAGAGAATACACCACCACCTTCAGAGATAAGCTCTTTGTTGTAGTCTTCCCAGCTTGAACGAGGTAAGTTGAATAAACGATCACGTTCTACATAAGACGATGCCGCATCCGGGTTCGGGTCGATAAAGATGTGCATGTGGTTAAAGGCTGCCTGCAGGCGAATGTGCTTAGACAGCAACATACCATTACCAAATACGTCACCACCCATGTCGCCGATACCAACCGCTGTAAAATCAGTTGTCTGACAGTCAATGTCCATTTCTCGGAAATGACGCTTAACCGACTCCCACGCACCTTTCGCAGTGATACCCATTTTCTTGTGGTCATAACCAATTGAACCACCAGAAGCGAATGCGTCGCCTAGCCAGAAGTTATACTCTTCAGCAATACCGTTGGCAATATCAGAGAATGTGGCTGTTCCTTTATCGGCTGCAACAACCAGATATGGGTCATCTTCGTCATGACGAACTACGTCAACCGGTGGAATGATGTCGCCATGAATGATGTTATCTGTGATGTCTAACAGGCCACGGATGAACATCTTGTAGCATTCCTGACCTTCTTTAAAGAAGCCTTCACGATCGTTTGGCAGTTGCTTACAAACAAAACCACCTTTTGAGCCGACAGGAACGATTACCGTATTTTTAACCTGTTGCGCTTTAACCAGACCCAGTACCTCAGTACGGAAGTCTTCACGACGATCTGACCAACGCAAACCACCACGTGCTACTTTACCACCGCGTAAATGTACACCTTCTACACGAGGTGAATAAACGAAGATTTCATACGCAGGCAGCGGCAGAGGCATCTCAGGGATCGCATGCGGGTTGATCTTGAATGAAATATAAGATTTGTTGCTATCGTCCGCTTCTTTTTGATAGAAGTTGGTACGCAACGTGGCGTTGATCATGTCAACATACATGCGAATGATGCGGTCATCATCCAGGTTAGCAACGTTTTCGAGCTCCAGGTAAATTTTCTCGATCAGTTTCTCAAGCGTCTTCTCAGCCGCTTTTTTCGCTGGTGAGAACTTCTTCACAAACAGCTCAACAATTTGTGCTGCAATGTGCGGGTAATGCTCAAAGGTATTTTCGATGTATGACTGCGAGAATGTCACACCAATCTGACGCATATACTTAGCATACGCACGCAGAATTGACGCTTCACGTCCGGTCATGCCACCCAGCAGAACCATGCGATTGAAACCATCGCTCTCAAGACGGTTATTCCAAACGTTAGTCAGTGCAGCACGGAAACGGGCTGACACTTTATCAAAGTCTGCAATCCCTTTTGAGTCGATCATCATGGAGAAATCCATGATCCAGTTTACCTGACCGTCGCTACTCTTGATCGCATAGGGCGTTTCACCAATCACGCGAAGACCAAAGTTTTCCAACATTGGCATAACGTCAGACAGGTGAATTGGTACGTCTTTGTGGAACAAGCTCAAACGAACGATTTCGCTGTTCGATTCTTCCTGCGGACGATAGAAAAGCATTTCCAGCTTTTTCTCATCGCTTAGCTGCTCCAGCTTCTCAATATCGACCACAGCGGCACTTGGTAACACTTGATCTTTGTATGAGTGTGGAAACGCGTTGGCATATTTACGGTTTAGCTCATTACCGCGGGTTTCGCCATTGCTACCAAGCAGTGCTGATTGTAGTTTGTCTTCCCAAGTGCGAGCGGCTTCTGCCAGGTTGTTTTCAATGTCTTTCACGTTGTACTTAATACTGTTATCTGCCACACGTACGATGTAATGCGTTCTCGCCAGTGTGGACTCTGAGAAAAAGGTCGTAAACTCAACTTTTTCATTGGACTTAAATGCATCTGCCAACAGTTTTTGAGTTTCACGACGTAGTGCCGTGTTATAGCGCTCACGCGGTACATAGACCATGCATGAAAAGAAACGCCCGTATACATCACGGCGAACGAACAAACGACACATGTCGCGTTCCTGAATTTGCAATACGCCAGTTGCTACTTCCAATAGCTCGACTTCGCGCGCCTGCACCAACTCATCACGCGGATAAGTTTCCAGCAAGTTAAGCACAGCTTTATACGCGTGTGTCCCTTGTGCAAAGTCACACTGCTCCATAATGCGCTGGATCTTACTCTTAAGAACTGGCACATCTGCAGCGCTGTTATTGTAGAAGCTCGATGAGAATAAACCGATGAAACGGTCTTCACCAATAACGTTGCCCTGCTCATCAAAGCGCTTGATACCCACATAATCAATATAGGCTGGACGATGAACACGAGACAGTGAATTGGTCTTAGTTAAAATCAGTAGATTTTTGCTGCGAGCTTCTTTACGTGCGACTTCTGGTAGCTCAGACAGTAAGCGGCCGCCGTCATGGCTCGAGTTTTTCATCAAACCCAGGCTGGTGTCTGGCACTGCGCGCAGTTCATGATCACCCTGAACAGGCACTAGGTCGTACTGACGGTAGCCCATAAAGGTGAAGTTATCTGAAGATAACCATTCAAGGAACTCAACTGCTTCATTGACTTCTGCCTGTGAGCAGTCATGGTGACGCGTCGGTATCTCTTTACTGACCGCAACCAATTTATCTCGGATAGGCTTCCAGTCTTCTACAGCTACAGACACATCTTTCAACACTGATTCCAGTTCTTCGGTGAACTCTTTCATTGCTTTTGCGTCAGTCTGACGATCAATCTCAATGAAGAAAACAGTTTTTGTCGATGAGGATTCCTGCTCGGTTTTTAAGTTTGAAAGCGCCGTAATCTTATTGTCACCATCGCGCTTTACTTTAAGCGGGCTGTGTAACAGTAAGTGAGACACGATATTTTTGCGGCTAAGTGCCATGCGTACCGAGTCAACCAGGAACGGCATGTCTTTCGCGATGATCTCAACGATCGTGTGAGAGGATTGCCAACCATCTTTGGCTACTTCAGGGTTAAAAACGCGAATAACCGCATCGTCATTGGCATTCTTTTCCAGAGAATTCCAAAGACTCAATGCGGCTCCGTATAAGTCGCTGTCGTTACGATGTGCCAAGTCCTCTTTAGACATATTGCTGTACAAGGCTTTGGCAAAAGTTTCAACGAGCGACACGTTTTCGGCATGAACTTTTTTGTGGATCAGCTTGGTGACGTTATCCAGGATAACTGACGCTGGACCTTCATTTTGTGTCATTATGTGTTCCTTAATCTATACCACCTTTGAACGGTAGATTATTTGTACAGCCATTTATTAGCGTGGAGTCATGTGAATTTTAACCTTTCTGGCGCTAATAAAAAGCCTTTTCGACGAAAACATTATAGCCTTTTCAGCTGGTTGGTCAGATATTCACTAAATATAGATATAAATGGCCGAAACCGGCCATTTATAAGCACTTTTATTCACACTTTTTTTTCTGGTCTGTCCAGATTAAGGTTCCTATTGCAGGTAATAATAAAACGGCGCCCAGCATATTAACGAGGAACATAAAGGTTAATAATATCCCCATATCCACCTGGAATTTGAGTGCTGAGAAAATCCAGGTACTGACACCAATTGCCAAAGTAATCCCTGTAAAGAGTACTGCACTCCCCCTTTCGGCCAAGGCGTTACGATATGCATAAGCAAGTGGCACGCCTTGCTTAAGCTGCGTCATCATAGAAGAGAGAATATAAATACCGTAATCGACACCTATACCCACACCTAAGGCGATAACAGGTAAAGTTGATACAGTTAAGCCAATTTCGAGTTTAACCATCAAGGCTTGTGCCAGAGTAGATACGATATACAAAGGTAAAACCACAGCGATGGTTGCACGTACACTTCTGAAGCTAATCAAGCACAGAACGATAACAGCCCCATATACGTAGATCATCATGGGTAACTGTGCTTCAGATACAGATTCATTGGTCGCGGCCATAACACCAATGGGGCCAGAAGCTAGTTTAAATTTTACCGTATCGGTGCCCTCTTCCTGTGCAAACGCTTTTATCTGCGTGACTACATTATCTATGGTTTGGGCTTTGTGATCAGCAATGAAGATGATAATAGGCATCACAGAACAATCACCATTTAACAAACCTGTGCTTGTTTCAACTCGCGACGTAGCCTGAACCAGTGATGCGCCATTACGCGGTAATGTTTGCCACTTGAGATTGCCCTCGTTATAACCGGCATTCACAGATTGCGCGACTGAGCTCAGAGACACTGCAGACTGGACGCCTGGCAAGTTCTCAACGCGCCACTGAAAACGACTAATCCTGTCCATTGTATCGTGCTCTGTGCAGGCCGCAGGATAGGCTTCAACCAACACTTTGAGAATATCAGATGAAATGGCATACCGGTCTGAGATCAGGAAAGTATCCTGATTGTAGCGAGCGTCTTCATGAAGCGCGGGTGCACCTGCATGCAAATCACCTATTTGCATATGCTGAGATTGCCAGTAGCCAAGACCAAATAGAATCGCACTGACCAGCAAGATGATCCGTGCAACGCGCTTATCTGTAGTTTTCACTAGCGCTTCACGCATCGTGGTGAATAGCTTATTACTGAACGAGTTACCGTCATCAACACGATGTATTTTGCTCGAGTTATAGTAAGACGCCAACACTGGCAGCAGGATCAGGTTAGTGAAAATAATCACGGCCACACCCAAACTTGCGGTGATTGCCAGCTCACGAATAATGCCAATGTCGATAGCTAGTAACGTTAAGAAGCCTACGGTGTCTGACAGCAAGGCAATACCACCGGGGATTAACAGCGCCTTGAAACTCGCCTCAGCCGCCACTTTGCTACTAACGCCTTCAGCCACCTTTTTGCCGATCGCATTGATCATCTGCACACCATGACTCACGCCAATTGCAAAGACCAGGAATGGCACCAGAATAGACATAGGATCTAACCCAAAACCCAGAACAGTAAGTAGGCCCATTTGCCACACCACGGCAATCAAGGAGCACATAATAGGCAATAAAGTCAGTTTGAAACTCTTACAGAATAACCAAACCATCACAAACGTGAACAGAATCGCAACTGCGAAGAACAGAACTACCCCTTTTGCTCCATCTGCAATATCACCCGCCATTTTCGCAAAGCCAATGATATGGATAGATACTTTATCCGTGCTAAGTGGCTCGCGAATTTCACTTTCCAGTTTCTTCGCAAATGCCAACGTATCGAGCTTTTCCTGCGTTTGAGGATCAATTTCCATTAGTTGCGCTGTGACCATCGCACAAGAATAATCGCTGGCGACCATGCGGCCCACAACTTTGGCTTTTTCGATGTTTTGCTTAACCACAGCCAGACCTGCCTCGTCGGCAGAAAAGTTAGCAGGAATAATAGGACCACCCGCAAAACCGTCCTCTACAACCTCAACAAAGCGGGCGCTGGGCGCAAAAATAGAGTTAACCAGCGGGCGATTCACGCCAGGAATAAAATAAAGCTGATCATGTACTGCTTTTAACTGAGTAAAGAATTCTGGATTAAAAATATCTCCATCTGCATCACAGACGGATATCAAAATGCTGTTCGCACCGCCAAACTGTTTTTCATGTTTCAGGTATACCTTCATATACTCATGATTTAGCGGAATATTTTTATTGAAAGATGCATCAAGCTGGATCTGTGTTGCGCGATAGCCTAAGAACAGAGTTGCTATGATGAAGAGTATAATCATCGCAACACGATGTCTGAAAACAACGTAAACAAGTTGGTTTAACAATGACTGCATTAGTGTTTAACCTCTACTATCTGGATCCCGTTTTCCGTTGCCAGCACCAATTGTCCATCGAACATAACGCCGGCCATAATAGATTTACCATTTTTCAACTGCTCACTAGACAGACCTGTTTCGGTACGTGTGTGAATAACGCCACTGTTCGCAAACAAGTATTGTTGATCATCAACCGTCAATACCTGATTAATGGTAGCAGTTTTGTTGAATGCCAGACGCTGAAACTGAGATAACGCGGCGTCAGAGACAAATGCGTTTCCACGTAACCCGGCTGTGACTACCCGGCCATCTGCTGTTTTGCTAATAGTGAAAAGAGAACCTGCATAGAACTCAGGTAACTTACGCCAGTTTTTCCCGGCATCATCACTGACAGCGAATAAGCCCATCTCGCCGGCTAATAAATACTGTGAGCCATCAATCAGCAAAGTGTTGAAATGCGGCAGGATAAATGCGGTTTCATCTTCATAAGCCGCCGGATCATCTGCTTTTAGCTCCGCCAGATAGGTCACATCATCGGGGTGGACAAAAGCATCGATAAAACGCTTAGTCCAGTTTTTTCCGCCATCTGTCGTTTCATACATCATGCCGTAAGCACCAACAGCATAGCCAATTTGCTCATTGGCAAAAGTAATATCCAGACACGGTTTTTCGATATCTGGCAAATGTTGCTGAATTAGCCAACTCTGCCCGCCATCTTCTGTGTGTAAAATGGTTGCGTCATGACCACACGCCCAACCTTTTTTTTCGCTGGCAAACGTCACTGATGTCAGTAAACTTTGCACCGGCACTTGAGCCTGCTGCCAGGTTTTACCATCTTTGCTGGTCACTATGGTGCCATGCTTGCCAACTGCTACCAGCTGCGCACCGGTATAACTGATATCTGTTAATAGTGTACGCTGAGGATGTGCCACCATTAATGCATCAGAAGCTGCGGCTACTGCATCACTTTGCATTGCCATCACTGCAATCGTGGTTGCGACTAACTTCTTAATCATGATGAGTACTCGATAATTAGTGTGAGAGAGAATAGGAAGTGCAAATTCAGGGACTGCCAACACAGTCCCTGAGAAGTAGTACTGTGCCGGAATTAACCGGCAGCTGTGCTTATCGTCTGCCCTCGCGACGTAAAGCGCTTTGTGTGAACTCATTGTCCTGGAATGACTGGCTGAAGTCGTACATTTTCTCTTCGTTGTCGAGACCAATAGCCAAGTAACGGCGAGAGTTCAGATCATGGTAAACATCCAGCGTACTCCAATGAGTAGGCACATCATAGTAGTTCAGGCCATGGGCCATAGCTACGCGATACATTTGATCGCGGTTATCATACAAATCTGCAACGTGGATCTGCCAGCTATCCTCATCAATGTAGAAAACACGTTTCTTATAAATGTGGCGCGTGCCTTCTTTCAGATTTGCTTCAACTACCCAAACACGATGTTTCTCGTAGCGTACATGTTCAGGATTAACGTGACCGGCCATCAGAATATCGTCGTACTTCAGTTTATCACTGTGCAATTTGTAGCTATTGTACGGGATGTAAAGCTCCTGCTTACCTTTCAAAGTCCAGTTATAACGGTTCGGCGACCCGTTGAACATATCAAAGTCATCAGTAGTACGCAGGCTGTCCGATGCAGTTCCTGGTGCGTCATAAGCAACGTTTGGCGCACGGCGTACACGACGCTGACCAGTGTTATAAGTCCACGCCTGACGAGGAGTCAGGATTTGGTCCATTGTTTCATGTACCAGTAGTGCGGTTCCTGCCAAACGCGCAGGCTCAGTTACCTTCTGCTTGAACTTAAACAGAACATTAGACTCTTTTAACTCAGCAGGTGTCGCATCAGGATCTGAATATTTTACTAACAGCTGCTCATCAAAACCGATGATGTTGTAAGAGCCTGATGCAGTTGGCATCGCCTGGCCACCATAACGCGCGATTGACAAACCACGATAGCGTAGCAGGTGATTCCAGATAGCTTCTAAACCGTCTTTAGGGATAGGAAAAGGAATACCAATTGCTGTGTCTTTAATCCCATTACCATCTTCAATCAACTGCGCTGTTGCAGCGTACTTTTTAGTTGCATCATAAACAAACTGTGGATATGCAGCACTACGACGAGTTGGGTAAACATGCATTTTGAACGTGTCTGGGTAGGTATTGAACAAAGCAACCTGTCCCGGGCTCAGCTTATCTTTATGCTTATCCAGATTGGTTTTATCAATAGTGAACAAGATTTTATCATCTGCAAAAGGATCAGGATGGTGCATGCCCACTTTATAACCCGCAGGCGGCTTAGTGATCCCACCGGTCCAGGCTGGAATACTACCATCGGCATTGCCTGCTTTTTCTGCACCAATTGGAGTCAGATCCGCGCCTAAACGCGCAATTTCTTCAGGGGTCATTTTTGCAAATGCACCCGGTGCTGCCATCATTGTTATAATTGTTGCAGCAAGCATAGTAGGTTTTCTAAACATATTGAAAGCCCTTAGATTGAATACTTGATATTAAATGAAACGAAATCACGATCTGAGAATGTGTTGGTCTTGCCACCACCCCAGAATGCGTTATAACCAAAGTCAAATGACCAGGCATTTTGATAGTTAAAGTTCAGAGTCAAACCAACCGACTTACGATCTTCTACGAACAGGAACATTGGATCCGGTGTTATACCATTGACGTCATGAGAAAACACGATGCGAGGTGACATGTTAACGCCAGCAAACAAGTTATTGTATTCACCTTTAGCAATTAAGCGATAACCCCATGCAGAGGCGGTTGGGAATGGGTTTACTTCAGGACCATTTGAGATAGCCATATGCAACAGATCGTAGCTTTGACCGTTAATACCTTCAATCGTTCCGCTTCGGCCAGTACCCGCAACGTTTAAACGTAGCTCGTCATAACTCGGCATGTCTTTAATCGTGACGCCACCTACTTCACCAACCAACGCCCAGCTATCTGCACCCAGCGATGGGCCGAATAAGTGCGTTGCAGTGAATTGCAGCTGCATCGTGTCTTTCAACACATAACCCTGTGCAATTGCGCCTGGCTCTACATAAGCGACATCGTCACCTTTACTCAACTGAGACAAACCAGCGACGTCTGTGCGAATGCCTGCAAGAGCGAGCTGTTCCAACATACCCGCATAAAGCAACTCTACATCGTCAATCTGTAGAGGCTCGTCTTGGCGATAAGCAAACTCACCCGAGAATGCGGTTTCACCAATTGCGGTGTTGAAACTCAAACCGTACAACTTAATGTCTTCTGGGTATTCAATCAAACCTTGCGTAAATGCATTAAGGTTAGTGAAATTCTCATCATTCAGCGTGTTGTTCTGAATGTAATTCAAGTCGGCAGCAATGGCATCGCTGGTAAAGTTCGACGCCTTACCTGAGATCAGTGGGCGACGAGCATGGTAATTAATGTAGTATAACGCAAACTCAGTATCGTTAAGTTCTGGGGCAAACATACCCAGACGAATACCAAACTGACCACCATCCTGTGGCTCTCTCTTGCCATTCAGACCTTTGCCTTTCAGTGCAACTTTGGTTGGATATGCCAGATACATAGAAGTAAGCTGCGAAATAGCTGCTTCGCTTTGCAGTACATTTGGATCTGTAACGTCCAGGCCTTGAGCAGCTAACGCGCCCATCCAGTTTGTATGGAGGTTATTCAGTGCTTCAGTCAGATGTGCCAGATCAATATCCGGGTTGGCTGTGAAGCCGAGCTGAATATTCTGGTTGTAACCATTTTCTGACGCAAAATCATTAGTAGAGAAATAACTTCCTGTCGCAGGAAGGCGTGTTTCATGCCATTCATACTGATAAAAAGCTTCCAGCGTTACGTTATCCGTCAGGCCTAGAGAGGCCCAGAACATGCCGACCGGAATGAACGCTTCTTTTAGCTCTGCACCAGGTGCTTTAAGACGGTCGATATCAACCGGGTTTACATTAATACCGTGGCTGATCAGGGTACTTTCACCCCAGTTGACTACCTGGCGACCCAATCTGACTGATAACGGGTTTTTACCGTTATTGATATCAAAATCTGCCCAAACGAAGGCATCAAGTAAACGAACATCGGAGCAAACCTGCTCTTTAGTGTCGTCGTCTGCGCAAGGATCGACTTTCTGTCCAGATACCGGGTTGCTGTATGCAAAATCACCATCTTCCATCGCAAAATCGTAGAAATACATGAAACGAGAGAAGAAACCGTAGTTATCTTTACTGATGCCAAGTTCATGGGTGCCCTTGAGCAACTGAGAGAACGTGTCGCCCGAATCGAAGTTCAAGTTACCAGCGTCACCGTTGTTAGAGTATGCACCCTGTTGTGACCAGATCTGAGAAGACGAATAGATGGTGTTGCCTAATGAGGCATTATAACCGGTCCAGTTATAACGCGGGTGATTACTCTTACCAATGTGATCAAAGTCACGGTCTTCTACACGAATACTCTGACCGTAAGAAAACGTAGAATCAAAGGTCACATCAAAATCACCAACTTGGAACGTGGCGGCTTGCGCAGCAGTGCCAGCGACACCAAGACATGCAGCGCTTAGGCCCAGCATGATCTTGTTCTTCACAAAGCGCGATGTTTTTATCATTATTTCTCCCCCCTTTGGCGGGTAATTCTTATCAAGTTATTGTTTTTTGTTGTCGTAACGATAGAAGCGATAGCTTTAAATTACAAATAATACGCGTCTGATCGGTGCATTTTTATCTCATTGGAGCGTATTTCACTCATGGTAAGACGTCCTACCAGAGTAGTTATAACACGTAATTTAAGTTTAAAACAAACCGATTTAACAAAAATACTTTATGTCTCGTCGCATAATTGTCATCAAGCTACTTTTTCCAGCGCTACAAAGCGGTTATTTTCATCAAGCAACAAACGAAAGCGACCTCGAACGCCTAATGTTGATACGTGTCGCCTGATATGATGGGCAGGAAAGCGGATCCGCTTTCCCCCATCCTCTACGACTTGTATATACTCAACGTGTCCGTGGTAATACGCCATACATTGTTCATGGCTTAAATCCATGTAAAAGTAATACTCATGCATAATGTGGATACAAACCTTTACATATTTCGACTAAAAGCACTTTTAGTTCAGTGCTTTGTCAATTTTTTCATACAGATCATCGCTCAGTTCAGGTAGTCGAGCCAGTTTTTCCAACTGAGCTTTCATTAGCCCTTGTCTGGTGTCATCAAAACGCTTGAAGGACAGCAAAGGCGTAATTATTCTGGACGCATTTTGCGGATTGACCTGGTTTAGCTCAGCGATTAAGTCACCAAGTAACGCATATCCACGACCATCTTTGCGATGGAAGTGCCTGGGGTTACCCCGCGTGAAAGCGCCAATCAAAGCACGAACGCGATTTGGATTGGCTTTATCGAAACACGGATGGTTGTACAGGGACAAAATGTTGTCGATGCAATTGTCGTCACTCCGGCTCGCTTGCAATGCAAACCATTTGTCCATTACCAGCAAATCTGACTGCCATTGTTTGTCAAAGTCATCCAGTAATAACTGAGTCAGTACATGGTCAGCGTTGACAGCCGCTCTAAGCGCCCCCAGTTTCAACGTCATGTTATGACTCTCACTTTGTGCCTGGATCCAGCCCTGGATTTGAGGGTCTGACACCTGTGCGAGGTAAAACAAGCATTTATTCTTCATGGTGCGAATAGCAACTGCCTTTGCCTCAAGGCTTCCGTCATCCTGTAGTTGTGCATACACATCACGCCAAACTGATTTCAACTGAGTCGCTATCTGGCACTCAATAGTCGAAATAGCTTGCGTCAGCTGCTCAACCGGAACTGGTGTATAGTCAGCATTCAGGGCGTCAAAGCCAGGCACAGTGAATAGCTCAGCGAGGATTGACAAGTCTCCACTAAGATCATCAAGCAACATACGTAATGCCTGAATTAAGCTTTCTGGTAGCTGATATTCATCAAACATCTGAGTATTTACCAGTGACTTAATCTCGGCTTTATAAAGCTGCTGAATGGCTTCCCAGCGTGCGTAATCACTGCTGGCATACTTGGCAATGTGAAGCAGCTGATGTTGCTGATAATCATAATTCAATAAACAAGGCGCTGAGAACCCTTCAAGTAATACAACAACCGGCTCACCCTCTAATCCCGAAAAGACATAGCTCTGCTGCTTTTCGGTAAGCTCTATTACTTTACCTTGTTTTGCAATCGACTCAGGGATGGCTATCACTTCTCCCTGCTCGTCCAATAGCTCAACTGCAACCGGAATATGCAAAGGAGCCTCTACCGGATCATGCTCTGCATGGCTTTGGGCCAGATGTAGCGTAAACTCGCCCTGTTGCGAATCAAAGCTCGTACGCGCGCTAATTTTGGGCGTACCAACCTGGTTATACCAAAGTTTAAACTGGTTTAGATCTTTGCTATTGGCATCACTCATCGCTGCAACAAAGTCATCACAGGTTACCGCCTGGCCGTCATGACGCTCAAAATAGAGCTTCATCCCCTTCTGAAAACCAGCTTCCCCCAGGATGGTGTGCATCATGCGGATCACTTCTGCGCCTTTGTTGTATACAGTCACCGTATAGAAATTATTCATTTCGATAACTTGTTGTGGGCGAATTGGATGCGCCATAGGCCCAGCATCTTCAGCAAACTGATGGGTGCGAACTGTATTCACTGCATCTATCCGGTTTAATGCACGCGAACCCAGATCACTGCTGAACTCCTGATCACGAAATACAGTCAGTCCTTCTTTAAGGCTCAACTGGAACCAGTCGCGGCAAGTTACCCTGTTGCCTGTCCAGTTGTGGAAGTATTCATGGCCGACGATGGACTCAATGACATGAAAATCTCTATCAGTGGCCGTTTCCTGATTGGCTAACACGCAGGCACTGTTGAACACATTAAGTCCCTTGTTCTCCATTGCTCCCATATTGAAAAAATCCACCGCTACAATCATATAGATATCCAGGTCGTATTCGAGATCAAACCTTTCTTCATCCCATGCCATGGCCTTTTTCAATGACGCCATGGCATGCGGCGCTTTACTCAGATTGCCCTTATCTACAAATAACTGCAGGTCTACCTGGCGACCCGAGCGTGTTTCGAATGTATCTGTCAGAACATCAAAGTCGCCGGCAACAAGTGCAAATAAATAGGACGGCTTCTTAAAGGGGTCTTCCCAACTCACGTAGTGACGACCATCCGCCAGCTCCCCACTGTCGACCTTATTACCATTAGACAGTAAATGTGGCATTTCCCTGGGTCCGATGATCTTGACCTGATAAGTCGTTAGCACATCGGGTCTGTCCAGGAAATACGTAATTTTTCGAAATCCTTCAGCCTCACACTGCGTGCAATAAGCGCCATCTGACAAATACAATCCTTCTAGAGAGGTGTTCGTAGCTGGCGAAATCGTATTTACGATTTCGATTTCAGCGCGCTCGCCCAGCCCAAATAGTTCCAGGCCAGTCTCATGTAGCTTGTAATCTGAGTGGCTTTGTCCATCCACTTTCACAGACTGAAGTGTCAGCTCGATACCATCCAGCATCACGGACGTTGCGCCATCCAGTGACGACAACGTAAAGCGAGCCGTCACTTTGGTATTCTGGGCATCTAATTCGAAGCATAAGGCGAGATTCTCAACGTCATGTGTGGGAGGCTGATAATCATGCAGGTATTTGGCCTGAGGTTTTGAGGTCATGACAATTCCTATTATCAAATTACATGTGCTTGCGTCACGGAGACAACTGAGCACAGTGAAAAAATGAGTACAAATCAATATCTTTATTGTAGAACGGCCCGCGCTAAGGGCAAAGGGATTTATGACTGTGAGACGAGCAAAAACGCCTCAAATTCAATGAGGCGCTTTTCTTTCTTTTTTTAGGCTTTAATAAGCTAGGCGTCTGGTGCTGTTGCACCTTGCTGCATCGCTTTAGGCTTAATTTTTAAAATCTTAATGCCCAGGTATGCGTACACAATTGCCAGGAATGGATTGATTAGGTTAAAGAAAGCGTAAACCGCATAATCAAGTGGATTTATCAACAGCACACTTTGCATATACGCACCACACGTATTCCATGGGATCAAGGGGCTTGTTATCGTCCCCCCGTCTTCCAGTGTTCTGGATAAGTTAACACTTCTCAGGCCCCGTTTCGTATACTCTTCTTTGAACATACGACCAGGCACCACAATGGCAATGTATTGATCAGCCGCAACCAGGTTAGTACCAAAACAAGTAGCAACCGTAGAGGCAATGAGTGAACCTGTACTCTTAGCCACTTTCAGAATGCTCTTGACAAACAGCTCAAGCAATCCGGTTTTTTCCATGATTGCACCAAACATTAGCGCCGTCATAACCAACCAGGTCGTCGTCAACATACTCGACATCCCGCCGCCACTGAGCAGGTCATCCATCTTGGCATTACCCGTTTCGAGACTAAAACCATCAAAGAATGTGGCCCAAACCAGTTTGAAATGACTGACCAACACGCCTTCATCCGGATTTACCTGGCTCGCTATCAAATCTCCCTGGAACAACAATGCCCATATCGCACCAACAACGGCACCAATAGAAATAGCAGGAAAAGCTGGCATCTTTTTGATGGCGAGGCCCAAAAGAATAATCAGAGGCACGAGGTTAACTATGCTGATATTAAAATTACTTTGCAGGATCGAGGCAATTTCATCAATCTTGCTCGATTCGCTGGACACATCAGCATTGAATCCCATAAAGATAAATATGATTAAGGCGATGACAAAGCTTGGGACTGTTGTCCATAGCATGTGCTGAATGTGCTCGAATAAATCACTCCCCGCAACCGCTGGCGCCAAATTCGTCGTTTCTGACAGCGGAGACAACTTGTCTCCGAAGTATGCGCCTGATATAACAGCCCCGGCAGTCACAACAGGATCCAGTCCCAAGCCATTAGCAACCCCCAGCAGGGCAACACCTATTGTTGCAGCTGTTGTCCAGGAACTGCCAATACTCATAGCCACGATGCCACAAATTAAACACCCAGCCGCGTAAAACCACGAAGGGTGGATAATCTGTAAACCATAGTAGATTAAGGTGGGCACTGTGCCGGAAAGCAACCAGGTTCCGATCAAAGCACCTACCATCAGCAGAATGAGGATTGCCCCCAAAGAGATGGTGATCCCTTTGATCATCGCTTCTTCAAGCGTCTTCCAGGTAAAGCCATTTTTAAGCCCGATCAACGCAGCTGTAAAGGTAGCAAATAGCAGGGCTATCTGGTTTGGCCCTGAAGAAGAATTATCACCGTAGAGGTATACAGCTGCACCTAACAGGCTTACCAATACCACAATAGGAATAAAGGCATCCAGATAGGATGCTTGTTTTTGTTGTCTCAAACCAGAATACTCCTTCGCACTTAATGGAGTGCTTTATTATTATCTCTGCCGGGTCAGTTCAACGTTAAGCACAACTCCTGAATCTGCGCCCAAGACAGCGCCAGGCAAGTTCCTGCCCGACTATTTTTAATATTGCAGCTGGCAATAATAACAAATTTCCCACGCACTGGTAACGAAAAAAGGCGCTCAATGCGCCTTTTCATAGCTTAGCCTTCTGTACGTCTTTTTTGTTAAACCGTGTTTAGTCAGCCGTATTGTTTTTTGCCAGGCGACCGTAATTGATCAGGTCTTGCGTGATCAGAGCAGCCTCCTCCAGGTACGGGTCCAGCTCAGCAATGATCTCTGGTACATCATCCAAGTCTTTCACAGGCTCTTGTCCCAGACGCTTCAGACGTTCATTGGTACGCTTAAGTGCACGCTCATCACGCTCTTCACGTTCTTTTGTGCGCTCAGCTTCAACAAGAGAAATAGCAATGTCGTCCTTCTGTGCTTTATATCGCGCTATATCGTCGTATACATAAGCAAACTCAGGCTCTTTTGCAATACGGATCCCGTGGCGCTCATTTAAATACTTGATGGTTGGACTCAAATCATCCAATTGTCGATACTTGGCTCTGACAATGCTATCCCACGGTAATGCATTATCTTCCTGGCTTTCGCCCCACTCGGCAGGTTCAACCGCTGAAGGCAGCAAAATATCCGGGATCACCCCTTTATTTTGTGTACTGCCACCATCAATACGATAAAACTTAGCTATGGTGTAAGTAATGCTGCCAAGCGCATTGTCGAACAGGTCATAAGTCTTTCTTAACCCACGGTGCTGCTGTACGGTGCCTTTACCAAAAGTCTGCTCACCAATGACTACTGCGCGACCATAATCCTGCATCGCTGCTGCAAATATTTCGGATGCCGACGCACTATAACGGTCTACCAATACGGTTAGAGGGCCATCATAATAAGTAACACCATCACTGTCTTTTTGAGCTTCAACACGGTTATATGCTGTGTGAATTTGAACAATCGGACCTTTATCGATGAATAAACCCGAAAGCTGTGTGGCTTCATACAGTGAACCACCGCCATTTTGTCTTAGGTCAACGATAATACCATCCACATTTTGCGCTTTGAGCTTATCGAGCTCTCTTTTAACATCTTTTGATAAGTTATTGTAGAAGCTTGGTATTTCAATCACGCCCACTTTACTGGTGAGGTCTGAATAATTCGCTTCGAAAACTTCAGACTTAGCAGCTCTGTCTTCCAAGCGGATTTTATCCCGTACGATTTCCACAACCTTAGGCGTACCATGCGTGTCACTGCCTTTAAGGTACTGCAATCTTACTTTAGTACCTTTGGGGCCTTTGATCAGATCAACCACATCGTCCAGGCGCCAGCCAATCACGTCAACAAACTCTTCGCCATCCTGAGCCACACCAACGATGCGATCGTCCGGCTTAATTTTTTCAGTTTTGTCTGCAGGGCCACCCGGCACTAAACTACGTATAATCGTGTAGTCTTCATCATACCCCAGCACGGCACCAATACCTTCCAGTTCAAGCTCCATATCCATTTTGAACTGCTCTGCACGACGCGGAGACAAGTAAGAAGTGTGTGCCTCTATGCTGCGTGCGAACGCATTCATCACAATCTGAAAGGCATCTTCATTATTAGTTTGTACCAAACGTTTAATGGTATTTTTATAACGCTTGGTTAGGATCTCTTTAATACCAGCCCAGTCTTTACCCGTTAATTTTAGTCTCAAAGCATCAGACTTAACACGTTGACGCCAATATTCATCTAACTCGGCCTGGGTGTTGGCAAATTGCATCTCTTCTCTGTCAAATACAAACTCGTCTGGCTTATCAAACTTCATTTCTGTATCTAACAGAGAAATAGCATAGGTAAAGCGCTCGTAGCGACGCTGCATACTGGCATTGAACATCTCGAAGGCAAAATCGAGCTTGCCTTTTTTAAGTGCATCATCAAATTGCTTTCTGTAGCCTGCAAACTTGTCGATGTCTGACTGAAGAAACAAAGATTTGTTGTAATCTAAGTTTTCAATATAGCGATCAAAGATCTGCTCAGACAGCGCATCGTCCAGTTTAAAGCGCTTATAGTGTTCACGAGTAAATTTACTGGTTACCCTTTTGGTTGCCGTCGCATGCTGGATTTCAGGCTCCAGTACGGGAATGTCTTTTTCCGTTACGGTCTGTGTTGCAGCTGAACACACGCCAGATACAAACAGTGCGATTGCACCAATTAAAGGTAACTTATTACTCATACACAACTCCTTAAAGAATAAACAGGCTTTCTGCTTTTGTTTTAACTTGCATCCCTGTCACTAATTCAACATGAACTTCGTCTTTGTTTACTTCAGTGATGGTTGCATTAACTAAGGCCTGTCCCAACTTTACTTTAACCTTATTATTTACCTTGACCTCATTTGCCGGAAGAGGTTCAACTTTACCTGAGCTACGACGTTGCTGTTGCTCTGGTTTAGCATTAACTTTAGCGTTTTTATTGCCGTGACGGTGCTTGTTCTCACCGCGAGATTTGTAAGATTTTGTGTCACCATCGCGACGGCGCTCACCACGGCCATCTTGTCTTGGACGTTGAGGCTTCTTACGTTTAGCCATTTTAGCACGTGACTCTTCAAGTGCTTTTTGAGCATGCTCTACATGTTCCTGCTCAACTTTCTCGGCGTCGTTGCCGTCCAGATCAACACGAAATTCGTTGTTAATCACGGCTTCTAGATAGCGCCACGAAGAAGTGTATTTGCGCAGCGCCTGACGGACCTGAGTCTTACTGACTTTTTCAGATCCTTCAATTCTGGCAGCGATATCTTTAAAGATACCGACTTTAAGCGGTTTAATACCGTCTTTTTGTTTAAAACACTGAGGAAACTCGGCATATAAAAAGTCGAGAACCTCTTTGATATCTTTTAGCTTGTTTGTGGTTTCCATGTCTAAACCTATAGTTCAATATTATCATCAAGAGATGACTGAATGTAATGTGTAACCCAGTCAATGAGTTCATCATACTCGGCTTCGACAAGTGCCAAGTCGCCGCGCAGATGCTCCCATATTCCATTTATAATTAAATCAATTTTCTCGCAGGGCAGATCGTCAGGCAGTTGCTCCCAGGCTACGTGGATAAGCTCATTTAACGTCTCTGCAACACGTTCTTCTTCTCCTTCCCAATCTCCGACATCGAAGGTGGAAAACAGGTAATCCTGAACGTTAAGTAGTTCTTTCATTTACAGGGTACCTTCAAAGCATTTTACCAGTGCTTCCAGGCCCATTTTATCTTCATCGTCAAATCTTGCCAAACTCGGGCTATCAATATCCAAAACAGCAAACAGTTCACCGTTTCTCATCACAGGGATTACAATTTCAGAATTTGAAGCAGCGTCACAAGCAATATGACCATCAAAGCTATGTACGTCCTCAACAAGCTGAGTCGTTAACTCAGCCGCTGCTGTACCACACACGCCTTTTCCTAATGGGATACGAATACAGGCAGGGTTCCCCTGAAAAGGACCCAGTACGAGTTCATCGGTACCATCTAAGAGGTAGAAGCCCGCCCAATTAATGTCTTCCATTGAGGTAAATAATAAGGCGCTGAGGTTTGCCATATTGGCGATGTAGTTGTGCTCATCACCAATCAGGGCCTGAGCTTGTAGGCTGAGGGTATCGTAGAACTTTTTCTTCTGCATTGCGGTCATTCAACAAATTTACATAAGAAGTAAAGGTACTCTTTCGGGCAGCTAAATGAAACCTTTTAGACAGAAAAACTATTAAATTAGTGTAAAACACCACCGAGCTGTACAAAAAGCCATCAAGCCCTTTGCGCGTTGCGGCGTAAACTGAACAAAAACAACCCGCCGCCCAGTCCAGCCATCACCGCATTGATGATAAAAACCATGCCTGAACTTGCAACAAATAAGAAGCTGAATACGGCACCACCCAACATACCTGCTGTTAATACTGCTGAATAACTTACCTTGTTATAGCGTAGCAAAGCCATATAAGCCGGCAACACAAAAATCGCCATAGACAGACCGACGATGTGCGCATTAGCAACAGCTGTCATCAGTACTTGAAACAAAATTTTACTTTGACCACTTAGCAACGCATAGTAGCCACCCAGCACAATGCCAACGATAAGTGGTGACAACAACGAGTACCCCACGGCCTTAGCTACCTGCCTTTTTATCATCTCTTTCACCTTTATCAGTCTGCACAGAGATGTTCAGTGTTATCGTGAATCACCTGTATCACAAGTCAACTTTGGTCGTATAGAGCTATCCACCGGCTGCCAAAGCCCACAGCACCGAACACAGTAGCAACGCAAACAGCACACCAGGTGTCATCATAGACCGCAATATCGCCAACGCCAGGCTGACCAAGCGGATTTTACGCTGCACAACATGCTGGGGAAGCTGCCAGGATGTCTGCTTTAGCTCATCTTTAAGCAGCGATAAGCCTTGTGCCGTGGTGTCAGCACCGAGACGTACCAGGCTACCCGCTTCCTGGTAGGCCACATTAATATCGCCAGCAGGTAACGCCCCCATATTGTTTATGAACGCACGCGTCGCCATATACAAACCAAAACCAAGTAACACTGGCCAGATGCCACCCCAAAAAACCGTCACAGTTAGCTGACCAGACCATGCGCCTTCCGATTGGGGTAACAAGTAACTGAGCACGAGGACCAGTATCAGCAAGGCACCAAATGCCCCCAACTGGAGTCTATCGGCTTGTCCAGCTGCTGTTTTTGAAGCCTTCTGTCCAACCAAGGCTAAAAAGCGCATCATCAGCCAGGTCGTGCCGATTGCAGTAAGCGGTAAAACGGTTCCCATCAGGAGATCTTGCTCTACGATATCCTTCAAAGCGACCTTAGCGACCGCGCCACTGGTTAGTGGAAGCCCAGCCAGCGCAGCCGCCGGAATGATTACTGCTAACCAACATAGCCAACTATACTTCTGCCATGCCAGGCTATTATTCATGCCGGCAAACAGGAACAGCGCCGCTTTTGCAAGGCCATGATGCACTGCGTATAGCACTATGGCTGGCAACAGGAGTGTCCATACGTCGGGATACTTCAATCCCACACCAACTGCCGCAATCAGTATCCCCATCTGACTCATTGTCGAATACGCCAGTAAAGCTTTGGGGTTGTCCTGAGTCACCCCAACCAGCACACCAAAAAATGCAGCAAATAAACCCAGTACAACAAGCAACGAGCCAAAAGTAGCGAACGCAACCTCACCAAATGGAATAAACTTCAACCATCCTAGCAAACCTGCCTTGACCATAACCCCACTTAATAGTGCGCTGGCAGCAACCGGGGCAACGGGGTGTGCCATAGGCAGCCAAACGTGCAGACCAAACAAGCCTGCCTTTACGCCAAATCCCGCCAGTAAAAACCCAATTGCCCAGGCGGGGTAAGCCTGCTCGGGATTGCTCGCAGAAGAAGGGTCAATTGAACCAAACGCTAAGCCCGCCAGTGCAGTAAACAGCAATAACTCTCCAAGCACCGCCCATTGCATGTATGACTTACCAGCCTGATGGGCCTCCTCAGTATCAAAGTGCACAACCAGACCATAAGAGGCCAGGCTCATAAGGGTGAAAAAGCTAATAAAGCCAGAGATATCCTCAGCCAAAATAAGCCCGAAGTTACCGCACATAGCTAACAGAAAAAACAAACAAAAGCGCACCTTGCGCTTGTCAGTTTTTGCAAAATTAACCGCGAAGACCGCCGCCAGCAGCCATAAACAACCAGCCAGTAAGAAAAAGGTTGAGGTAGTCTCATTCAATGTCATGATGCTGCCAAAAAACAGCCAGGGAGTGGCATTTGTGCCTTGTGCCGACATCATGTAGGCAACCAGCGCAACACCAGCTGACAAAGGCAAGAACCAATGTGCCGCCCTGTGCATCCGCTTGCGCACCAATAATAATGCGCAAAGTGCAGGTGCCCCAATGGCCAACCACATCCAGGGGATTTGTTGCGAACTTACTGTCAGGATCGACACAAATTCACTACCGTATTCCCGTGCAGCTATCAGTTTAACCCAATTAAGCGGGCTGAACTGGGCATCCGCGAAAAGGCCTGCGCTCAGTGCCAGTATCGACGTGACTATGGGTGGCAACATGAGCATCCAGTGTGTTTCAAATCGCCCACGCGGTTGCTCTTTTGGCCATGCTCCCTGTTGCGGTTTAAACCAGGCGGCATACAGAATAGGCAGAAAATAAATGGCGTTAAGCAGGCTACTGATAATAAGCACCCCAAGCACCCAATAAAAGCCAGCTTCCAGTGCACCAGTCCCGAGGTACCATTTTGAGATAAAGCCCGCTGCAGGTGGGATCCCTATCATCCCCAGCACCGCAAGACTAAAAGCGAGCATAGTCAGTGGCATACGCTTACCCGCACCGTTCATCTGACTGACTTTAGTCACGCCCAGCGTTTCGGCGATACTACCGGCACAGAAAAACATGGTGATTTTCATTAATCCCTGGTGAACCAGATGTGCAATACCGCCGATCGTCGCAATCGGCCCGGCAATCGCGGTGCCCAGGGCAATATAGGAAACCTGACTAACGGTCGAATAAGCGAGTCTGCGTTTCAGGTCATCCTGAAATACAGCTCGGGCAGAGCCATACACTATGGTGATCGAAGCCATCACAGCGAGTATGATAGTTAACCCCAGCTCCTGAGCAAACTCAACACCGTAAACATCATATACGACCCGTACTATACCGAATGCGCCCGCTTTAACAACCGCGACCGCATGCAACAACGCGCTGACTGGCGCAGGCGCAGCCATTGCAGCAGGCAGCCAGCCATGTAAGGGCACCAATGCCGCTTTTACACCTAACCCTAAGATGATCAGGGCGAATATGACTTTGAGATGGAGTGGATCGAGATGTGGCATAGAAGCCAGTAGACCGGTCGCGGTAAAATCCAGTGATCCAGCCAGGGCTTTTAACCACACTACCCCGGCCAATAAGCTAGCGCCGCCAAGCATAGTGTAAATGAGATATTTACGCCCTGCTGCAAGCGATGCTTTGTTCCCTTTGTGTACCACCAACGGATAGGTTGTTAGCGTGAGTAATTCATAGAAAATCAGAAACGTTATTAGGTTACCCGCAAGCGCAACGCCAATGGTCGCAAACACACACAAGCTAAAAAATCCAAAAAAGCGACTGCGGTTAGGTGATTGCTCGAGATATCCAATTGCGTAAATCGTGGTCAGCAGCCATAAAAACCCAGATAAAGCGACAAATAATAAAGATAAAGCATCCGCATGAAGTACCAAGTCCATGTTAGGCAATAATGGCAAACGCGTTTCAAACACCTGCCCCTGATAAACGCCAGAGATCATCACAAGTATCAACGCGACACAACTAAAAGCCCCTAGAAAGTTTAACGTTTTCCTCAGCTTTGGCTTGGTGTCACTGACAAAAAATATCGCAACACCAGATACCAGTGCGCTCAACAATATCAGTAAAGGCAGTGTGCTTTGCCACATCATTCGCCGCCTCCTATCGCAACCAAATCAATTATTAGGTCTGCATTGAATCCTAGTGCCATGGTACAAAGTGCCAAAGCCAGACCACTAATCGGCATAGCAACGGGCACTTTCTGCCAATTGTCCGGGGTACTTTGCTCGCACGCCTGTTCAGGTTTAATAAATGCCAGGTCCAGCACTCTGAAAATAGCCAGTGCCGCCATCAGGCCCCCGGCCAGAATAATCAAAACCCACCACCATTGCTGAGTATCTATGGCGACATTCAATAACAACCATTTGGCGATAAACCCGGCACTGGGAGGCAAGCCAATCAAACTGCCCCCTGCTATTGCAAAAGTAAACAAGCTCAAAGGCATATATTTCGCCATGCCCTGTAACCTGGCAATGTCGTCATGACCCAGTGAATGGATGATATTGCCGGCGGCGATAAACATTGCAGCTTTCGCGCAGGCATGCGCGACAATAAAATATGATACTGCAGCGAGTGCACTTTGATGCTGTATAGCCAATTGCGATGCCGAAACCCCATCCGTACTCATCAAAAGCGGGAACAACAAAAATAGATAACCAATTTGTGCAACGGTCGAATACGCCACCATCAGTTTAAGACGTTTTGCTCTGAGCGCTTGTACACACCCCCAGACAATAGCCATTCCCCCTAACACACCCAACAACATCAACGCATCATTGGTCACGGCAGGCGTAAGGATCTCCATCCAGAATCGTACCAGCAAGTAAAACGACGCTTTAACAACCAGCGCTGATAATATCGCACTGATTGGTGCCGGCGCGCTGCCATGAGCATGGGGCAACCAAAAGTGTAATGGAACCAGGGCTGTTTTTAGCACCAACCCGACTGTAATCAATGTAAGTGCAGCCCAGCTTAAAGGATTAGACTCAACCCGCTCTGCAAGCTGCGAAAAGTCCAGCGTGCCATAAGCATGATATAACAAAGCAACAGCCAGCAAGTAACAAAGTGATCCCAACAACCCCACTAACAGGTATCGCAATGCCGCGGTCAGGCCAGCCTTATTACCACTTAGCGCGACCAGCGCAACAGCCGCCAGCCCGATGATCTCAAGCGTGACATAAATATTAAAAATATCGGCAGATAAAAATAATGCGATGATCCCGGCCACCAGCAGCCACCACAAAGGCCAAAAACGCTCGCGAGCAGGCGAGGCTGCAAAGTAAAAAGCTGAATACAAGGTCAGTACCGCGACCAAGAAGACCGTCAACGTGATGAGCAGTGCTGAAAACCCATCGAGGCTCAACGCAATACCCAAAGGTGCTGCCCAGCCAGCAAGCGAATATCTGACAGCAATTGTCTCCCCTGTACCATTGAACGATAGCCCACCTAAGATAAGCCCCATTACCAGCAACAAGCTTGTTGCTGTCAGTAGTCCGGTTAGCACTTGAACATATTTCGTGCTCAGTAACACAGAGACAATCGCACCGGCCAGGGGAATAGCCACCAGCAAAGGGAGTAACGTGGACATATCAAATAAGGGCATCAGGCATCATCCTCGTGCTTTTCAAGAGCATTGATCCGGCATACCAAAGACAAAGCTAACGCCGTGCCTGCAACGGCCACTACTATCCCAGTCAAAACCATTGCATGAGGCACAAAGTCAGGCGATGCGCCGGATGAGGCATTAGCGATAAACACCATAAAAACCCCCACACCACAAATGTTGATCGCCAGGATTTTTTTAACGACATGCGCAATCGCTAACACGCCAAACAAACCAATGCCGAACAAAATAATACCAAATACACTATAGGCCAGCGCTTGTGTCATGGACGATCCCCCTTTACCGAGCCGTCTTTTGCTGAGGCGCAACATGAAGTGCGCAGAACAGCGAAACCAAAATAGCGGCTATGGTTAACGTCGCCGCCACTTCAATTATCAGAATCAAAGTGCCAGCCCAGGCAATCGGATAGGCCAGTGCCGTGCCAGTCGATACCATTACAGCAGCACCAACCAATAAAAATACCGCCAAGCCGACCACTAACAACGCACGCGCTATCTGTGCATTAAAGTTAAAGCTGTGATGCCCGGCCAGTAATAATAAAATGCCAGCCCCAGCCAGCAGCGCGCCGGCCTGAAACGCTCCGCCAGGCAAAGCAGCCCCAGTCCAGAGTAAATATCCGGAAGTAACTACGATTGCAGGCAACAACCAGCGCAAAAATGCTTCTAACACCAAGCTGCGCTGTGCAGGTTTTGATACCGTAACAAAGGCTTGGTTACTTTGTTTTTCACTTGCTGGCATCACCGCCAGAGCGACAATCAACAACACAGCGACTTCAAGTAAGGTGTCATAACTGCGAAAGTTAAGTAACACCGCCGTAACCGGGTTCTGAACGCCGCTTTGCTCCAGGTTAGAGGCGACCAAAGCAACAAGCGGCTGCTCTGCCACCGGAGCGTCAATCAGCGCAAAGACAAGAAACAGGCAAACTAAACCAACCACTAACCCAACAACAAACAAAACGCCACCAGATAGTCCTGCTTGCTGCTCCGCGTTACGTGCCAGCGTAATGTCATTAAACATAGCTCCCCCTGTGATTATTCAAATCCATGCTATTGATTGAGCTGTCTGCGTGTTGCTATGAGTAAAGCTCCAGTCAACCCAGCGCCGATCGCCGCCTCTGCGATTGCGACATCCCACGCGCCCAATCGTACCCAGGCTAAAGTAACCAACAAGCCCATACTGATAAACAGCAAAATGGCCTGGAATAAGTCTTTCGCAGTGAGACACAGTACTGCTGTCACCACGGCGCCACAGCCCAATAGAAGATCAATAATCAGCTCACCACTTGTCATTTGTTTCCTCCTGTTTGGTGCTCATCCACGCCTGACTGCTCCAGTTGCTGAGACTGCGTTTGGCTGGCTAGCAGATAGCAAGACACCGCGCCGGCCAACATCACGGCAACCCAGATCACCAGCAACTGAATGGCATCGGCAATCTCTGCAACCTGAGGGATCACGCCCAGTACAACAAACCCCAACCCTAAATTATCGGCCTTGGTCAGCGCATGCAGCTTTGATAACTCGTCAGGGAAGCGCCACAGACCAACACACCCGGCAATAAAGAAAAATACACCCAGTGCCACCATCAACGCGCTATACCAGTCAATCAAGGTCATGATTTGGTATCCCCCATTTTTACCAGAATGACAGTCGCAGTCGGCGCCAGCAAAGCCAAAACCAACGCAACATTAAACAAAGCACTTTGCTGGTAGACAACGGCCAGCAGAGCCAAAATGGCCACTCCCACCGTGCCAAACAGCTGCAAAGAAAGTATCCGAGTCAGTTTAGAAGGCCCCAGCCAGAGCCGCCAAAGCCCACCTAATAGAACCAGGGTTAGAACGGTCACCATCCAGTTTAAATACTCACTCATTTTTGCTCCTTCATAACTGGCACAGCTTGTTTATCTATTTCTAAATCAAACAAGTAGGCGATTTTTTGCTCACAGTCAATCACATCCTTATAATTGCCCTCGGTGACCTCTAACATGTGCACTAACAAAGAGTCTCCTCTGAGCTGTGCACTCAATGTGCCTGGCAGTAAGCTGATAAGGTGAATAAACCACAGCTGTGCATGACCCGGTGGCAAACGCAGTGGATACAGTACAGTACCCGGTTGCATGGATACGCGACGTGCAAATGCCAGGCGCGCGGTTTGTATTCCTCCTTTCAAGGAGTTAAGTAGAAAATACGGCAATAAACGCAGCAGGCGAACATAATGGAACTGCCCTGTTACAACTTTTCCATTGCTCCTTGCAGTATTGCGTGACGTATCATTAAAAAGACGCATGCTCATCCAGACAGACACAGGGACAACGACAATACCTATTACCCAAGAGGACCATGCCCCTTTAGTGAGTAATAACCACAGTGCGCTGAAGATCAATGCCCGGATAAGCAAGGTCCGTTTGTCTGAATTGTAAGAATGCGTCTTTGAGTTCATACCGATTCACTCACTCTGTTAGTGTTTGGATCCGAGGTCGCCTGTGCATCTGTGCTTTTGCTACGCAAATGCTTCTCAACCCCAACAATCAGAGAGATGAACCAGCCACAGGCGATAACTCGTAGCCAGGCTTCCAGTGAGATAGGCGCACTCTGGAACCAGTCATTCATCAGAGGTTGATAGGTAAACAATAACTGTAGCGCCATCATGAGCGCGATACCTATCCAGATCCAACGGTTTGAGAACAAACCGACAGAAAACACCGAGCGGTCCAGAGAGCGACAGTTAAACAGATAGAATGCTTCGCCCACCACAAACATAGCGACTGCAACTGTTCTCGCTTGCGCTTCTGTTGCACCCCACATCAACTCGAGTTCATATAAACCGAATGCAGTGATACATAGCAAAGAAGACACCAACAAAATTCGCCACATTAATATTCTATCTATAATGGGGGCATTCGGATCATAAGGCGGGCGCTCCATAATGCCTTTTTCGCGAGGCTCAAAAGCCAGCATCAGACCAAGTAAGATGGCTGTCGTCATATTAACCCATAAGATATGTACCGGTAATAAGGGTAATGAAACGCCCAACAGCACTGCCAGCAGGATCACTAATCCTTCACCACCATTGGTGGGAAGCGTCCAGACAATAAATTTCTTGAGGTTGTCGAATACACCGCGACCTTCCTCAACCGCCGCCCGCACGGTAGCAAAGTTGTCATCAGTCAGCATCATATCGGATGCGTCCCTTGCCACTTCCGTGCCGTTTAATGCCATAGCAACGCCGATATCAGCTCGTCTGAGCGCCGGGGCATCATTAACTCCATCGCCCGTCATCGCCACGACATGACCTTCCGCTTGTAGCGATTTCACCAGCTGTAGCTTGTTTTCCGGGCTAACCCGGGCAAACACATCATTATTACTGGCAATGTCACTAAACTCATGCTCAGACAAATCACCTAACTGATAGCCAGTGACGGTTTTACCCGCACCTTGTGGCTGTATAATGCCTAGTTGCTTGGCGATACTGGTGGCAGTTAACGCATGATCGCCAGTGATCATCTTGACCCGGATCCCGGCTCGGTGACAGGCGGCAACGGCCTCTATGGCCTCTGGGCGAGGCGGGTCAATCATTGCCTGTAACCCGAGAAAAACCAGACCCTGCGCAACATCTTCGTGGCTCAGAGAGGTTTGTGCATCAAGTGATGTTTTACTGGCAAATGCCAGAACACGTAAACCTTTTGCAGCCAGTCGTTCAGCTTCTTGCTCAATGGCGTCCAAATCAAGCCCAATTTCCTCGCCCAGGTCATTTAACATAAACTGGCATTTGGGCAAGATACTCTCAATGGAGCCTTTCATGTGGATCATTTGGACACTGTCAACTTCGTCCAGTGTCGCCATATACTGATATTCAGATTGAAATGGAATGCAATCGATGCGTTTTGCGTTGAGACTGCCTAGTGACATACTCGCCTTATGAGCTGACACCAATAATGCCGCCTCTGTTGGGTCGCCACTGATCCGCCACTGTGAATTGTCCTGGTCCGGCGCCATTAACTGCGCATCATTACACAACGCGCCGGCTCTGAGTGTGGCAGATAAGGCAGGCTCATTTTTCGGCTCGGTGACAAGCGGTTGCGCATCACTACTCCCAATAACGCCCTCCGGATCATAGCCATTCCCAGATACGCTATACAGCTTTCCACCACTGTAAATGCGCTCCACCATCATTTCATTTTTAGTCAAGGTTCCAGTCTTATCGGAGCAGATGATCGTGGTGCTCCCCAGCGTTTCAACCGCTGGCAAATTACGGATAACGGCTTTACGTTTAGCCATGCGAGAGACGCCAATGGCCAGCATAATAGTCACAGCCGCAGGTAGCCCTTCAGGAATTGCGCCTACAGCCAGAGCAACTGCCGCCATAAATGATTCTAGCAATGGCTGACCATGCAAGTAGCCTATCAGTAAAGTAATGGCCGCGAGACCAACGATTGCGTACAGCAATACATGACTGAATTGTTTGATGCGCTTGGTTAGTGGCGTATCCAGTGTTGGCGTGGTAGCAATCAGCTCGGAGATTTTACCAATTTCAGTGTTATCGCCTGTTTCCGTCACGACACCAACTCCCGTGCCGTATACAACCAAAGTCGAAGAAAACGCCATATTTTGCCTGTCTCCCAGCAAGGCTTCTTTGGCAAGCACCTCAAGGTTCTTTTCAACAGGGACTGACTCCCCAGTCAGCGCCGACTCATCGACCTGTAAGTCTCTGACCTTGATAAGACGCATGTCCGCAGTCACTTTATCGCCAGCTTGCAGCAGGACGATGTCGCCGGGCACGAGTTGTTGGGCAGGAATGGTCATTTTCACCCCATCCCGGATCACGGTAGCGGTAGATTTGATACTGCCAGACAAAGCATTGATAGCATTGATTGCTTTGGATTCCTGCACGAAGCCGATAATGGCGTTGAGCAGTACTACTGCAAAAATAACGATGGCATCAACCCACTCCTGAAGCGCCAGCGTAACCACCACTGCCGAGAGCAGGATATAGACCAAAGGCTGATGAAACTGCAAGACAAACCGTTTGATTGGTCCGTCTCCATCATGTTTAGTAATGGCATTAAGCCCAAACTCGGCCTGTTGCCTGTCAACCTTTTGCAAAGATAGGCCTTGCTCCGGGTCGGCCTCGAACTGCTTGAGTACTTCTTCTGAGTGTTGACTGTGCCAGTCTTTCAGATCTTGCATAAAACACCTCGGGAACTAGTTGTACTAAAACCATACTAGGGTGCCGCAATGATATGTAAAACTCGAATTATTGACTTTAAAATATCGAAAAAAGCGAACTTTAAGTCGGCCAAAAAAGTGATCTTCTTGCACTGTGCAAGCGTAATTTATCGGAATAGCGCCGATTTTGCCGAGTTAAAAATGGCTGCAATTGCTGGATGTCGGATCTTACGTTCCGCTGATATTGCATAGAATTTTTGCTTAACCTGCGTTAGTTCACCCACCGGGCGCACGTGAAATGCCTCACACACATCGTCAGCAATCGTGCTGGGCATAAAAAACAGCCCCAGACCTGACTGACCAAACGACTTCATCAGTGCACTGTCATCAAACTGCGCTACGATCTTAGGGTGAATATTCTGGTCACTCAGCCAAAAATCAAACTCTTTGCGAATTTCATGTTGTTGTGTTGGCAACAATAAAGGCGCGCTGTTAAGCGATGCTGGAAAGTTCTTCTCATATTGCCGGGCCAATGCCGGTGCCGCCAAAAACATAATACCGCTTTCCCCCAATAAATGGTTATAGGCTTTGACACTAAACGCCCCTGTCACGGGCACATCACTTAGCACCAAATCCACTTTATGAACGGCTAGATCGGCAAGCATGCTGTCTACCGGCCCTTCCAGGCTGGTCAGTCTAATTTCCTGCTCTATATGCATAGCTGGTTTGATAATTTTGTGTACTATGGTTTTGGGTAATACACTCGACGCCCCAACAATGAACTCGGCGGGCCCCACCGCATTGTTGCCCTTCAGAACGTCACTCAACTCGTTGCCAAGTTCAAATATTTCATCTGCGTATCGTAGTACGACTCTGCCCGTGTCGGTTAACCGCAGGCCTCGCCCCTCTTTTTGCAAAAGCTCGTTGCCAACCCGCTCTTCCAGCAAGGACAACTGACCACTGATGGTTTGTGGGGTTATGTTCAGCTTTGCGCTGGCCTTAGCGATGCTGCCTTCATGCGCCACCGCCCAGAAGTATTTTAAGTGTTTGTAGTTAATAACATCCTGCATAGTGCTTTCTCCAACTCGATAACACTTCGAATAATCCGAACTGTAGTATATAGAACAAACGATTTCATTTAATTCTTTTCGATTGATACGGTAGCAGAGGTAAAACGATCATGTGAAGGCGACATTCGGACATGTACCGAATTTATTTACAACAATACTAACCAACGAGAGCAAAATATGTGGGTAGATGTGTTTTCATCCCATAGTGACACGACAGAGGCCGAAGATAATTACGTAGATGCGCAGGTAAGGCTGATGCTTGGCCGCTATGCAGGTCAAATAGACAAAGTTGAAGTGTTCCTTTTAGCGGATGAAAACCAGACGCAAACCCAGCAACAATTTCAATGTACTATACGCGTTGGCTTGAAGGGCTATCAGGCTGTGGAGGCAAACGAAGTGGCAAGCAAAGCGTCTGATGCAATCAATGCCTGCACACACCGGGCAAAACGCTATGTAAAAAGGGCATTGCGGCTCTCTGGTTAAGACATGCTTTGGGTGATGCTAAGAAAAAAGGCCACAAGTGATAAACTTGCGGCCTTAATATGGCGGAGAGATAGGGATTTGAACCCTAGATACGCTATTAACGTATGCCGGTTTTCAAGACCGGTGCTTTCAACCACTCAGCCATCTCTCCAAATCAGATTGTCGCGATTCACCTGTGAATTATCAGAGGCAAACTTGCGTAAAATTAGGTGGCGGAGAGATAGGGATTTGAACCCTAGATACGCTATTAACGTATGCCGGTTTTCAAGACCGGTGCTTTCAACCACTCAGCCATCTCTCCGCAGCGGGGCGAATATTAGAGAATCCCGGCCCCCTTGTGAAGCTTTTTTTTCGCTTTTTTGTTTAATTGGTTAAAATTCACTTCATTTGTACAAACATCGGACTCATTGGGAGGTTTTATGGTCAAAAATCGGGAGTTAGAGAACTTTTAACATAGTTTTAGGGTCTACTAAACCAGAAAGGTTTGCCGAGCGATTTAACTCTTGGTAATCTTGGCCTAGAATAATTTTCGGAACATAATGTTTCTAATAAGGAGCTGAAAATGGCGTTCAATCATTCGTACACTGGCCAAAAAGTGGCTATGTCGACGGTCGAAACTAACAAGGTGCTTAAAAACACCTACTTCCTACTGGCAATGACACTGGCATTTAGTGCGATTACTGCTGCCATCTCTATGACTATGGCACTACCGCGCTTCACCGGTCTTGTCTGTTCTTTAATTGCATTCGGTCTACTGTTCGTGATCCAGAAAAAAGCGAACTCGAGCTCAGCGATTGGTCTGGTTTTCCTATTCACTGGCCTCATGGGCTTTGGTCTGGGCCCTCTGCTTAACCACTATGCAGCAATGCCAAATGGCAGTTTACTGATTGCTCAGGCCCTGGGTTCAACTGCTTTAGTATTTTTTGGCCTGTCTGCATACGCACTAACAACAAAGAAAGACTTCTCCTTTATGGGCGGTTTCCTTGTTGTAGGTATGCTGGTAGTAATTGTTTCTAGCCTGGTTAACCTGTTCATCGGCAGCTCAATCGCCTTTATCGCGATTAACGCCGCTGTTGTATTACTGATGTCTGGTTTCATCTTGTATGACACAAGCCGCATCGTAAACGGTGGTGAAACAAACTACATCCTGGCAACAGTAAGTCTGTACCTAAGCATCTACAACCTGTTCACGTCTATCCTGGCCCTACTTGGTTCAAGTGATGACTAATACGCTCAGTTTGCTAAAATAAGCCCCATTCGGGGCTTTTTTTATGAGTAACTTTTGAGTCAATACGTACTTTCCCTTCACAGCAACGTCAGCGATCATGATGCGTTACAACAACTGGTGCGGTTTGCTAATGCTTTACAGGCACAAGATCACCAGATCGACTGTATCTTCCTTTACCAACAGGCCGTTTTGTTTGCCAGCCAACATTTTCGCCTTGCCAGTGATGAACTTCAGCCAACTCACCTATGGCAATCGCTGAATGATGCAGGCATTGCACTCAAACTGTGTGTCACAGCTGCAGAAAAATATGGCCTAGACACCTCGCACTGTGGCCCATTTGAAGTTGCCGGATTGGCAGAGTTTGCCATGCTGGCAACCAAAGCAGATAAATGGGTGCAGTTCAAATGAGCGAAAACATTCTTGTGATCAATCACACTGCTCCCTTTGATGGCGCTAATATCCGGGAAGGGTTAGATATGGCATTGATTTTTGCCGCACTGGATCAAAATGTGTCCTGGCTATTCAAAGGCCCAGCGGTACTTGCGCTAAAGGCAGGCAATAATGCGTCTCATCTGGGTATGAAAAATTACTTTAAGCAGCTAAAAACACTAGAAATTTATGACGTTGAACAAATCTACGTGTGTGCCGAGGCTATGAGCCAGTTTGACTTGACTACTGACGACTTAAACATTGATGCGCAACTCCTGACCCTGGATGCACAGCAAGCACTCCTTCAGCAGCAAGACAAGGTAGTAAGTTTATGAGCCTCCCCACATTACATATTTTTTCCAAGCCAGTGAGCTACTACAAAGCAACATTCAATGCCTCCTTGCTCGGTGAGCAAGACGTATTACTGCTCACTCGAGATGCCTGTTATGATCAACTTGCATGGCGAGCATTAAGTGCAAATCATACCTGTATGCTCAGTGTCTGTGCACAGGCCCGAGGTATCAGCGCACTGGATAACATCGAACCGCTCGACGACCAGCAGTGGATCACGCTGGTTGAGCAATGTCATAAAACAATTACGTGGTAACTATGCTCGTTTTTCAAGATAAACAGATCGAAACAGACAAAGAAGGCTATCTGCTGAATCATCAGGACTGGCAGAAAGAACTGGCACCGCTGCTGGCGGAGCAAGAGAATATAACACTGACGGATGCCCACTGGGAAGTTGTCAACTTTGTTCGCGACTTTTATGAAGAATATAACACCAGCCCGGCTATTCGCATGTTGGTTAAGGCCATTGGTCAGAAGTTAGGGGAAGACAAAGGCAAGAGTATTTATTTATACAAACTTTTCCCTAAAGGCCCGGCAAAGCAAGCAACTAAAATAGCCGGTTTACCAAAACCGGCTAAGTGTATCTAGTAGAACATACAGCAGGTTATTGCTGCGAAGCCTTCCACAGGGTACTGATTTCATCAAGCGTGGCAGGATCGTCAATAGTTGACGGTACTGTCATCGCTTCGCCATCCACCAGCTGACGTAAATTCTTGCGCAGTATCTTACCAGAACGTGTTTTAGGTAAACGTTCTACAACCAGGATTTGTTTCAGGCACGCTATTGCACCAATTCTGCCGCGTATAGACTGCACCAGTTCTTCACGCAATTGCGCCAGAGTAAGCTGACTACCATCTTTGAGTACCACCATGGCCACCGGCACCTGTCCCTTTAGCTCATCTTTGGCCGCAAATACAGCGCACTCAGCAACAGCGTCATGTGCTGCAACCACTTCCTCCATCTCCCCGGTTGATAAACGATGGCCTGCAACATTAATCACATCATCCGTGCGCCCCATAATAAATACGTACCCTTCTTCATCCAGATACCCACCATCTCCTGAGAGATAATAACCGGGAAATTCCGACAGATACCCCTGCTTAAAGCGAGTGCTATTTTGCCAGATACTGCTCAGGCAACCTGGTGGCAGCGGTGTTTTGAGTGCAATGAGCCCCTGCTCATTGGCCGCACAAGGTTCACCATTCGCATCCAGGACAGTCAATTGATAACCCGGCGTAGGCACGGATGCACTACCCGCTTTGGTCGGCAAAGGTGATAAACCCATGGGGTTGGCGGCAATTGGCCAGCCAGTTTCAGTTTGCCACCAATGGTCAATAACAGGAAGCCTTGTCACCGACTGCAACCAGTCATAGGTAGCGGGGTCCAAACGCTCACCAGCGAGAAATAAGGTTTGCAGTGAACGGGTATTGTACTGAGCAAACAACTTACCTTCCGGGTCTTCTTTTTTAATGGCACGAAAAGCAGTCGGAGCACTGAACAACGCATTTACCTGATACTCCTCGACAACCCGCCAAAATGCGCCTGCGTCCGGGGTTCTGACTGGCTTTCCTTCATACAATAAAGTAGTACAGCCAAACAGCAGTGGCGCGTAAACGATGTAAGAATGGCCAACAACCCAGCCAATATCAGACGCGGCCCAGAATACCTGGCCGGGTTTCATATCATACACAGTTTCCATACTATAGTGTAATGCTACAGCATGCCCCCCTTGCTCACGCACGACCCCTTTTGGCACACCCGTTGTACCAGAGGTGTATAAAATATAGAGCGGATGAGTAGCAGGTAATGGCACAGCATCAACCTGAGTTGCGGCAGCGACCAGTTCACACCAGTCAATATCCCGGGGAGTCAGCATCGATGCGCGATATTGAGGACGCTGCCATACAACCGTATGCTCAACTTCATGCGTTGCCAACGCTAAAGCTTCATCCAGCATTGGCTTGTATTCAATAACTCGGCCTACCTCAACACCACAAGACGCACTCAGCACCAGCTTGGGCTTTGCATCGTCAATACGCACAGCCAGCTCTTTAGGCGCAAAGCCACCAAATACGACTGAATGAATAGCCCCGAGTCGCGCACATGCCAGCATGGCTATTACCGCTTGCGGGATCATCGGCATATAGATGACCACTCGATCCCCGGCAACAACACCAAGTTCACTCAGCGCGCCTGCAAAATAACTAACGCTCTCCAGCAATTCCGCATAGGTGTAACACTCTTTTTGCTCTGTCACCGGAGAATCATAAATGAGTGCAACTTGTTCAGCTCTTCCCTCATTTATCTGTTGATCCAGGGCCAAATAGCAGGTGTTGAGTTGACCATCCTCAAACCAGTGACTCAATGACTCATGGTCATAACTTACGCCTTTTTTGGGTGTGGTATGCCAGTTGAGGCGGCCAGCCTTATGTAACCAGAATGCTTCAGGATCTTGCTCAAATTGCTCATACGCCTGTTGATAGGCCTGATATGCTGTTGTTGTCATAATGATTTCCTGTTGGGCCGGGTAAAGGTAGCTTGATATTTCGCCAATTCGCTAACACCCGGTTAACGACGAGTACGCTATTAAACATAGAATTACTGAAATAAAGACAACACTAGACATTGGTCGATGACGGGAGAGAGTTTGATCCATCGCAAGCCTACGATGAATAAGAGGATTACGGACCCTCTGATGAGGGCCCGATAGCACTGTATTTATTCATCAATGGGCCAGGTGTAAGGCACTGTTGGTACAGATAACCCCCGGTCGATGATGGACTCCGCTACTGTTTTACTCGGATCAGTGGGTGCCCATAAATCCTGGCTGAACACCAGTGAGCCATCTTCCAGAGCGATATCACCCAATACGCCACTGGCATCTATATCGAATACGAAGCTACCAGTGCCGTCATAGCTACACGACGCTGTAGGCGCGTATTCAATATTTGCTTTACTACCAGTCCCGTCATAGGTCGCTGTTGCACTATCGTACTCAAAGAACTGTCGCTGCGAGAATGCCTGCATACTGTGATCATTACCAGGACCCGCCCAGTTACAGATGAAACCTTGGATAAGCCCATCAGTGTCTTCAATTTTCGACCCATAACCAAAATGCGCTTCGCCATTGTCGAGACTCGGGGAATTAAACCCGATATTGAAAATTCGGCTGTGGCTGTCGTTCACACCAGCCTGCCAGACATAGGCATATTGTCCTGCCAATGTTGTAAGGTCAAAATTAGCGCCAAATATTGAAAAGTTCTCACTCCATCCATCAGGATTATCGACACTGTGGTACTTGTTATTCACATCAACCTGGCTGTCACTATTGAACATGCCGCTATTACTGTGACCACACAAGGTGGCAACCCTGGCTTGCAGGGACATATTATCTCCAGAACGCTCATAAGCCAGTGACCCCGTTCTGGTGCGTTCATTTTGACTACAATTACCGCCAGGAAATTCTATGCCGCTGACGCCCTGCTCACCTTCCACCTGGTAAGTAAGATGACCAGAATAATTCAACAGATCTACTCCGGGCGTATGTGCCATAGATAACGAAATGTCATAATCTGACCCACTGACTGTATATGTCAGAGAAATTGTATATAGCCACTCACTCCCCGAGCGGGTTATGGCAGCAGCGGAGAAAGTCACACCTGCAACACCTTTAGCATTCATTTCGCCGGTCACATCAATACTACTGCCATCTGTGGGCAAACTCATACCTGAATCCAGTGCTGCTGAAACCATGCTGGCCAAGGTCATCAGACTCATTCTTGACTGATCTCTGATCCCACTTAACAACGCATTAGTTTGCGCAACAGCACAGGCATTACCATTGCTGTCGCTCTCTGACCACAACCCTAAATCACCACCAGGTAAGGTGCCAGAGGCAGAGGCCGGATCAGTCGCATCTGGATGACCTGTGTAGGCCACCTGAGGCCCAAAACAGTCCGCATTCGTACTGTTGCGATAAAATGACTGAACTCTAAATACGTCCAACAAAGGAACTGTGCCATTGAGTATCCGCCCGATCCGCTGCGTAGACCACAAATATGTAGGTACGGACGGGCCGTACTCTACCGCTGGCCGATTGCCAAAGCCACGCTCAACTTCTTCACTGCTATCACTAAAAGGAGAAGAGGCCATGACGTCAGTGGGAAAATAGATGCCGCGCGATTCATCGGGTTCACTCGAGTCATCACTATCATCCGTGCCGTTATCACCCGGATCTGAATCTTCACTGCCAGAGTCATCATTATCAGAGTTATCAGTGTTGTTGTCCGTGTCGTCATTAGCAGGAGCCTGCTGTTGCTGCTCCTGAGCATTTGTGTTGCTCTGCTCATCGTTATCTGATGAAGAACAGCCCGCTAATAAAGCCAGTAAAATATATGGAATAGGTGTTTTCATAGTTGCATACCTTGTTGTCTAACCCGCTTTAAAGGTAAGCCAAAAAGACCAGCAGCTCAAAAATACACCACCCTGAAGTGTGAAAATATGTTGAGCACTTTATCGCTAAAGCTTTGATGTTTCTACTTTTACACAAAACTGGTAAAGGCATGTATTCTCATTTAGATTACATAAATAAGACTAGTGTAGTGATTACATTACACTTTATTGCTTTTTCCAAAACAAAAAATGGTGATCGCTAAATAACAAAAGCCGAACAACTTATTACATTTAAAATAGCTCAAAACCCGAAATAAAAGCACAACAACCAGAGCCCCCTCAGATAGCCTGATGACATTCAGACTGCTGAATTGCGATATGCATCAACTCCAGAAGCTCCGCCATTGGTACGTTGACCTTGTCATATTCTTTTTCTTTAAGTAACACGTCTATCTTAGATGCGGTTTGATAAATGTCATGGCAGTCGAACATTGCTGACGTGCCTTTCAGCGCATGTATGGAGCGTGACAACCCTTCAAAGTCATGGTATTTGAGCTGGTTTTGTAACTGCACCAGCTGCTCATGCAGACCAGCTATATACTGTGCTTTTAATATTGAAAACTCTTCATCGGGTAAAGCCAGGTCTTCTTCAACGGTAATATTCAGGTAGTGGCTTACTTTTCTGGCGAACTCTGCTCTGTCTATTGGCTTAGCAAGATGATCTGTAAAGCCAAGTTTCAGATATCGCTCTACCTCATGACTCATAGTGTTTGCCGTTAAAGCAATGACTGGAGCCGTGCTGCCCGTAGCCTGAATGAAGTTAAATGCCTGCTCACCATCCATCACGGGCATTTGAATATCCATCAGGATCAAGTCAAACTCTCCGTCCAATACTGCTTGCACAGCTAGCTGCCCATTCTCTACCGCTGTCACATTAAGCCCCATTCGCTCCAGAATACGCGTTATTAAACGACAATTATCAACGTGATCTTCAGCCAACAGTACTTCACCTTTTAATGATTCAGATTCATAACCCTCCGGCTCTGCACCAGGTTCCTGAGTTTGATGAATTTCCGAAAAGGTGTTGAGCCATTTAGTGCGTTGCGTAGTGTATAAGCCCACAGACAAAGTGAAAGCGGTGCCCGAACCAACTTCACTTTCAACTTCAATGTCTCCGTCGAGTTTCTGAGCCAGACTTTTTGAGATATTTAGCCCAAGGCCGGTACCACCGTATTTTCTGGTCGTAGACGAGTCAGCTTGATGAAACGCGTTAAATAGCTCCTTCTGTTCTGCCGTCGTCATCCCGATCCCGGTATCCTGCACTTTGATTGATAAGGTATCCTGCGTGCAATTAACATCAATGGAAATTTTACCAACCGAAGTAAACTTAAGCGCATTAGAGGTCAGATTGAGCAGTATTTGTCGCAAGCGTGTCGGGTCAATCACAATGTAATCAGGCAAAGGGAAATGGTAATTCAGTTCGAACTCCAACCCTTTATCTCTGATCTGCTTACCCAGCAAAGACTCAACATGAGCAATCGACTGAAACAGATTCGCTTCTATGAGCTCTACTTCCAGCCGATTTGCTTCGATTTTAGACATATCAAGAATATCGTTAATCAGGCCAAGAACATGACGGGAATTTTGCAAAATCACCGAAATAGCATGATTACGCTCATGCGGCTTGATATCACCGAGCATAATGCCATCGGCATAGCCAATTATCGACGTCATAGGAGTGCGAATTTCATGACTCATGTTTGCCAGGAATCGACTTTTAGCTTCGCTGGCATCCCGTAATTCAGAAGCCAGTTGCTCTAATTCATAAGTCCGCTTGAGCACCTTAGCTTCAAGGTTTTTATTCAGCTCAATGTTTTGCTCGTTGGTCAGACGATATTTGTCGGCAACGGCAAAAGCTAGCAGTAAGGCATCTAGTGCAGTGCCAATCAGGCCGATTAAATATAAATTAACCGCAATGGGAGGCAATAATCCAAGGTTAGTCACATTGCCGACCATGTTAGGAATGGCCATGCACACATAGGCCAGAACAAAATAACGCGCAGGCTTGAAGCCTTCCATCAAGCGCAACACGCCCACGTATAGCCCCATACACAATGCCGATCCCGTGGCCAGGGTTGCCCAGAGAAAACCAAAACCCGGGAACAAGATACAAAAGGGTGTACCGATCGCACCGATTGCACCTACCCAGAGCGAGGCTGTAGACAAAGATGGATGCGTCTCTTTCAGCTTGAGGAGTTGATTGTAAAAAAGCACATTGGTAATCGGCGTCAGCGCAAAACCCAGCCAGTGTAAATGGGCAGAATAAAAACCAAAAAGCTGATCGGAAATATGAAAGAAGTGACTCCAGGCAAACACCCAGGTTGCAGCAAACATGGCATAGTATAAGTGAGTCATATCTTTAGAGCCGATATAAATCAGCAGGTTATACAAGCCAAGTACAATACCCACACTAAAGCAAAGTGACATGAGTAAATTATCAATTGTCACCTGTCGTTCAAACTCTTTGACCGGAATAAGCTCTAGTTTGATTGGTGTGTAAAAGTAGTCACTCTCAAATAAGGTAACAACAAAATACCGTTGGTTAGGTAAAAGGTGGATTTTATTACCGTAGTGAAAGGGATACTCATTGGCATGCATACCACCAGTAAAAAACCGTTCCACACCAGACTGTGAGTAAATACGCGTCTCGACATTAGACAGCACAGTATTATACGGATAAAGCACCAGGTCCTGGTACTTAGAGTGATTTTCTATTTCTGTAACCAGCCAGTATCGACCAGAGAACAGCGCACGTTTAGTCTGCTCCGGTTGTATGCTTGCCCACTGTTCTACTTGAGCAAAGTTATCCGGAAACCGCGCACCATTTTGAGCCGACAGCACCATTCCTTTGTCATGTAAATTTTGCCCTCGCTGCGTGCCGTCAAAGACATACACGCTCGCGTTTGCAAAAAAAGTAAACAGGCACAGCAATGCCGCGCATAATAGTCTTACACTACCCATTTGAGACCTAAACTATAGCAGCTCAGGGTCAATGCCTGGCTAAAACCGATACGAAATATCCACCCCAAGGCGTCTCCCCTCTCCTTTAAAGTCTTCCAACATGCCAAGAAAAGCACTTAAATCAAACTTTAAGTGACTGTATTCTTTATCAAACAAGTTCTTTCCCCATACACCAAAGCGCCAGTCACCTCGTTCATAGTGCACGCTCCCACGCCATAGAGTATACCCTGACTGCATTGCGTAAGCATTTTGGTTTTGATCGAAGTAGTACTCGGATTGATAATCAAACCCAATTGTTGAAACCAGCTCTCCTTGCAAAAATGACATGGTATGAGTAACATCGCCATTGATGTTCCACTCTGGGGTAAACGGTAACCGATTGTCTGTCAATACATTGCCCACCGGATCAATGAACTCGTCGAAGTTTGCCTCTGGCACATAGCCAGCTGCACTTCTAAACTTAAGGGCATCGTTCAGCTTATATTGAATAGCCAACTCAGCACCGTATATTGTCGAGCTACCGACGTTTTCAAGCAACTGAAGCGGGGGTGCGCCAGGGACAGTAGAAGCTTGGTTCATAAACACTTGTTGATCGCTGTAATCGTAAAAGAACACAGCACCATTGACCGATAAATTATCCGCATTGTTATATTTCGCCCCGATTTCGTGTGCATAGAGTTCCTCAGGGCCATAATCGGCTAACTTTGCCTGCTCTTCAGTTGCAAGCAACCCGCCATTATATCCACCGCTTTTGGTACCGTTGGCAAAACTATAGTAGAACATGAGAGGATCAGAGTATTGATAATTCCAGGCTAAGCGCCCAGACAAGCCATCATCTTTCACTTCACCATTCACACGATAGTAAGGAATGGTCACTCCATCTAGCTGCGTAATATCTGCAACAGTGTTTAGCCGGGAAACTGAATCATACTCAACGGTTTCATCGCTGTAACGAAGTCCGACAGTAATACGATGTGCGTCGTTAAGCTGCCACTCATACTGCGCAAACGCGGCTACAGACTTTACGATAATTTCATTGTCATAAAAGAATGTATTAGTTAGATCGGTGCTTAACAAGCCACGATAATCTCGCAGAATATCATTGAAATTGTCCTGATAGATACGTTCTTCTATGTGAAATAAGCCAAGTGTAAGATGATCTCTGTCATTGGTTTGACTGTATCGCAATTCGTTTGAAAGCATCTCATTTTTCAGGCCTAGTTCTCCTTCACATAGCCTCGCGGGGCTGCCATCGCAGTTAAATGCGTGGCGCCTGTCCAGGCGATTAAAACCATTTATGTAGGTCAGCTGCTGACTGTCCGAGATTTGCCAATCACCTTGTACCGTCCAGCCTCTATAAATAGACAAATGTGGAGAGTCATTATTTACGCTGACAGCCCAATAATCATCGCTGCCATCATTGAAGCCAAACATGTCAAAGCACCCAGGACCACCAGCTTCTGCCGGTGAACATCGCACCCCATTAGCTGGGTCTTTAAAGATACCAATATTGCCCACTGGCTGCACAATCCCATCCCAGTGGCCATATTCAAGCTTCGCATAAAGTGTAAATTCGTCCCATTCAGCTAAGTAGCTGAGCCTGGCATCTTGCTGCTTGAGACCAGCTTCTGGAGATGCGTCAAACAAGTTATAGCTTGTGTATTCGTAATCAGTGTGATTAAAAGAGAATCGTAACGCGCTTAACTCGTTAACTTTTGCATTGTATGCCCCTTGCACCCGACGCCATTCATCGGTGCCAGCACCCGCCTTAATAAAGCCATAGTTACCATCATCCGGGCGCTTAGTTCTGACAAGCAATGCACCGCCAGTACTGTTACGTCCAAACAAAGTGCCTTGTGGACCTTTCAGTACTTCAATTTGCTCAACATCGAACAAGTTGGCGATCTGATTGTTGGCAGAGCCAACCGGTCTGCCATCAATATACATTGCGATCGGCGACGTATTTGCGGTGTTATAGTCTATTAACCCTACGCCGCGAATGTTTAGTGCCGGTGGTGTGCCCTCGGCAGCATTTTGACTGATTTTAAAGTTGGCAACATAGCCGCCCACTTCACTGATGTCTTTAATCCCCTGACTGGTGATATTATCGCCTTTCAGGGTTGCTATTGAAATGCTCACTTCCTCTAGAGTTTGCTTACGTTTTTGCGCATAAACTTCGATGACTTCGATACTATCATTGTTTGCAAAAACACTAACGGGAGAGAAAAAAACTGTAATTATTGAAATTGATATCGCTGAGAGTTTAAACATATCCGTGCTCTTTTTCTGCTTCACGCTTGTGCTTGTTTGAGTATAGTCGAAATGCAAAGACCTCCAACAAAATCGGAGGTCTTTTGTATATTATCTCTATAGTTAGCTAACTTGGCTCCCTGAACAGTCAGCTATTCAGGGCTCAGTCCGGTTTAAAGCCATCCTCACCACTGATACTTTCAGGCAACCCACAAATTGCACGAGAGGTTTGCATACCTGCCATCACCGCAGCTTCAACACACCCGGCGTTCACACCCGTGCTGATCCAATCTCCTGTCAGGTAAAGATTATTAAAAATAGTGCCATCTGTTGGGAGCCTGTATTGGCTACTATCTACTACAGATAAGACATATCGCTCGCTAGGATCAACGTTGACCCGCCAGTATTGGCTGTCAAATCGCTCTTCGCCTTGCGCGATGCTGTCGTCATAGAGTGTATTCCAATTGTACTGACCCGCTGCATTATAGGCATTGGGCCAAAGCGGTTTCATTTCTGTCGCTAACTTGTTAATGGCATTTACTTTTACTTTGGCTTTTTGGTCTGAAGGAAAACTATGGTGGTTACTGGGTGGATACTCAGCACAACCAAACGCACTGCAAAAATAGGCGATGTTCTTTGGTCCGTTAGCAGGCCAATCTTCATGCGGTAATAAATTCGACATAGCAGCCCAGGTATCAAAAGGTTGCGAAAACCCGCTGAGGATAGGACGCTCTTCACTGGGTGGCGTATAATTGAACCCGAGTTGTTCATCTGTTTGATTGAGCCAAACCTGAAATGCTTGAGTTGCCACTGTTTTGACTTCACTACTTTGTAAACTCAGCTTTTGATCCAGAGCCAGCAGTTGTGGGCATACATGCTCCAGACCACCGACAGAAATACCAAAGATCACTTTATCAAAGTCCCTGCCACGCTTAAGCGACAATGTCGGCAATGGCGTACCAAACTCAGCTTCATAAATTGCCGGCCAGTTACTCCAGAAAGATTCTAAATTGACATTATGCTGCTGTAATAACGCAGCCTGAGCATCATCTATCTGGTCATAATTCGGTCTATCTGGCCAGCATGGTAATCCTTTAACGTCGACAAACGGATCATACTGCCCATTTTTGAGCTTTACTTGCTGTGTCATTGTGATCTCATCAACCACATGCTCACTACCGTGCAATGCCGGGATCAGCTCGTCAACCTGATGGAAATACTCGAACTGAACGCCGCGTTTAGCCAGCAATTCATAAATGGGTGAAAAAATAATATCGCCCATGCCAGCCTGCATTTTCCACATTACGCCACCGCGATAGCACAGCATCAATCTAAGCATAGCCAGTGACGCAACGCCCGCTTCTACATTACCATTATCAAAATCACCATCAACATACCCAAACACGAGATCATAAAACCCTCTCACCGGCGCTGATTCAACAACATACTCTTCATCAGCACCATTGCGTTTCAACCATGCCTTAAAGTCATATTTATTGATTGCTTCAAAACCATCTGAATGGACATGGTCACGGAGCAGGCCAATCAACATCGCAATAGCAAGATCAGCACAGATGTATAAGCGCCTGATACCCGGATGATCATCCAACAAATCTCGCGCTTCAGCTCTAAGCCAGCGTTTAAGCTTGCGAACTATATACCAGGTAACCAGGCGGTCACGACTGTTTGAGAGGTTTTTATCCGCTGCACGCAAATTCAATAATTCGTGCAGTTGCGTGATCAGTAACCGGGGAGTCGACCAGATCTCTTTGGCCTCATCGTGTGCACTATCAAAAAAGTCAGAAACTTTATCTTCCAGACTATCAAATGCCGACGTAATTTCGCTGGCAAGGTGCTGCAACAACCCCCGGTCCCGGCGTTTACGCGTTTGCAGACGAATCTCCCGATGAGCAGCTTCCACTTCATCTTCTAAGCCATCTATCCATTTGTGTAACCAGGCAATGGTCATCTGGATCAGTTGCCAAAAATGCAGATCCAGAGTACCGTCCGCCGGATTACCAGGCACCAAAGGAAAATCAACCGGCCAGGTTTCCCATTCATTGTCAATGAACTCCTGTAAAACCACAAAGCTATGAGGTTTTAACGCCTGCTGCCATGTTGCAATAGGCACAGAGCTGGGTCGATCCAAATTATTGTAAACGGTTTCGATCGCCCGGAATGAGTTAACATATGATCCAAACCATACATGAAGGCCGTGTTCCTCAATACGTTCATGTGCATCTGGGTTGCGCCCACTGGCGCCTTTCCCACCAAGGCGCCAACCTAACTGATAGACTGTGATCTCATAGTTTTCCTGCCAATTTTCTTTTTCTGTCAGATAAACAGCGGCAGTCATAGCCGATACACCACCACCCAAAATTACGATTTTTTCTTTACTCATAATGACACCCTACCCCAACTCTGCTCTGACAATTTCATGTGCCCCGTCTTGATCAAAGTCCATACAAAGATAATAAGGTAGCTTTGCGAACTGTTCGCCCACGGCTATCCCAAACATATCTTCCAGGGGAAAAGCATCAACCTGATTAATGGTGACTTTATATTCGTCTTTTAAAAAACCCAGTTTATGGAGCTTTTTCACTTCTGAAGGGGAATGCACTACGGCGCTGTAAACGCTGTTAGTGGCATAGCCATCCGGAAATTGTTTGAAGAAGATTTGATCTAACATAGGGTTTGTAAACCCTGTCAGTAGTTGTTTGATAAATTCGCTACTAATATCAATTTCGCTGGCAGTTTCATGGAGTAGCTCGGCGACTTCCTTGCTGATTTCTACGGCTTCCTCAAACCAGGTATCATCATCCGCCACCCGGTCTATGGACAATAACTCGTACCAGGCCATTTTTTTATTCGGGTCGTAAGGCTGAAAGGTCTCAAGACTCAGAGAAAAATGATCCGCATGCCGCCGGTCACTGGGCATTTCATAACGACATAAGTACTTGTTGTATCCCCAGGTTTCACGGCCATTGATCAGTGCATTGATGTTATTCACAGTGATAAACGCGGGATACCAATAAAGGTGAGTCATACGGTTGGTGTTTTTGCACACTTCAGCAACTGGCACCCAGATAATGATATCGGTTTCCTGCATGTAGCCATAATTACTAAATGGCGGAACCTTAGAGGCAATATTTTCGATATCAGTAAATGTCAGCAGACAATGCGAAGATATGGCCTTGTAGGTATTAATCTCATTAGGTACGGAGTTCAACGTAGCATCGAAAAACGCCTGTATTTTCTCAATTTTCCCTTTTAAAAAAAATCCGTACATCATTGCATTAAGCATTCTGCAAGGTGGTTTAGCAATGGGATTACCCAAAAAATGGCGATAAGGGATAGTCAGTTTTTCAGACATAGAAAACTCCTTCTATTGCGGTAGTAGTATGCGGCGACAGAAACACAGCGATAACAAACAAGCTTGCTACCACTGCTCCCATGCGCTATCAGCAACCACCACATCACAACCTAAAGCTGTACTTCCATGACCGATAACCGGGGGTGTTAAGTGCCCACAATGATTAAGATGACACTAAGTCTAGTTCATCTTTAATGCGTCGATAGTTAAATTTAATCTTTGCCAGCTGCGCCACTTCTCCCTGGCATCTGGCCAGATAGTGGCCGTAAGCATCACTGTCATAGTGCGCAGACAGTCTGTTCATGAAACCATGCTCATAACGGGTACGGAAGCACTCAACATTAGGCTGTTGCTGCAGAATTTCCATGACTGGTACTATGTCAAAATGGTTTTCCTGATAGGGAAAAAAGACGTCAACCCGACAGCCTGGGTTGAGATGCAAATAATTTCTTATCTGCCCCGGGTAAAATGCAATCAGCTTAACAGAGCTCTTTAATGCAATTGCAGACAAAGCCCGCCATGCAGCAACAGCCCCAGCACTGAAAGCAATGATCAGATCCGGTTGAAAGGCCAGGATGTCGTCCAATACTTTGCGCATATACGCATCGTGCCCAACTTCATTGATAAAACTCTGATAAACCTGGTTTTCTGGCAGGTGTCCTTTTCCCTGCCGATCCCCGTAGGGAGAACTCACTTTGCAATCACCGTCCAGGTTTTGTGCAAAGTCCTCGAGATAGTCGCTATGACCGAATATATCACTGACGATAAGCGTAACCATGATTGTCTTCTCTTATTTCCAATTTAGTTATTATATTAATCGTTACGCTAACCCCCCATCTTAACTGAAAAGTGCACCAATTGCAGCGTAACTAAGTTTGTCTATCCATGTTCATCAAGCGGTGCAAACTGAGTTGGAACCCTCTAAAATGTAGCAAACCATTACCATTTGTAAAAATAATTAAAACGCAAATATCTCACTCAGCCAATTCCATGAAATATCCGGCCCGAACCGCCTTTTACTCCGCTTTTTTATGACCTCTGCTAAACTCACTATTCGGATGACATATTCGGAGAAATGCGTGAAGTTCTTTTTGCTGTTGTTAACGTGTATTACCTCAGTTTGTTACGCTCGTATCGAGAATCATGCAATATCCTGGATCACCTTAGACTTTCCACCTTACTACATCTATGCAGACAGGGATGAAGGCGAAGGTCGAGATGAACAGGTCATTTCGTTATTACATACTCAGTTAAATAAACTTGACTATTATCATCATAGCTTTCCAGCCAGTCGCGCCATTCATGAATTGAGCCACAGCCGCAGCGGTTACTGTATGGTGTCGCTTTATAAAACCGCCAGCAGACAAAAATACATCACTTATACAAAGCACCACTCAACCGTGGGTCTTTCGCCCGGGCTTGCGCTGCGAAAAGAGACCATACAGAAACTTGAGCTAGATGTGAGACAACCTGTTTCTTTGGTAAACCTGATGCTCAAACATGACCTCACTCTGGGTATTGCGCAAAGTCGCTCATATGGGGAAAAGCTCGATAAACTTATTGAGCGGTTGCCACGCGACCAGGTTGTTATTCGGCCGGGTTGGGATACGCTGCAAAGCCTGACAAACATGCTGGTGAAAAAGCGAGTGGACTTAGTCCTGGGCTATCCGAGTGAACATTACTACCTGAGTAAACGCCTCGGCGCTGATAACCTGACACAAATCGCCTTAATCGGCGTGCCACTCATTGCTAAAGGCTATATCGGTTGTACTAATAACGACCTGGGCAAAAAAGCAGTTGCCCTGTTCGATCAGACATTAGTTAACCTGGTCAAAACAGAGGAATACAAACGCATAATGTTAAAGTGGCTACCAGCTCACTTGAAAAGTAAGCTCAATAGGCACCTCATTAATGAAACAGCTCAACTCAATAATGAGGTGCACATCGGAGAAGACCGAAACTAACCTGTCTTTAGCGGTTTTTATAGAAGTAGCTTTCTTTTTCTATCGTGATGTTTGCATCCTCCTGGGCCGTCACCACAAACTTCAATGGTGTTGCTGTGCGGCTTAAATCATAGCCATCCGCCGTTACCGTCACTGGAACCAGAAGCATTTGTCCCGCCTCTATCTTGATCGAATCAGGCGCTGATAAGCTGGCATGTTCTATCCCACTGATCCCAACCTGATAATGCAAGGTCTGCTGGGTTTTATTGATGATACTCAAGGTATATGGATTTTCCACCAGCCCCTCATAATTCACACGGTACAACGCGTTTCTGTCGCGGATCACTGAAGCTTCTATAGGCGTACGATTCATTGCCCAGACCACCATAGTGACCACAATCATAGCGAACAGGGCCGCATATCCCACCAGCTTTAGCCTGAACGGATTCGTCTTTTTACCCGATAGTGTATTTTCACTGGTGTACTTGATAAGCCCGGTTTCATAGCCAAACTTATTCATAGTCTCATCACAAGCATCAATACACAGTCCACAGTTAATACACTCGTATTGCAGACCATTTCTGATATCAATGCCCGCCGGACACACTTCAACACATAGATTACAGTCTACACAATCGCCTAATCCCATCGCTTTGTGATCTGCTTTGCGTTTTCTGGGGCCTCGATTTTCGCCGCGCGCACTATCGTATGATACAACTAAGGTATCTTTATCGAACATGACTGATTGAAAGCGTGAATATGGACAAGCCACGTTGCACATTTTCTCGCGCAAAAAGCCTGCATTCCCGTAGGTACAAAATGCGAATAAAAACACCCAGAAGCTCACAAGACCAGACCATTGCAGTGTAAACATATCGGTATACAGTGCTTTGGCTGGCACAAAATAGGCCATAAAAGAAGTGGCCGTAAAGACAGAGATCAGCAGCCATACTGCGTGTTTTGCCAGTTTTTTAGATACTTTTTTGCCGTCCCAGCTGCTTTTATCCAACTTAATTCTTTGGTTTCGAGTCCCTTCGATCCGATGTTCAACCCAGGTGAACATCAGCATCCAAATCGTTTGTGGGCAAGTGTAACCACACCATACCCGGCCCAGCCAGTTAGTTACAAAAAATAAGCCAAATGCACCAGCCATAAATACCCAGGCCAGGATCATGAAATCATGCGGTAGTAAAGTAACGCCAAAAATACGAAACTGCTGAGAAGCCACATCCAGTAATACAGCCTGCTGGCCTTTGTATGGGATCCAGGGAATGGCAATGAAAACCAACATCAGGAACCAACCCAGATAGCGACGGATCTGCTGGAAAGGCCCCTTTTGTTCGCGGATATAAATCGGCCCATCCTGCTTATAGGGCTTGATGATCATATCTTCTTCTTTAATATCGAACTTCATAATACTTGCTTATTATCAGTGAAACACACCAATACAATTTGCAAGTTTCAGACCAAACTGAAAGTTTTTAACTTGCTGTTTTATAAAAACTTTAATATTCGCGAAAAACATAGACTCGTGAAATATCGCGAACACCCGTTATATATCGCGTTCTCTTTGAATATTTAGCTTCTTCATTTTTGATCGCAGAGTGCTTTCTGGCATACCCAGTAATGCTGCTGCGCCCTGCTCGCCAGCCACCCGCCATTGACAAAGTTCTAAGACTGAGAGTATGTGTTCCCGCTGGGCATGTTCAAGAGATAGATCCTGAGATACGGCCGCTTCTCCTATAGTCGCAGCCAATGCCTGGGTCAGCCGCAGTGTTCTGCCTGTGGCTAATATGGCTTCACGTTCAAGAATATTTTGCAGTTCACGAATATTACCGGGCCAGTCGTAAGCCTGAAGCTTTACCAGTGAAGATTTAGCGATACCACGTAATTGCTTACCCAAACGAGCATTAAGTCGCGATAACATATTGGCACATAATAAAGGAATGTCTTCAAGCCGCTCTTTAAGCGCCGGTACTTTAATAGGAAAGACATTGAGGCGGTAGTATAAGTCCATTCTAAACTCCCCTTTTTCTACCATTTGCCACAGATCTCGGTTGGTCGCGGCAATCACACGAATATCTACTGAAATGGTTTTGCTCCCCCCGACACGTTCAAACTCCTGTTCCTGCAGCACCCTCAGTAGCTTACTCTGTGCTTCGAGTGGCAACTCGCCAATTTCATCGAGGAATAATGTGCCCTGATGCGCCAGTTCAAAACGCCCCTTGCGTCTTTCATTCGCTCCTGTAAACGCCCCTTTTTCATGGCCAAACAGTTCAGACTCCAGCAAGCTGGGGGAAAAAGCAGCACAGTTAACACGTACAAAAGGCTGAGCACTTCTTAAGCTCAGACGATGTAGATTCCTCGCAACCAGTTCTTTTCCGGTGCCATTCTCACCCAGGATCAGTACGGTGCTATCGGTCTGGCTAACCAGCTTTATTTGCTCAAGCATAGTCTGAAAAATATGACTCTGGCCCACCAACCCGGAATCCTGCCAGTCTTCATTAATCTCTGCCAGCAGATAGCTGTTTTCCTCTTTGAGTTGCTCAGAAAGCGTCTGAACTTGCTCGAGCGCGTCTCTCAACGCCCGCTCTGCCTCAACTTGTTTTGATATATCGCGAAATATCGCGACAGCACCGATAACCTGGCCATCCTTATATACGGGTGTCGACGTGTACTCCACAGCAAAACAGCTGCCATCTTTGCGCCAAAACACTTCATCTGTGACATGCCGGGTTTTGCCGTCAAACATAGTTCGATAAATTTGGCAGTGATCCGCTGGATAAGGGGTGCCATCTGCGTAACTATGATGGTGGTATTGATGAATTTTCTTGCCCAGTAAATCGTCGGCAGACCAGCCAGTCATTCTTTCTGCAGCCGGGTTAATAAACACGGCATTACCTGATAGATCAAACCCGTATATCCCCTCGCCGACTGCATTAAGCAGCAGACGGGGATCGTTTAAGAATTGTGCGATTACAGAAGACATAGATTACCTCGTGATATTTCACGAAGTAATCTAACATGACTGACGCAGAAGCAAAACTACACAACTATACTTTGAACAAGGAAAGTGCCTGCGCATCAAAATTACTAAGATTCGGAAATAACTCTGTCATTTCGCTGTCTGCAAGACCAAACCAACGTGCCAACGGTGCGAAATACTGTTCGTTGCCGAATGCCGGGATCAGGCGTCCGCCTCCAACATCATTTGATCCATCGAGCTGCTGCGGCATCATAGCGCCATGCACATCACCGCCATTGACCGCACCACCAAGTATCAACTGATTACCTGCCCAGCCATGGTCGGTGCCATCTCCGTTAGAGGTTAATGTACGACCAAAATCAGACATGGTAAATGTACTGACCTGCTCTGTCAGCTCAAGCTCAGCCATCGCACTTTGGAATTCCACTAAACTTTGTGCAAGCACGCCCAGCAATGCCGGGTGGGCAGACTCCTGCTCATCATGCGTATCGAATCCGCCCATAGAGACAAAGAAGATTTGTCGTTTAGCACCCAGCTGAGACTGGATACTGATGGTTTTCGCGACCGCTGCCAATTGCGCGGATAGACTCGATTCGCCAAATTCAGTAGCCAGTACAGGCGCTTCTTCCAGCAAAGTGTTCATGTATAGAGTATGTTCGATAGAACCATTTAACCGGCTGCCATACGCCGATGCCAGCGGATGAGACGTCTGGTTAAACAAGGTTTGCATGACGCGCCTTACATGCTCTACTCGCGGCTCATAACCGCTCAGGGCGTTAATTTTACTTATACCACTTTTACTCAATGCAAATGCACTGGTATTCATGCCAGTTTGCCATGGGTTTGCCCCATCTACGGTAATATTACTGCCAAATACCGTGCCCTGATCTAACCGCTCTAGTAACCTGGCACCCCAGCCGGTATTCAGCGTTTGCTTTTCCTGGCCGTGCATCCAGGTTGCCTGTTGATCATTATGCGAAAACAGATGCTGCGGTAATGGTACGCTCCTGGCCTGATACTGAGCTAGGGACGTCGGTGCGATTAAAGTCCCTACCCCGCCCACAAAGGCCAAAGTCTGCTGGTCAAAATATGGCTGTAATGAAGACATCGCAGGATGCAGGCCAACGCCACCTTCAAACTCGCTGGCAGTTGTCAGTGACAGCGCATCCTGCACAGCGAGGTTCTGCCGGCTTGCTTCGTACCAGCTACGATGATCGCCCGTCAGCGGAACAAGCATATTCATGGAGTCGTTGCCGCCATACAGGTACACGCATACCAGAGCTTTATAGTCTGAAAAGTTACGTTGCTCTATGCTGCCCGACAGCGCCTGAAGCTGCAAACTGGTTAATGCTGCAGCCGACATGCCTCCTTTCAGGCACAGGGATAGAAAGTCTCTTCTGCTCTTGTTCATCTTGCCGGCCTCCTAATACTGCACGTTAAATTCGGGTGATAATGACACCATAAACAAAAGCTGCCCAACTCTGTCCGCTGCACTTTTATTCTCAAAGTACGCGTCGAGCTCTACAAACGCTTCCCGGCTTGCTTGTGACATATTGCCTGCAAAGTACAGCACATTATATCTGTCGAGCAACGCGTTGAGGCCGCTGGCTTCTAGCAATGCGATATCACTATGGCCATACAAATAAATTGCCGATGGATTGAGCGTATCGTGGCGCTCAGCCATGCGCCAGACCAAGTCGCTGTAGTGTTGGTTTAACGTGCCAATCATTGCTGCATCATTCGCTATCTGTAGTTCAGGCGCAAATAACCCTTGCTCACTCAATTCCGCTGGTTGGTGATCTGGCCTGAAAAAGTTAAATACCGAAGGTGATAGCATAGGGCCCTGACCAAACCTGTCATCCAGGTTCCAGGTGAAGTAGTTACCTTCCTCACTGTGTGCATCCAGTGTACGCCACATCTGAACCCCTTTAAGCAGTGGCTCTTTTATTTTTCCCTGATGCGCCAGAACAGATCCATACCGTCGCGCCTCATCATCAAGGTAAATGGCACGGATCACAGCACTGAGGTCTCCCCGCACACCGCTCCCATTGTCATTAAATACCATAGCAACGCGTTCTACATATTGAGCAGTAGGGTTTGAGGTGATCAATCGCTGAATAAGCTGCTTGGAGATAAAGGGAGCAACATTGCTATGATTAAATAAATTATCCAAAGCGAGCTGCATAGAGTCTTCTGGCCCAACACCGACCGGGATCACTTCTCCATTCAGTAGTGTCTTTTCTAGCTCTGAGTGATAGTCAGGAAATGCTTGCATAGGCAGACTAAAATTACGACTTGGGCGATTCCAGCGAGCCGAGAATGCAAACGTCCAGCCCGTGAAAACACGTGCAAACCCGGTGATTTCCTGCTGAGAATAGGTCGGGATACTTTGGCCGTTGTCATCACGCATGATGCTACCATCCAGATTGAGCAAATCCAGCCCGATGGTAAACAATTGCATGACCTCTCGTGCGTAATTTTCATCAGGTCGGATATTACGTTCAGGATCTGCCTTCTCATTACCAAGATGGCTGAGGTAGGTCCCCATCACAGGCGATAAAGTCACAGCTTCAAGCAGTGCCCGGTAGTTGCCAAACGCATGCTCAATCAACAGATCGTAGTAGGCAAGCATGCCTTCCGGTTCACCTTTTAATGCATTGTTTGCATCCGAGACCACCAGAATTTCGCTCAATGCAAAAGCCACACGTTGTCTCAGTTGATCATCTGCATTCAATGTGGCTTTCCACCAGGCATCAATACGATTTATCTGATAAGGCGTATCTCTGTCAGGATAGTTTTCAAGTAGTGCAGAGTGATACGTAGCCGGTAATGCCATTTGCGCATCCAGCCATTGCTCTTCACTCATGCCAGTAGCTGCATTCACCTCTTCCAGCGTTGGCCCCATTGTCCCCTGATGTAAGAGCACTGCAGCCTGAATATCTGACATCGCATTACTGGCATAAACATCGATCTCAGAGGTTGTTTCTGCGCCCTGTGGATCCGTCACCGTGACTGAAAATTGATAAGTATCACCAACGGCCTGGTAGGTCTCTGGTAAAGTGATAACCAGCGTTGGACCAGTCACATCACCCAATTCAATTTCTGGCCCACTCAACTGTTTCCAGAGATAACTAAATGAAGTATCTTCAGGGTCTGCGACGTTGGCAGACAGAGTTAATGGCTCACCTTTAATCACCTCAGGCTGAGCGATATCGACAATCACCTCGGGCGGGGTGTTTTGCTGCTCCGGCGTTTCATCAGTTCCTTCAGAAGCATTATTGCTCCCCTCGCCTTGCGAGCTATCTCCCTGCTCCTGAGTAGGTTGTTCAGTATCTCCGCCAGCCTGCTGGGGAGTTTGAGTATCTGTTGTTGTGTTTGATGAGGTATTATTTGAAGTTGGGCTGCTGTCTGACGAGCCGCCACCACAGGCAACAAGGGTTGTCAGGCAAAACGCCGCAAGATAGAGGTGAGCATTCATAATTGCAGTGTCCACAATAGCACTTAATACTTTTATAACAGAGCATTTAGAAAAAACATATACTAAATTACTATCATTCTCTAAAGGCCTTCATACTCATTTGAAAGTGCTTTTTAAATTGTCTCGCCAATGCTTGCGGATCCTGATAACCAACCTGATAGGCTATTTGCTCTTGTGACAGTTCAGAACTCGCAAGTAAATATCTGGATTTCTCCAACCGCACTAATCGAACATAATCTATAGGCGTTAGCCCTACATGCTGCTTAAAACGCCGGATCAAAGTTCGCTCAGACATATATACCGACTCTGCCAATCGTTTTAATGTCAGTGAATCCTGCAGATTTTCATCAATGAGCCTTTGTACCGCTTTGACCTGCTTATCTGAATGGTCCTGTAACACACTAAGTCGAATAAACTGATTTTGATTGGAAAACTTTTGTGGAATTGCCAGCCATGAAGCAATTTGCTCAGCCACTTCTTTGCCTACTCTATCGCTGATAAACGTGAGGATCAGATGTAAATAGCTGTGTGCTGCGCCGGCGGTATAAACGTCATTACTGCGAAAAACAATTTCATCGGATTTAAAGTCAATATGAGGAAAATACTTAGCAAAAAATGGAGCCAACCACCAACTGGCCGTGATCTGATGCTTATCGAGTAAACCCGTACTTGCCAGATAAGCAACACCGCAGCATCCAGCAAGGTGAAAACGACAATGACGGTGTACATCATTAAGCCCTCTTAATGCCTCCTTAACCTGCATACACTGTTGCCATAAAGCACTGTGACCACTGTACTGTGCGCCTACCCAGATCATGGCATCATAATCTTGTAAATCCGCCAAAGTACTGTCGCATTGAATCTTCAGCCCCTGACTACTGACAACCTCAAGTTCACTGGTTAGCGCAGCGATCTTCCAGCTAAAAAAAGACCGCCCCAGAACTTGATTAGCTACGTTTAATATGTCGATCACCCCAGTCAGTGCACTGGCAAACACTTTCGGCGGGCACACAAGTACGATCCGCATGTCACTTTCAACCCAAATTTCGTCAATATTGACACAGTAACTTAGCCACCTGATTAGATAAAGTAAAGCCAATCTCATTTACAGAAGGAACAACCCAATGTGGATCCACATCCCAATATTCTTTTTAGTGTCTCTTTATACTCTATTGTGGTTTATAACTGCCAGTCTGCGGATCCGCGCTGTCTATCAGCGCAAAATAACACTGTCAGACATCCGCTTTGTCAGTAAAGAAGGCTTTCCCGAGCGCATCCGATTATTGACCAACAGTTATGACAACCAGTTCCAGTTACCCCTTTTGTTTATCTGCTTGTTACTGATGCTGCATATTCAGGGGATCCAAGGGCAACTATGGTATGTATTCAGCACAGTATTCGTTACTGCACGTTACTGGCATTGCTATGAGCATATACTTGGCCAGAACCTCAAAATGCGTACGCTCGCCTTTGCCCTTGGCAGTATCACTCTGTTTATCGCGTGGTTCACACTGCTGTGGCAATCACTATAAGTAAGCCCCTGTTTTATGGCTAGTAAAACAATAACAATGCCATTATGATCACTCTCGATAGAGCAGCCACAGAGTCGATTTTGTGGCTGGTGTACTCTCCATACAACCGGAAGTTTACTTAGTGGCCAATTTTGCAACTCACTTCAAAGCAGCGGTGGTAGTTAGTGCCGCCGCATCATCCGTTATACTGGCAACCAGCCTTGCCGATATGAGTGATATACTGCTGTTATTTATATTAGGTGCGCTAGCTGGGCTTCTGCCAGATCTTGACGCCGACAAATCACGCTCGTTAAATAGTTTGTTTTCGATATTTGCACTGTGTGCAGCCATTGGACTGCCACTGGCCATCGAGTTTCATTCTCTGCTCAGCATCTGGTTGTCCGGGCTGGGCGTCTATCTACTCATCATGTATGGTCTGAAGCCTATATTTGAGAGCTATACCATTCACCGCGGCGCAAGCCATTCGCTGTTGTCTGTGCTGATGTTTGCCATCATCACAGTTAATATTCCTTTGTATTTGGGTAAAGGGCTGCCTTTTGCGCTGTTGTGTGGTGTGATGGTTGTATTAGGCATGCTAACCCATTTAATCCTCGATGAATGCTACGCAGTAGACATCAACAATAATGAATTGAAAGCCTCATTTGGCAGTGCACTCAAACCCGTTGCGACCAGTGCGCCGCTGGCCTCTGTACTTCAGATAGGTGTAGTGCTGCTGGGTAGCTATTTATTGCTCCCTCATTACGAGGACATATCCGAGGTCATTCAGCTCTGGCAAAGCAAACTGATAAGCCTGCCTTTGCTGCCAGATATGGACACTTTGAAACGGTTTTATTAATCGAAGGTGAGTTCAGCAACTAGGTTAGCTGCTGAACTCCGTACTTATCGATGTATTACGGACAGGTGTAGCTGGGTGCCAGACCCTTTGCGACTTCCCACTTTGCGGTTAACAATGAAGCCGGTCCCTTGCTGTCATGTGACAATTCCCAGTTCATGATACCGCCGGCATTAAGCTTTGCGTATTCTGTTTTGGCACGGATAGTTGGAATACCATTATAATAACTGCTGCCATCCGTATCCCGGCAGGCATTAGCAGGGTTTTCCTGGACCAAAGTCCGATATGCCTTCCAGGTTGGACGCGCATAAAAAGGCACACCTAATACAGTTTTTTCCTTACTCAGACCGCGACTCTGCCAGTATGCTATAGAGTCTTTGGCATACTGCATAGACGCATGATTGCCATTGTTCGCATCGTAAGCCATCAGGTTCAGAAAATCGATATCCTGGAATACAGACTCCAAAACACCACCGCCTGTATAGCCTAACGCAACAACCGCAGCGGTCAGGAACTTACCACGAGCACGCAACTCTACGCTCAGTTCCTTCATCAACAATGCGTAGTTATTCGCCGAGGTACCAGGATCTGGATATTCCCAATCCATATCTACACCATCCAGGTTGTGTAGCTCTACGAAGGCCATTACTTCACGTACAAACGTCGTGCGACCTTGTGCCGACGCAGCAAATGTTTCAAATGCGCTGTCATCGCCACCATTCCAGCCACCTATAGCAATACCAACTTTTACATTGTTTGCATGCGCAGAATTTACCAGCGCTGTCATTTTACTCAAATTTTCAAGTGGCTGAAGTGTGCCATCTGCGTTAGGTAACAAGAATGAGTAATTGATATGCGTCAGTTTATCAAACTGGATATCACTGACAGCCCCCTGCCAGCTTGGGAAGTAGCCGACAATTTTAAAATTAGGATCACCCGGCGGGAAATCATCGGCAGCGACTGTAAAGTTTACAGCGCTGGATTCCCCTCTACCGCCTGCGGCATCGACTGCAAATACCTGTAACTGATGACTGCCTAGCCCTTGTGCTTGCCAGGGCACAGAATACGGCGCGGTATTATCTGTCGCAATCAGCGTACCATCGATAAAGAATTCAGCCCGCTCAATCGCAACATTCTGTGGATGAGAAACAGATGCAGTCAAATCGATAGGCGTCCCTATAATAATGCTCGCGTTATTGCTTGGTGAGGTGACCGTTACTGACGGTACCGGCTCAGTTGCATCGCAATTACCATCCTTATTCCATACAGCATAAGTCGTAGAGTTATTTGCGGGGTTTTGATTCTGAGTCCACCACTTTGCGGTGTAACTCACAGACTGATAAGTGACTGAATCCCCTTTGGTATAGACACTCTGAGCCTGCCAGTCAGTTAAGTTACTACAGTCCACCGCAAGCGCGACTTCCATTGCACCAAGCAATGGCAGCGCCATTAATAAGTTTTTATATTTCATTACCTTTTCCATGTTGTATTTGTCGGTAAACGCAGGCCGCACCGACGTTTAAAGAGTTGATGACCTGCCCTCCCAGAGTAACAGAGCGAACAAAAATCATACAAACAACATATTCTGCGACCTTAGTCTAATAGGCCGGATCTTAAACGCTGAACCCAGCTACTTTATGCTGCCCGGTGAGTAACAAGGTTCGGCAGTGCTGAAAAACCAGCTCGCAGCTCATACACTGATTGCAGCGAGACACGTCCATGGACAGTTTGACAATGCCCTGTACGATGGATAGTTAATAACATTACAGGAGCCAGGACAGTCGTTAACGGTGACTGGGTAATAACGCGGGTGAAATATAATTTCTCAGGGAGTGAGTTACAGGTGATGATGGATTATGAGACCCCAAATAATTGGGAATTTCTGTTTAATACCAATTTGCTTAATTAAGTGGTCTATTTTGAGGCGAGAAAATAGGGTCGATAACAAGGCAAAAATTTTGCTATTTAGTTGTTCTAAATAAGAAA